>CBFIHW010000025.1:0-28174 GCA_965662325.1 uncultured Pirellulales bacterium | reverse complement strand
TTTCAATCCCTCGGTTCAACAAAAATTCTGTTTCGAGGTAACGAGTTGCTCCCTCTTCAATTGCTGCTTCTTGTGGTGCAGCTCCACGATACTGATAGACGTCCTCATCAGGTACGCCTGCACGTGGCATCAGCGTGACGGGCGCTTGACCCTCAGCCTGTGCAAAAGAATCATAAATGCTGGTATCAACCTGTGAGGGCATCGTTGGCTCGGCACCAACAACCGTTGTCGTTACCAGTCCAGCTGCTACCCACAGCGGCAGCTTAAACTTTAGGAATCGCATGTTCGAAACTCCCCAATCCATAGGTATTGATCATCAGGTGGCATCCGTTGCTACCTGTTAGGCGTGTGGATCAGTAGAAAAATTCCCGCCAAAAATTGCTCTAATTACCACGAATGGATGATCGTCACATCAATGTGACAAAACTGATTTACACAAAAGAAAGCCGTACAATTTCCCAAACCGGTACGACCCGAATGTAAAAATAGAAGGAACAGGAGGATTTTAAGCCCGCAGGACGTCTTCCAGCATGGCATTCACAAATGCCTCAGGATCAAACGTCGCAAGATCATCTGCTGATTCACCAAGTCCCACGAATTTGACTGGCAAACCGAAGCGTTCGGCTACGGGCACAATCACCCCTCCTCGAGCAGACCCGTCGAGCTTGGCAAGAACGATTCCGGTGCAGCCAGCGGCTTCCTTGAAACCCTCCGCTTGAGATAACGCGTTCTGACCAGCTGTTGCATCAATGACGAGGAACACCTCATGAGGTGCCTCAGGAATCTGTTTGCTAATCACACGACGGATTTTTCCAAGTTCCTGCATTAGATTTGATTGATTCTGGAGTCTTCCTGCTGTGTCAATAATGCAAATATCAAAGTCTCCTTCGACAGCTTGTGAGACTGCCCGATGAGCGATACTCGCGGGATCAGAGTTCGGTTCACCCCGCACAATTTCTGCTCCTAGACGACCTGCCCACATCGAAAGCTGCTCCACGGCAGCGGCTCGAAACGTATCACCTGCTCCAAGAACAACTCGAAGTCCTGCCTCGGTAAAGCGTCGAGTCAGCTTCGCAATTGATGTGGTTTTTCCTGATCCATTCACACCCGTCACCAGAATAACTGTTGGCCCGGCTGTTGACTTGATGAGATCCCCAGTTGTTCCCGCGAGCTTTTCAGAGAGCGTTCGGCGAATTGATTCGACCACGACTTCCGGATCGACCACTCGTGCACGCAGCCGCTCTCCGACATCTTTCACAATTGATTCAGCCGCAGAAGGCCCCATATCAGTCCGCACAAGAGCCCCACGAAGTTCCTCAAGAAACGACGCATCGACATGTCGCCCTTCTTGCTTCAGCAAATCGCGGACATCTGTATTGAGAACCTGTGCTGTTTTTGACAGACCCGCTCGAAGACGATCAAAAACACCGGGCTTGGCTGCAACAGCCTGCCCTTCTTCACTCGACGAGGATTCTGATGAAGATTTTCCGAAGCGAAATAATGCCATAACTATTTATTTATCTTGAAAGAAAAAGAGAAACAGATTGCCTGACCTAGGCATCGGCTGGTTGTGCGTCTTCTTGTAGTGTCTTCTGAAGTAATTCTCGATCATCAAGGCAACGTCCAAGTATTCCACTCACAAATGGAGCTGAATTGGCTGAACCATAGCGACGCGCAAGCTCAATACCCTCATCAACAACAACTGGCCCGGGTGTATTGGAACAGGCGAGTTCAAACACCGCCAGCCGCAAAACGGCTCGGTCAGTTGTAGCCATCCGGCTTACTCGCCAGTGTTCGCTCCGCTGATCGAGAAGACCGTCAATCTGCTGCTGATGTTGCGAAACACCTTCAATAAGTGCCTTTGAAAAAACGACCGAAGCCGAATCCTGGAGCCTTGCATACAAAAAAGGCTTGAAATCTATCGAGGCAGCCGAAGGATTAAGATCAAACTGATACAACACCTGAAGAGAAACTTCGCGGGCACGACGGCGGGTCGACATAGTTAAGCAATCCGAACAATTGAATGGGAACAGAAAGAATAAACAACAAGTATAGTGGAGACTTACGAGATGATGAATCAATTCTTAGAAAGATCTTCGAGCAGATTCATCATGGCTATTGCAGCCTCGGCACACTCATCGCCCTTATTACCAACATCACCTCCTGCTCGAGCCTCCGCCTGACTTCGTGTCTCACAGGTTAATAATCCGAAGAGAACGGGAATTCCATACTGCCGACCAACATTCTCCACACCATTGGCAACCGCTGTGTTTATGTGTTGATCATGAGTTGTCTCACCACGAATGACTGCGCCGAGACAAAGCACCGCTGCAAATCTCCCACTACGGGCGAGCGTAGCAGCAGCAAGCGGCAACTCGAAAGCGCCGGGTACTTCTGCTATTTCAATTCGGTCAGATGAAACACCTGCTGCGTTGAGCGTCTCAACTGCCCCGTTCACCAGTCGGCCTGTAATTGCCTCGTTATATCTCGATACAGCTATTGCGACACAAACATCGTCTGGTGCGGACGCCGTTTGTAGCGAGTAGGTCTTGCAGCCTGCAACTGCTTCGCTTGGTGGAACAGATTGTGATGAAACCCGCATGTTTGCCTCAAGACTTCAGACTCTGCAGAAACTCATGATTCGAGCTTGTTTTTGACAAACGGTTGATAAGCAACTCCATCGCGTCGGGTGGATTCATTTCACTAAGCACTCTTCGCAATACGCTTGTTCGTCGAAATTCATCACTATCAAGAAGCATTTCTTCACGTCGCGTACCAGAGCGATTGATATCAATCGCCGGGTATACTCGCTTATCGACCAAACGACGATCAAGGACAATCTCAAGGTTCCCGGTCCCTTTAAACTCTTCGAAGATCACATCATCCATTTTACTTCCTGTGTCGACAAGAGCCGTTGCGACGATTGTGAGCGAACCGCCCTCCTCTACTTTCCGAGCACTCCCAAAAAACCTCTTCGGTCTTTGCAAGGCGTTCGCATCAACACCACCAGAGAGAATCTTCCCTGAGTTTGGAACCTCAGAATTCCAAGCTCGTGCAAGACGAGTGATCGAGTCCAGGAAAATAACAACGTCTTTCCCATATTCAACGAGCCGCTTTGCTTTCTCAATCACCATATCAGCCACCTGAACATGCCGGCTTGCATTTTCATCAAACGTCGAACTGATTACTTCACAACCCGGCCCTTGCACATGACGTTCCATGTCGGTGACTTCCTCTGGCCGCTCATCAATCAGAAGCATGAAAACAAATGCCTCGGGATAGTTCGCCAACACCGCCTTGGCCATCTTCTGCAGAAGGATAGTTTTTCCAGCACGCGGAGGGCTCACAATAAGCCCTCGCTGACCGAATCCAATCGGCACAATCAGGTCAACGATTCGTGTCGACAACTCGTCAGCAGAGGTCTCTAATTGAATTCTTTTGTCTGGATGAAGTGGAGTGAGTTCATCAAAGAACACATTGCTAGAGAGTCGTGCAGGGTCATCACCATTAATTGCCTCAATACGGAGCAGCGCAAAATAACGCTCGCTTTCCTTTGGGGGCCGAATCTGACCCGCAACACTCATGCCATTGCGAAGACCAAAGCGTCGTATCTGGCTTGGTGAAACATAAATGTCATCCGGGCATGCCAAGTAGTGATAATCCGGACTCCGCAGAAAACCAAAGCCGTCTGGTAAAATCTCAAGTGTTCCCTCACCAAACATAAGCCCATTGAGCTTCACTCGTTCTTTCAGAATTTTAAAAATAAGATCATGCTTTTTATCACCTGCGATTTCAGCAATTTTTTCAGACCGAGCCAACTCAATGAGTTCTGCCATTGAGAGCTTCTGTAGTTCAGCAATTTTCGTATCGTTCTGCTTGAGCAGGTCATACCGCTCCCGCACTTCTACATCATCAGCATCAATTTCCGTCGCAATCTCCTCAGCGATAGATAGCGGCGTGTTTTCAGGGTCGTTTGGCAGACCCTTCGGGCTGTGATCGTTGTCTGACATCAAACTTCAGCTCTCGAAATGAGATTCACTTCGCAACAACGCTTTTCAATGAAGAAAAACATGAGGCCAGGTGACCTCAATACAATTCGTTGCAAGCAAACCAGTGGAAGGACGTGGGGCGGGAATCGAGAATGTACTTTAGGATGAATCGTGCGTGAGTTCCTCCCAAAGCTTCTCAATCTCTTTACGAGTATAGGCAATATCGACTGATGTATCCACGGTGGAAACCGCTTGGAAAGAGGACGAGTCGTCTGGAAACCCTTGACTCCACGCTTCTTCTCGTGCTGCAACCTGTTCAGAAGATAGCCCACGGACCGCTAAACGACGATGCCTTACAGAATCCTCACACTCAAGCCAAATAAGTCGATCGCAACGATTGTGAAGCCCGCCCTGCACGAGCAACGGCACATCAAGCACGACAACCGTCTTTCCTGCTCTATGGTCGACTTCACCCTGGGCAATCATCCGGAGCCGTTCCTCGAGCGATTTCCGAACCCTCGGATGGATAATGTCCTCTAGATCCTTCAATGCATTTTTGTGCTCTGGCTGATTGCCAAAGACACATTCCGCTAGACGTGAACGATCAATTTTATTGTCCGTGAAGACACTGGCACCAAAACGCGTTCGGATCTGCTCCTGAACTCTCTGATCCTTTAGGGCATCATGTGTTAACGCATCAGCATCAATGACAACCGCACCGTGCTGCAGCAACAGATTGGCAACTGTTGTTTTCCCTGCTCCAATTTTTCCAATAAGACCCACGACAGTCATACTGACGACCTTTATTTTTCACAGTCAGCCCATGTTGCTCCAGTCTGTACTGAAACTTCCAGCGGCACTGTAAGATCCATGGCACTTCCCATCTCATGCACCACAAGTGACTGAAGTGGCTCAGATTCAGCATCTGGATATTCAAAGAGCAACTCATCATGAATCTGAAGCACAAGAAACGACGACAACTTGTCGCGAACGAGCCGCCGGGCCACTTTCAGCATCGCCAGTTTAATGAGATCTGCAGCAGAGCCCTGTACGACAGTATTCACTGCAGTCCGTTCCGGCAAGGAAAGCGCAAAGACACCACCGGCACCTCGACGTCCTGCATGATCACGAACACCGTCTATTGCCCGCCGTCTTCCTAACATCGTCGCCACGCCTCGTTCAACCCGACACCGATCAAGCACATCATCGATAAATTGAGATGCACCAGAAAATTTCTCAAAATATGCTGCGATGAATTCCGCTGCCTCAGGCTGGGATATGCCAAGCGACTTCGCCAACCCAAACGCTGACTGTCCATAAAGAATCCCAAAATTTACGGCTTTCGCTGTCCGCCGCATTTCAGACGTCACCTCTTCTGATTCCACTTCAAAGACGGCCGCCGCCGTTCGAGTATGGATATCCTCCTCGTTACGAAACGCTGCCAGCATCGCAGCGTCACCAGAAAGGTGCGCAAGAATACGAAGTTCGATTTGTGAATAATCTGCAGCAAGAAATTGCCACCCCTCCTCCGCTGGCTGGAAAGCAGACCGAATCTGCTGCCCTTCTGCGGTTCGAATTGGGATGTTTTGAAGATTCGGATCGCTTGAACTCAGTCTTCCTGTTGCCGTAACAGTCTGATTGAATGTGGTATGAATGCGGCCTGTTCGCGGATCAACAAGGAACGGAAGTGCATCTACGTATGTACTCTTAAGCTTTGAATACTTGCGATGCTGCAGAAGTTTGGCTGGCAATTCATGAAGAGGGGCCAACTCTTCTAACACTTCGGCATCTGTACTCGGTCCCGTCTTTGTTCGCTTGACGACTGGTAGGCCCTGCTCTTCAAACAGTACCGTTCGAACTTGCAACGGTGAGGAAAGTGAGAATGCATGCCCAGCCAATTCGTGTGATTCTTTTTCAAGTATTTTTATTTGTGATGAATAGTCTTCTGACAACCCAGAAAGCAGTTTCGTATCAACGCGAACGCCCCGACTCTCCATTCCGGAAAGTACTTCCGCCAGCGGCAGTTCTACATCAGAAAAAAGAGAGCCAAACCCACCGGCTTGAATTTCCTCAGAGAGCCTCTCATTCAGTGACGCAATACCGTGGCAAGAAGATGCGGCCTGCTCAGCTGTCTGAGGTACGTTCTGAACATTACCCCCTGATGAGCCACCATCGGCAAAACGTTCCAGGAGATCAGAAAGCCCTTGGTTCCGCTGCCCTGCATCAAGGAGATGACCTGCGATCAAAGTGTCGAATTGCAGGCCAGTCAGCTCAACACCAAGTCGAGACAGGGCAACTACCTGTCGTTTCAGGTCATAGCCAACTTTTGGCACTCGAGGATCAGATAATAATTTCCGAAGCGGTTCGGAGGATGTGATCTGCTTTGCGGAAAACCAAATACTCGACTGAGAATCTGCATCCGTGTGAGCCAGAAGAGCCAGTCCAGTAACTTCTGACCACACCGGCGGCTCGCCGGCTTTGCTTCGGCCTCGCGCTGCAGACTCAGTTACACACACGACCAAACAACCACCAGTCGAAAGGCTTTCTCGCAGCTTTTTAACAGCTGCTGTTACTGCAGAGGCCTTTGCTGGCAGCACAGGAGCCGGATAGCCGGCATGTTCGCGCTGGTTCTCATCACCAAGCGTCAAGAGCCCTTGACCATCGGGTTTTGACGGCTTGGCGACAGAAGTCGCACCACGGGAAAGACTCTGTACTTTTTTTACAAGCGTCTTAAAACCCAGCTGCTGCAAAAACTGGATAAGTGGCTCCGGATCCGGACGCTCAACAACAGCTGATTCCCACGGAATCTGGATTGGCGTATTGAGTTCAAGTTGGATGAGACTTCGGCCCTGCCTCGCAGTATCTCCGTGCAAGGCAATGTTCTCTTGACGCTTTTTCCCTTTGACCTCGTCGCAACGAGAGAGAATTTCCTCAAGTGTTCCGAACTGTTGCAAAAGGCTAGATGCAATCTTGGGACCAATACCAGGAATGCCCGGCACATTATCGACCGCATCGCCCACAAGCGATAGATAATCGACAACCTGATCCGGCCTTATCCCCCAATCCGCCAGTAGTTCAGCCTCACCAATAAAGGCATTGTTTCGTAAATTCAGAAGCCGAACATGTGGTCCAAGAAGCTGTCGAGCGTCTTTGTCTGATGTAACAAGAGTACATTCACCACCAGCGGTAACTGTTCGTACTGCAAGCGTTGCAAGCAGATCATCAGCTTCGAAGCCAGCAAGTTCAAGACACGGGACACCGAACACTTCAAGCAATTTTTTCACCAGAGGCAACTGCGGAACAAGGTCCGCAGGCATCTCCGAACGCGTTGCCTTATAAGCCTCGAATTGCTTATGACGAAAGGTTGGCTCTGGCGTATCAGAGCCACAAAACAAATAGTTTGGTTTTTTCTTTTCTGTAATGTCAATCAGATCACGCGTGAGACCAAATACGACCGAGACCGGCGTCCCTTCGGGACTACTCATTTCAGGCAAGGCATGAAAGAGTTGATAGACGCGAGAGAAGAGGTCAATAACCCAGACCGTCTGCCCTGAGAGATCGACATCGTTTTGAGTTTTTTTTTGTGCCATAGCGTGGTGTGTAGATCATACCACCCGGTGGACTACTTCGACCACATGCAAGACAAGACCAAAACACGCGTGGTCAGTGGGTTCTGCACAGGTACTGTTTACGCAGAGAACAAGCCACCGCAGAATCCACGCTGGGACCAGCGACCCATGCCTGCACGCTAGTCACCGCTCGGTGGCTCGTACTCGAAGTCTTTCCACTTCATAGCACGTCGAAATGGCTCGATTCGTAGAATGACTTCACCGTTCTGAAAAATGCGGACTGTGCCACTCGTTTCACTCACAGCAACAGCTACACTTTTCGTCCTTCGCGTGATTGCCGCTGCCGCCCAATGCCTCGCCCCAAGACCTTTTGCTACAGAAACACTTTCTGCTGATGCATCAATATAGCGAGCCGCGGCTTCAATTGTTCCATCAGCGCTAACAACAAACGCACCGTCAAGCTGTGCTATTTCTTTCAGCCCTTCCCGAACACGACCATCGTTGAGCTTCCGTTCACCCCGATTGTATCCACGAACTGGATCAAATCCTGTGGAATGACTGGACTGAATAACCTTTCGAGCGTCGCCAACGACAAAGAGTGTGCCGACAGGCTTTCCTTCTCGCCCCTCACGGCCAATCTCAACAGCCATATCAACTACTACCTTGAGTGTCTCAAGTGGCACTTTTGTATCAAGGTTTCGTAGGTCGCGACTTGTCAACTGGCCAAGGTGCTCCGTCAACCGGAGCACACTGACGGAATCTACTGTGCCCGCCTCAAACCCACTGTAAGCAGCGACCACTTGAGATTCTGGACCTATCTTGTCTTCAGCGACACACTCAAGCAGAGCTTGAGTTAGCCTCTCATGCACGGGAAGACCAGTCACATCGATCATAATCCGACTCATTCCATGGTCGGTAACACCAGAAAGATGCGATTCATCATCTGATGCTACCAATACTGTTTGAGTACCGAGTAGGTCACGAAGCCGTGACCAGTCAAGTCGTTGCTCCACCACGAGAAGCAACGCCGCCGAATCAGTCACATCGACGAGCTGGGATGCGGTTTCAAGGATTTGCACAAGCTGTTGAGAGAGTACCAGTGTGCTCATGGCTGCTGACCGGGAAGACTGAAAAATGCTCACGCCGTAGGAATTTCCTACCAGAAAGGTACGGGTGACTCGCTTCGCATTCAAGAAAGACGATTTACAACCGGGTCTTATCATCGTTCGGCAGCGTCGCCTGGCGAATTTCTTCATCAGATCGAGCCACTTCGACTGTCGCCGCCGCCTTCATTGGTCCGGTAAAAGCAACCACATTTCCAGGGAGTACCACACCCCAGACTCGCTCTTGATAGATCGACAAAGCGTGTAGTGCGTGCCCAAGAGGGCCGTCTTTCCAGTTTCGTCCTGGCTCTCGAGCGAGCGCTGTGGCGATAAACTCTGTGGCGGCAATGATGCGATTCTCGTAAAGCCTCTCTTGATCTAGAGAAGCAACAAGCCACTCCAAAATATGCCCCGTTGTTTGCACTTTTCGATCAATATCGTCATCTCGATTGTCGGGGTACTTAAACCACTCAGTACTGAATGAACCATCTCTATTTTGCAGACGCTGCAGTGTCAGATGCTGATATTCTCGAACATAGGTATTGGCCCGCTGATACACCCCATCCAATTGTCCCGTTGCTTTGAGTCGTCGCTGACAACCATACGCAAGACTAAAAAGGCGATGCGTTCCGCCACAAGGCGCTGTTCGAATTGGCTGGCTAATTTCCTCTTGCATCAAACGCTCAAGCGACCACATTTCTCCGTCACTGCTCCGCCAGACAGCATCTGTAGGCAGATAATGGGCAAGCCCGATTAGTGCGAATGTTAATTCTGTCCCAGAACGGCAGTTCAGTTTTTCATCTTCGATAAGGTCCGCAACGGTAAAGTTCTTCCCTCCAAGTAGGAGAGGTGACTTTGCCGAGACTCGACATTGAGCGAGGATCGCGAGGTACTGAGCCGAATGCCCTTGCAGGCCTACACCGTATAAAGCATGTGGCCTTTCATCTCGCAAAGTAAGCATGACCTGCCCCCGGCACCGCCCACCGGAATTCATCCAACCGATTGCATTGACTAACTCCCCTCGCGGGCCACCGACGCGAATCTTTGTGGGAATACCGAAACCCACAAAGCCATGCATAATTTCCCACGGGCTATGATGGGAGGTATTCATCGGCCTTCGCTGATAGGTCGCAAGCGTCTGAGCGATCCTCACTCGCAGACGCTGAAGTCTTGCAGATTTTGGCGGCAGTGACCCGATTGGTTTCTTACTTGCATATGGGTTTGATGAGGCTGCGGTTACACGAACAGCAGTCTGCCTCCCTCCTGCACTATTGCCCAACGAGGAGGCAACTCGTTGCTCCTCAATCACAGCCAACTCTGAAGCATCAAAAATGGGCTGGTACTTCGGCTGCTCATCGGGGCCATACGTTGGGTCAATAGCAACACGAGTAACATGCTCACCAACAGCGTGAAATGCCTCAGCGAAACGAACAAAAGACTCCCAATCATATTCAACTTTTGCTGCAGAAGGCTTCTTTGATTCTTTCGTTGGAATGCCTGCCAGCTTTCTTCTGCCTGCTTGCTTTTCAGCGACTGTCGGTGGCCTCGGCAACGGTACAGAGATCAGTTGCGGAGGCGGCTCATTTGAGCGGAGAAGCCTACTGAAAAAATTCCCCGACCGTGGGGTGGCCGCAAAGATCAGCCCCTCAACAAAAACAATACAGATCAGAGCACCGATGACAGCCGCAGTTAGCAGGCCCCACTTTCGAAACCAAAGAGGTACACAATCTCTGCCACGAGTGGGCTCTGTTTTTACATCGATGACAGGAGGGGATAGTGGCACAGTGGTCGCGTCAAGTTGAGGATTCGATTCGTATAGCATCCGTCACTCCACAGACCTTCTGTGGCACACCTGACGTAAGCCCCGTAATGGCATCAACACACCGAAATCCCTGGCACCCATGTGAGCGCAAGAAACTGGAAACTCAAGGAGGTCTCGATCTGCTGATACAGATACGGTGGTTATCGGCCGGAACCAATCAGGAAACCGGCTATCGACCAGAGACCGAAAGAACCTCTCCAGACTCTATAACTAGAAAACTCCCATATCCTTCACAGATTTCTGGCGAAAGCCATTGCTGCACGAGGATCGCTCTGGAATTTCAGTCGTATTTGAACGAATGCGTCTGTATTTCAAACAACTGGAAGCAGAAAATGCGGAACGAATAGCTAATTTTCAGGAATCAAACTTGAGTTAATTTTTAATTTTTTGGCTTTTTCAACCCTAGAAAATCTTTCGCCATACCTCAGCAACTGACCATTCTTCACGGTATGCAGCAGGATCTACCGCCCATTCACGCCACGCATTCACGTCATTCCCAAGGTCACGACCACTCACTTCCTTGAGTGACGCCACCGCTCGAAATTGAACTGCAGGATCAGGCGCCTCAAGTGCTTCGGCAAGTACGGGTATCGCCGCTTCATTACCGAGCGCACCAAGATCTCGTATCGCATGAAGGCGTACGTCCACATCGTCGTCACTCCGGTAACGATTAGCCAGATACTGAACGGCCTCATCTCCACCAATCTGAAGCCAGGCATCACAGGCAGCGATCCGAACAAGTGTATCTGGATCATCGAGTCCACCTACACAGATTGCACGTGAGGCCGGGTTGTCGAAATCAGCGCAGAGATGCAGTATTTCAGCTCTCACCCGAGGATCATGTTCGGCCAACATTTCATTTACAAGTTCTTTTGAAAACTCTGCCTGTGCCTCGGAATCATCATTTCTTGACTTCTTCGCCTGTTGCCTCAGTTCCTTAATTCTCTGGTCTGCGTTAAGCCCATACTTTTCTTTTTCAATTGCAGCCTGTTGCGAATTTATCCAAGGAAGGGAACTTGCACAGCCACCTAAACAAAAACTGAGAAAACACCAAAAAAGCAAAGCTACAAATCTCATTTTTTTTGGTGTGACCGTGGGACGACTCTGAAACAGACATAGTGACATTGTGTAAAAAGCCCTTTGAAACGCAGAGTGTAGGAACCGATACTCTTCAGCAGGGAAAGTACTCATTCACTCGATGCTACACCAACACCAAAGCGGCCTTATAAACAAGAAAACAGACAACCTGCTTTGCCTAGATCGCCGTGGCGGGTGCGCTTCTAGGCCTCGAATTCTCAATAAAAGAGCCTCGAGCATACATGCAGGCGTACGGTACAGTAGTGGTCTGCCTTTTCCTCTTAGAATACGTGGTACCGTTTATGGGTAAACGCTGTTTCTGCCTCTGCTTGGCACCTGTTCTCATTGCTCTCTTCGCAGCGCAGCTTCTTTCGTCGCCTCCTGTAATGAAAGAAGAAAACGACAGCATACTTAAGGTGATTCAGCAGACATCTGAGGGTGACCACCAAACGCTGCGTGGAAAACTTCTTGTAGAAGCTCAGGACGGGAGCCTTCTGATTGAAGACAACAAACAGTTGCTTCACGTTATTCCGGGTGAAACTGTTGCCCATCGTGAAATTTTTGATGACGAGTACCTGCTTACCCCAAAAGAGTTAGGGCAAGAAATCGTAGCTGAACTTCCAGCAGGGTTTACATTTCTCACGACTCGACACTACGTGATTTGCTATGACACCTCACTCGGGTATGCCCGCTGGTCAGCAGCCCTACTCGAGCGACTTTTCAGCGGCTTTCATGCTTTTTGGTCACAGGCTGGACTCGATGTCAGTCAGCCCAATCAGCCTCTTATAGTCATCATCTATTCGAATCGCAACGACTATGAACGTGCAGCCAAAAAAGAAGTTGGAAATGCCTCTCAAAGCATTGTTGGATACTACAATCAATTGACAAATCGAATCACTACCTATGACATTACAGGAAGTGACTCGACTGATAGGACACCGAGCCAATCTTCTCATTCTGTCGGTACCGAGATTTTACGAAACCCCCGAGCCTCGAGTCTTATTGCAACACTTGTACACGAAGCAACCCATCAACTCGCATTCAACGCTGGCCTGCACGTCCGGCTTTCTCCAACGCCAGTCTGGCTGAGCGAAGGAATTGCAACATACTTCGAGACACCCGACCTCACGAACTCCAGGGGGTGGCGATCGATTGGAGCCATTAATACCACCCGGCTTGAGTTGGTGGTAAAGCAATTCACACCAGGCCTTATTTCACGCTTTATTGCAGATGACAACCCATTTCATGACCCCGACGAAGCACTCGTTGCGTACGCACACGCGTGGGTCTTCGTCTCGTTTCTGGCAACCATGAAAAAAGATGCCTTTTGTTCGTATGTTGCACGTTTTGATGCAAAAGAGCCGCTTGGGAAGGACTCCGCAGCCGACCGCATGGCTGCGTTCAAAACTGCATTTGGTACAACACCAGACGCTCTGGAACCGGACCTCATCCAGTACATACACTCACTTGCACGGAGAAAACGGCCGTAACTGGTGCTGACCACGACAAACCCACCAAACCTCATAATCGGCTTGCTACGGCACCATCTTGCCTTTGCCGTCCGCACGAACCTTATAATCGATCACAGGCTCGATCCTCCTGAAAATTCGGTCGATTTAACTTGGCAGTAAAGATCTAACTAGGAATGAATATTTCCTCTCTGGTGTCAGGTGATTATGTTCACGCGTTACGCCAACTGAAGATTACTCAAAAACAAATTGAACTGTAAAAAATAATGGCTAAAAAAAAGGCAAGTGCCGTTCAGGCTCTTACGATTGCTCTGATCATTTTTGTCATGTGCACATTTGTTTTGGCAGTAACGACCTATGTCTTCTATGCTCAAAATGAGGATGCCAAGGTCGCTAAGGAAGCAGCAGAGAAGGCTGCAAATGAAGCACGACAGAACCTTACCACTGCCGAACAATCCCAAAAGGAACTGCTTGAAGCACGAATTGGTGTAAACGAAGGCGACTCAATCGAGGCTGTTGATAAAGATCTGGCAGGTCTCCAGGAAAAAGCAAAGAAATACGGTGGTGAGGAAAACGCAACCCCCACATACCGTGAACTCATCAAAACATTTGACAACGCACTCAAAAGTGCGAATAGCGATAACGCAAGCCTGTCGGCAGAGAATCGTGATCTCCAAGATAAACTCAAGTCAGTTCAAACAAACCTTAAGGACATACAATCTTCTCATAGTGAAACAATGGATGAGAAGCAAAAAGAAATTGATGTAATTGGAAAAGCCCGTGAAGAAGCAGCTGCAAAGTTTGCGGCAGAAACACAAAAACTTACCCAGGACCTGAACGCAGCAAACGACAAAGCAGCACGGCTGGCTGATCTGGAAAAGCAAATTCATGACGAGGTTGGTCCCTATATCTCACCAAGTCGTCGAGACAGATTCTCTGCCGCTGAAAACGCCGCAGACCAGGTCGCGATTGTTCTCGAGGAACTGACGGTCCGTGACAAACTAATCAACCAACAAAATCAGGTTCTCGGCGCGATGCGAGTAGCCGACCCAACCTTACAGCAATACATCTTGGCAGCGACACCGGCAGACGACCGTATCGATGGTTTTGACGGTCGAGTTGTTGTTGTCAATGAACTTGAAAAGTCCATCCTCGTTCGATTCCCTCGAACAATTGGAATTCGACCTGGCATGCTCTTTTTTGCATACGAACCCTTAGAACAAATGCCTCTCATTTCTGCTAAAAAGGGAATTCTTGAAATCGTCTCGATAGAATCTGGAACGGTTGCACGTGGTCGGATCCTCAATACGTCAAACTATAATCCGATCGTCGAAGGTGACGCGGTTGCGACAAGCCTCTGGAGTCCTCTTATGCCACTGGAGGTTGTTTTTGTTGGCCATATACAAATCGATCGTGATTCTGAAACGGACGACCAAGAACTTGAAGACCTCATTCAAAAAGTTGGAGGAGATGTTTCCCAAACGGTGAGCCATTCAACTTCCTTATTGGTTGACGCCGGTGTTCCGAACCAGACTGGTGTTGCAGGTGAAACTCGAGGGTGGGATGAAGCAGCAAAGCAGCGACGTATAATAAACCTTCAGCAGGCCAATAAACTGGGTATCAAAGTTGTTCGAATCGATGGGTTTCTCGAACTATTCGGACTCGAAGAAAACTACTTTGACGCCGATCATCTTGTTACGCCCACTCCATAACCTGAGCTGGTACCGAGACCGCTACCATTGGGCGTTTGTTGTTTCGCAGGGCCAATCCTGCAATACTTTCCTCTAGCGAAAAGCAGCTCTGCTGATCCGGCCATGCGGACACACCGGCATTCTGCTGTTCGGTGTCTCAACTCTCGAGGACCAACACGATGACGCTTTGCTCAGGTTCAAAAAATACACTTGTAATACTTTTACCCCTTATTATTGCATTACCATTTCTTGACACTGCAATTCTCAACTCTGCCTCCGGCCAAGATGACTCCATTGCGATTTTTGACGGTAAATCACTCGAGGGATGGGAAGGAGACCATGAACTCTGGCGAGTCGATAATGGTGTTCTTGTTGGCGAAACAACAACGCCGTTAGAGAAGACGACATACCTTATATGGCGACAAGGAACCGTTGACGACTTTGAACTCACGCTCTCCTACCGGATTACTGACGGCAATAGTGGGATTCAATACCGAAGCCAGCATCTAGGTGAATTTCGTGTCACCGGATACCAGGCTGACATGGAGGCCGGAAGCAACTACAGCGGGATTCTCTATGAACAAGGTGGCCGAGGGATTGTTACGAAACGAGGCGAAAGAACCACACTTAATGACAATGGAGTCAAGAAATATGGTAGCCCTATTGGCACAAGCGAGAACCTCCAGTCTGTGATTAAGAGTGGCGACTGGAATCAATACCGCATTCTTGCCCGCGGTAATCATCTCCAACACTTCATCAACGGAACATTGATGTCGGAAACAACCGACAACGAAGGTGGCAAGCAATCGATGAGTGGAATACTTGCCTTTCAACTTCATGCCGGACAACCCATGAAGGTTGAATTTAAAGACATTCACCTGCAACGCCTTCGGCTTACCGACGGCCGCAAGAAATTGCTTCTACTAGCCGGGCGTGCCAGCCATGCTCAAGGAGCACATGAGTTCAGAGCGGGCTGCCTGCTCTTCCAGAAGTGCCTTGAAAAATCAATCGGTGAGAAATTAATCACGGCGGTATACACAAATGGCTGGCCAGAAGATCCAACTGCCTTTGATAATGCTGATGGGATTCTCCTATTCTCTGACGGCGGTAAAGGGCATCCTGTCATTCAGAGTAATAGACTTGCGCAAATTGATGCCCTAGCAAAACGTGGTGTTGGCGTTGCGTGTCTTCACTACGGTGTTGAGGTACCAAAAGAAAAAGGTGGCCCAGAATTTCTCAATTGGATCGGCGGATTCTTTGAGACGGACTGGTCAGTCAATCCCCATTGGACACTTGTAAAAACCGAATTAGCCCACAATCATCCTATCTGCTCCGGCGTAAAACCATTCGAGATAAATGACGAGTGGTACTACCATATGCGGTTTCGTGAACCCAATAATGAGGTCATCAAAATCCTCACGGCCATTCCACCTGACAGCACACGAGAGCGGCCCGATGGACCTCATAGTAACAACCCAACTGTTCGGTCACAGAAAGGAAGTCGCGAAGTTCTCGCCTGGGCTTACGAGCGACCTGACGGCGGCCGTGGCTTTGGATGTACCGGCGGTCATTTTCACAAAAATTGGGCAAACAACGACTTCCGTACTCTTATACTTAATGCGTTGGTCTGGACGAGCGGACTTGATGTACCCAACAAAGGCATCTCGTCAGAGGTTTCAGATATTGATTTAACAAAAGACCTTGACCCCCCTCCACCGCCTCGAAAAAAGAAGCGGCCACCACAGCGGCCCGTTTCTTCTCCGTAAAACGTTTCTGGATATAAGTTTGTAGAAGACAACTCATTACATTTTTTAAAAGAGGAGCATACACATGCCGAAGTTGACCGTCGAAGGATTTGGTGAATTCGAAGTACCTGCAGGGAAACGCCTAGTAAACGCACTTGTTGACGAATGCGGCGTTGATCAATTGCACGCATGCGGTGGTTTTGGACGATGCACAACCTGTCGTGTTGAATTTGTATCAGGTGAACCAAAAGCTATAACAAAAGCAGAAAAAGAGGTTCTTGAAGCACGAGACCTCTCCTCAACACCTGGACTACGGCTTTCGTGTCAAATAGCGTGCAATGAGAACATGGAAATCAAAGCAATAAGTCGCCTGGAAGGTTCTGGAAGAGCAGATGCCGGTGGCCGCCCGGGAGACGAAATCGAACCGCCACCTGAATGGTGCTAAAAAGACACCGCAGGCCATACGACAGGTGGAGCATAGCTTGGATGGCGGAACTACAGGGTGCCTGCATCGAACACGTTGTGTGCCTGTACTTGGTGCCAGTGCTTGATAGCAAGATACCTGTCATGAAATAAGCCCAAAGACACGATGAATGTACTCATATGATTCCTTGGCCGTTTCATGCCACCTATGGCTCTGGCGTGGCAACTCAACATGTAAGCCACCTTGGTAGTGAGCGGCGAGGAGCTCACGGAATACAGGGACGTAATCGACGTCTCCTTTTCCTAAAGGTAAATGTTCATGACGGCAGACACTCATGTCATCTAGATGAACATTCACCGTACGATCAGCAACATCACGCACCGTATTAGCTAATGGTCTTTCTCCCAGACATTCAAGGTGGCCAATATCGACTGTAAAACCAAACAACTTGGGTCGACCCAAGTTCTCAAACAACTCTTGTGCACGAGCGACTGTATCGATAAACATTCCTGGCTCTGGTTCAAAACCGAGCACAACACCGCAACGAGAAGCATAGTCAAGAACTTCTCCAACACCGTCGGTTAGTTTCTGCCATAGCAATTCCTCGTCAGCATCAGAATCAACAGCACCTGACCACAGAGACACACAGTCCGCATTGAGTTCTGCTGCTAAATCAATCGCCCGTCGCAGAAATTCAATCCTTCGGCAGCGATCATCATGGGCATCCGAAAGAAGTGTCGGGTGATGCTTTCTTCTCGAATCAAGCAGGTAACGAGCTCCCGTTTCAATAACACATCTCATCTGAGCCTTTGCTAGAGCGTCTTGCCAAATACGAACCTCCGAGGCAAATGTTTTTTCAAATGGATTGAGCATGTTTCGATCAGGCGTAATCGCCAGCGATTTGTAACCTTGCTCACAAAGAAGTGACATCGCTTCCAGAGGATCAACGTCACCGAAGCTATTTGTGCTATACCCTGCTTTCATTGGACATCATGCTCACGTAACTGCTGCAATACGGCGACCAAGAACAAACCATACTAACAGGGCCAGTACGGTTACGGCCCATTGCTCCCCACAGAACGCGAGCACTAACACTGCATCAAGCGTAGTAAGAGACATAATCGCGTTACCAACTGCCGACTGCATGCGTTGCGGTATAGGATTTAGAATAGCTTGGCCGCAGCGGATGAGGATTGAAACCCCGAGCACGCTCCATAGCGCAAGCCATGCAATAACCCGGCCTTCGACAAGCCAGTACGGGACGTTGGCGGCCCGCACTTCCATACTAACGAATGGTGCCAAACCAGAAATAACAAGTCCGATCGACATTACAAGTGTACCCAGAAGCAGTTGGGATCGAGTTCCAACATCGGCCTCATCACGAGCGAACAACGTGATGCCTATCACATACACACCCATCCCAAAGGGAATCATCCATAGCGGTAACGACGCCGAGCCGGCAATAACCATTCCGAGAGACCAGTTAAGTGCACGGCACCCCCCCATGAACAAAGGCCCCAACCACGTACCTTTGGCATAGCAGTTATAGCCACAGATTGCTGCAGCGAGCATCACCCCGACAACGGCAGGAGCGGCATCATGCACGGACGCTGAAGCGACACACGCCAAGACAACACCAAGAACGAGAAGTCCAATGGATACAAATCGAGCGAGTTCAAAGGAAACACGCCTGCTTGGAAGTGGTCTATGGGGACGCTCTTTTTGATCGACCTGAAAATCCACAACATCATTCTGGACGATTCCGCCGGCGTACAGGCAAAACGATGATGCTATTGCCAGCCAACCACCGAGTGGAAGATTTTCATACTGATAGACCCCCCCAGCAATCAGAAACCCTGCCAACGGATCAGCAATCGCTGTGGCAAGATTTGGTACACGTATCAGTTTCAACCAACTGACCAACGCTGATATATCTGTTGGTTGGGTAGGAGGCTGTGACATTCCTGAAAACCACTTAGCTTGAGGCACTACGGTATCGGGCCAAAGCGGCCTGAAAAACTATTCTCGACAGGCCAATTGAAATGCCTGCTGCAGCAAAAGTTAGCACAACCATTCCCCATGCTTCTCCTGACAGTGGACGGGCGAGAGTACCCGCAGGCACATTCACAACGAGCAATATAGGAATAACAAAGGTACAGACCGTACGTAACGGATCACCCCATGGACCAGCATATATTTCGGCAGGATATCGTGAAAAATTCGTTATATAAAACCAAAAGTCATACAAACTCTGGTTCCTACCCATCAGTATCGTTGCGGCTGCAAGCATAATAATGAGTCCGTACAAGATCGCCACACCGCAGACAATTAGCAGCGGGTAAAGCAACCATGCAATGAGTGGCGGTGCAACAGAAAATCGGAGTACAGCCCAAATAAGGAGACCCAGCCCAACAAGACCGTTCGCCATCGACGAGAAATCAAATCTATGCATCGACAGAAGAAACTGAGCATCGAGAGGCCGTACAAGAACTGAATCAAGACCACCTGTTCGAACCATTTCTGTAAGTTCCGAAGCACTGGGCATGAACAAGGTCTGAACGATTGCATTGATAATCAGACCGGTAGCAACAAACGCAAAAAACGGCTCACGCGACCAGCCACTTCCGCGACCTATTTCCGGGGTAAAGCTAAAGATTAATAAGTAAAATGCCAGATTCATTGACATCCACCCAAGGCTGGTCAGGCACTCGAGCAGAAAATTCGCCCGGAATGTCATATCTCGCACAAGACACGCTCGTGCAAACGTTGAAAAAATTCTGATGTATCGTCTCATGCGCATCGTCCTGGAAATTAACCACCAAAACCGCTATATCGTTTTGTGCCTCGCCACCATACAAAACGGCATACTCCTATCATGACGACGAGCCAGGCTATTTCGACGAGGATGCCTCTCACGAGCTCCCAGCCCGTAATCTTGCCAAGCCACACCGCGGCAGGAAAATAGGCCGTGTACTCAAACGGCAGCAACCGCACGATATCTGCAAGGCTTACTCCCGCCAGCCCCGTTGGAATATCTGCAAGCATATCGATAGGAAACATGTGCCCAGAAAGAAGATATTGAAACAACATGTACGCAAAAATAATGCTGGAAACCTCAAGAAACCAAAATGCGATCATTCCTAGTGTTGCCTCCAAGAAAAATCCAAGCAGGAATGAAAGTAGCAAAGACAGAATGTAGGCAGCGATCGTAAGTCCATCGGGCGCTGGCGGAAAATAACCGCGACAGAAGAATAGAACTGCCGCGAAGGGAAGTATCGCCACAATGTAGTAAACAAGTTTGTGGGCAATGCGAGAAGCAAGCAGAAACCCAATATAATCAACCGGCTGAATGAGATATTTCTTCACGGATCCATCGCGAATACTACGAGAGATACCACCTGCCAGACTCGGCATACTTGAGAAGGCTCGAGTTACCATCGTAAGCAGATAGTACGCAACAATGTTGTCACGGGAGTATCCTGCGATATCAGTACGGCTCGAGGCCGAAAAGACAGCCGTCCAGAGAAAAACCTGCGTGACGATCGGCAGGAAACGCATCACCGTACCCAACGCAAAATCGGTACGATAAGCCAGTCGTTCCTCAAGGCAGATGACAAGCATTCGCCACCACGACCGCAGTCCGGAGAACCAGCCGTGGGAAGTCTGCAGACTACTTTCGGAATTTGCAGTGGTGCTCATACTGCTCCAACTTCATGCTCTGGATCTATACCCGCCTGCCGTTTTGCTGCGCCACGAAACAGACCTGCAACAATTTCTTCCAAGGGCACATCCTCAACAGACACGTCTCGAACTGGTTGACTCGCCAATAGTTTTGGCAAGACATCTGCTATCCGTGATCGATCAATCCGCAACGAAACACGAGGGCCATGCACTTCACACGAGAAACCAAATCGTTCTATTTCCCCAGCTGCAGGAGGATTTTCAAGATCAAGTGTCACGACCTTATGCGTCGTAAAACGATCAACGATTTGCTCAAGCGAACCATCATAAAGAATACTGCCATTCGTCACGACCACCACACGTTCACAAAGGGCAGCAACGTCTTTCATGTAGTGCGTTGTTAAGACAACGGTAACTGACCGCTGCTTTTGAACATGCCGGAGAAACTCATGAATCGTGTGCTGTGCAACCACGTCGAGACCGATCGTTGGCTCGTCGAGGAATAACACCTCAGGCTCGTGAAGTAACGCGGCAATAAGCTCTAACTTCATCCGCTCCCCAAGCGAGAGTTCCCGCACTGGCTGCCCAAGAAGGTGAGACACTCCTAACATTTCAACGAGTTCATCACGGATTCTTGCAAATCGACTCGGGTCTATCCGATAAATCTCCTGATGGAGCCGAAAACTCTCCGCCGCTGGCAAATCCCACCAGAGCTGATTTTTCTGCCCCATCACCAGGGCAAATCGTCGCCGAAAATTGTCGGCTCGATCCCATGGAACATGCCCCAGAACACGGGCAGTCCCCCGAGTAGGCGTAATAATTCCCGACAGCAGCTTTAAAAATGTTGTCTTACCAGCTCCATTTGGTCCGAGCATCGCAAGAAATTCACCACGACCAACGCGCAGATTCGCCCCTCGCAAGGCATGAATTATTCTATTTTTTCTATGGAAGAGACCCTGTACGCTTGCCCAAAGGCCTTCCGGCTTGTCGTAAACGCGATATTCTTTGGCAAGATCATTGACCTCGATTACGCGGTCACTTTTTGTTTCACTGCTGGTGTACATATGCGGAAGTATAGGCCAAAACGATAGACTTGCCGCTCTTGAAACATTTAATGGAGATTTCCACACGGGAAACTAGCGATGTACCGAATTGGAATTGGTCATGACACGCACAGACTTGAGCCCGGAGATGGGCTCTGGCTTGGTGGCCTAAAAATTCCTCATAGCCAGTCCGCCATCGGTCACAGTGATGCTGATGTCCTTCTGCATGCCATGACCGACGCAATCCTTGGAGCGGCCGCCCTTGGTGATATTGGAGAACTTTTCCCAGATGACGACCCCAAAAATAAAGACCGGTCTTCAAGCTCGATGCTTGCAATAGCGAGTGATCTCGTGCGGAATGCGGGCTGGAATATTGTGAATATAGATTGTGTTATTTTTGCTCAGAAGCCAAAAATCCTCCCGTACAGAGAGAACATCAGACGACATGTAGCTGATTTGCTGGCTCTTGATATCAATCAGTTCTGGATTAAGGCCAAGACAGGCGAAGCTGTTGGACCGATTGGTGAAGAACACGCAATTGCTGCTGAATGCATTGTATTGCTTGAAACTCAGGCGGCATTCAACAAAACCTAAAGACACTATAGATTTCTGAAACACCCGGGAGCCACACTGAAACATGGCGGAAATAACTCAATCCACTCATAGCTTTCCGAACATCGAATTGTACAACACCTTGAGTCACCAGAAAGAACACTTCAAAACAGTTGTTCCTGGGAAGGTCGGCATGTATCTCTGCGGACCAACGGTCTACAAGCCGAGTCATATTGGACACATGGTTGGTCCGGTTATCTTCGACACAATCAAACGGCATCTTGTCTATTCAGGATGGGACGTCACGTGGGTCGTAAACATCACGGATGTTGACGACAAACTCATTGCTGAAAGTAACAGCCGCGGCACATCGATGGCCGCTCTGGCCGAGGAAATGACAGCTGACTATCTAGACAATCTATCCGCACTGGGAGTCAACGGCATTGATACCATGCCAAAGGCAACTGACCACATTGAAGGCATTATTCAGTTCATTGCAGGCCTCGTAGAAAAAGATTTTGCATATCCTGCGGATGGCGATGTCTATTTTGATGTGGCCAAAGATGAAGACTACGGAAAACTAACAAACCGTTCACTCGAAAAAACGCAGGGTGAAGGTGGTGCCACCGCTGCAAGAAAGCGGTCGGCTGCGGACTTTGCACTTTGGAAAAAAGCAAAGCCCGGCGAGCCTTCCTGGGAAAGCCCATGGGGCCCAGGACGACCCGGCTGGCATATTGAGTGCTCGGCAATGAGTGAAGCCCTTCTTGGTAGCCATTTTGATATTCACGGAGGTGGGCTTGATTTAGTCTTTCCTCACCATGAAAACGAAATCGCGCAGAGTGAATCGCTCCACGATTGCCCTATGGCCACATATTGGATGCATAACGGACTCATGCAGGCCGCAGGGGCAACAGGAAAGGTCGGCGGTCGCCCACGAGATGGCAGCGACACTCCCGAGGATCTAGCTGCTACGAAAATATCAAAGTCAACTGGAGCTGAACCATTCCGAGACCTCCTTACCCGCCACCGACCGGAAGCGATTAAACTTCTACTCCTGTCAACACATTACCGAAGCCCAATCCACTTTGGTGAAGAACCACTTGTGGAATCTGCTCGAGCACTTGAAGCATTCGAAAGACTTTTCAGCCGGTATGAACGGCTCAGTGGAAATTCTTACTACACACTGTCAGCACGTAATCGTCGTGATGGAGATGTTGCTATTTCAGCGTTTGCCGGCACTTCAGGAGAGCACGTTACAGCATTGCGAAATCGTTTTCTGGAAGCAATGGATGATGATTTCAATACTGCCATAGCAGTGGCTACCTTGTTTGACTTTGTTCGGTTCATCAACAAATTCATTGACAGCGAGGGGCTCGAAAAGAAAAAAGATCATGGCATTGAAACCCTCAATGGACTTATGCTCTTAATGCGAGAACTCACAAGCACTCTCGGGCTGTTTCTTACCCCACCGGCAGAAGTGGCCACAGGAACCGATGGCAAATTGCTGGATTCTTTGATGCAACTGATCATTGAACTACGATCTCGGGCACGTCAGGCGAAAGATTTTGCCACGGCAGATCTCATCCGAGACTCTCTCAATGAGGCTGAAATTCAATTAGAGGATCGCGCTGACGGAACTGATTGGAGTATCAAATAAATACTTCTAGGAATTCGTCATCATGCACAGAGCGATACTCGTGCGCCTACGTGGCAGGAAGTTCAATCTGAACTGGTTCAACAGAAGCGTTTTTCTCTTCACTGGCAGCCATATCACGGATTTCCTGTGATATTTTCATTGAGCAATACTTTGGACCACACATGCTGCAGAACTGAGCAGACTTAAACGTCTCTTGAGGCAACGTTTCATCGTGGTATCGCTTTGCTGTTTCCGGATCCAGTGACAGACGAAACTGCTCATTCCAATCGAAATTGAAGCGGGCATGTGACAGTGCGTCATCACGAGACCGGGCACCCTTTCGGTGCCTTGCAAGATCTGCCGCATGAGCAGCAATCTTATAAGCGATAACTCCTTGCTTCACATCCTCCGCATCAGGCAAACCAAGATGTTCCTTCGGTGTCACATAGCAAAGCATAGCTGCACCACTCCAGCCCGCGAGAGCCGCACCTATCGCGCTGGTAATGTGGTCGTAGCCAGGAGCAATATCAGTGACGAGTGGACCGAGAACGTAAAATGGTGCTTCGTCGCATTCTTCCATCTGGCGTTTGACATTCATATCAATCTGGTCCATCGGAACGTGCCCAGGCCCCTCAACCATTACTTGACAACCTTTCGACCACCCTCGTCGAGTCAATTCACCAAGAACGTGCAGTTCCGCAAACTGGGCCTCGTCGCTCGCATCTGCGATCGCACCAGGGCGAAGACCATCGCCAAGGCTCCAAGTCACATCGTACTGTCGAAAAATGTCACACAGATCATCAAAATGCGTATACAGTGGATTTTGCTCTTTGTGAGTCATCATCCAGCGAGCAATAAGGGATCCGCCACGACTGACAATACCCGTCACTCTATTCATTGTGAGGTGAAGATGTTCTTGCAAAAGGCCAGCATGCACTGTCATATAGTCGACGCCTTGCTGAGCCTGCTTTTCACACATGTCGAGGAAGTGCTGCGGCTTCATTTCATCAATGTCACCACCCAGTTCCTCAAGCATCTGATAGATCGGCACTGTTCCAATCGGTACTGGAGATGCATCGATAATTGCCCGCCGAATATTGTCTATATCTTTTCCAGTCGATAGGTCCATCACCGTATCTGCACCGTAGTGCACTGCCATATGAAGCTTTTCGAGCTCGGTTGACTCGTCACTTGTCACAGCTGAATTACCAATATTTGCATTAATTTTCGTCAGGGCTGCGATCCCAATCGCCATTGGCTCAAGGCATTTTGTGAGATGGACCGTGTTGGCGGGGATCACCATTCTTCCACGCGCAACTTCACTACAGACCACGTCCTCGGACAAGTTCTCACGCTCGGCGATGAATTTCATCTCAGGGGTAACTTCGTTGTCACGAGCGCGTTCAAGCTGTGTCATGAATTTTCTCCAAATATTTGCATGAATGGGAACATGGTGAGCGATATGTCGCCACCACTGTATCACAATGATGAAAAACAGTCTGCTTTCAGTGAACCTGCTAGAGCGTCTTTAAATATTCGAGCACTGCAGTCCTCTCCGATTCGTTCAACGACTCGGGATAGGTATGCCCTCCAGCCGATTTCCCGGGTTTTGTGGTATCAAAAAATTGCCGTCGCCGCGCAGAAAGCATTCCTTCTGTAAGGGCTGCAGCGAACTCCTTTTGGCTAGGTTCTTCAATTTCAAGACCCACTTTTTCCTTATCGTAGCCAACAGGCGTTCGGCACCAAACAGGTGGCCGATTTTCCGGATGAAGAACATGCCACAATGTTGGAACTGAACCATTATGAAAATATGGTGCTGAGGCCCACACTCCATCTAACGGTGGAGCCACATATCCCTCCGGGCGTTGGCGATCACCCATAGATGCTGCGTCACGACCAAAATGACCAAACCAACTCTCGTTAAGGGCACTTCTCTCAACGTTTGTGAGTGCATCAAATCGAACTCGATCAGTCCCAATTTCATCAATCGGAATAACCGCCTCCGGGTACTCATCGCTTTCTCCGTACGACCCGTGGCAGCGACCACAATGCTCGCGAAAGACTGCCTCGCCTTTGCTCGCCAAGTCGTTATCAATGCTCCAACGCCATTCCGGTGGCTTCAACGATTCAAGCCAGGCCTCAACATGCTCAAAGTCTGGCTCCCATTCCCGAAACTTCTTTGGACCATTTTCACGAACCAACAAAAATTGCATCAGCATGCGGCTTCCTTGCGGAGCAAACCCATCTGCATAGAGGGTGTTTCGCTTGCGGTAATGCCACCACGGAGGTGCATCCATATCGTGGTGAATAAGATCAAATCGGGGGGCACGCGAGATGATGTTTAGGGCTGCGTCTCTGTGATGCATAAGAGCAACGCCAAACATGACCGCATTTGTCGTGCCACTCGTTGTGCCAAGTGGCAGCAGAAGCGATCCAACGTCCATATGCCCAAACGACTTTCCCTGAGCAATTTTTACAAGCCGTACTTCTTCCGTAAATGTTTCAAGCGCGTAGTTCGTATTTGGGATGCCGGGTACCATCTCGCCAGCCACCTGTCCCTGATGGCAGGCAAGGCAACTCATAGTCCAGTTCCCACTGGAATCGACAACATACTGCACTGACCGTGACGGATCGCTCGGATGAGGGAGGAGGCCATATCGATCCATGGCCATCTGCCGACGCTCTGCCACCGATGCCTGTTCTGCCTGTGATTTCAAGTCCTTTGGCCAGACTGTCCAAAGTGAATCAAACACTTCCTGGTCAAGATCTGGAGGCAGATATGCCTTCTCAAGCAGCACGTGGAGTCCTTTTTCAGGGCTTCCTCCTAACGCAAAACGAACTGAATGGAAATGCGTGATGAGCACAAGCACAAAAATTACTTTTTTCATCAACTTTTTTGGCAAGAGAAATTCAGGGGACCATACTTTCATGGCATACTTATTGAACGAGGATTTAGACACCTCAAGTGATGCGAACTATTTTAACGCTCGGTCAATGATTATAGTCGCTCCAGCCGCATTGTCCGACCTTCTGCAAACCAGTCGATGAACCACCATGGTTACTGCGAATCCTATCCTCCTCCCGGAACTTCGTAGCCTGCTCCACGAGCAGGACTCGGTGGGTATTCGTGAAGTTGCGGAAGAGTTGCATCCAGCCACAGTTGCGGAATTTTCTGAGGGTCTTGATGATCATGAGATCTGGCATCTCCTTGACTCACTTCCTGTCGAGCAGCGAGCAGAAATTTTTCCGTATTATCCACTTGCCCGACAAATCCAACTCATAGAAGATGCAAGTAATTCTCAACTGGGTCCACTCCTGGAGGGAATGGCGCCCGACAATCGTGACGACCTCCTTCGTGAATTAGATCCAAGTTTCATCGAAGCTATTCTTCCGCTCGTTGCCAAAGCCGAGCGACATGACATTCGAATGCTCTTGTCCTGTCCGGAAGATTCTGCAGGCAGTCTTATGACAACGGAGTACGCGTCCCTGCCCGCTGACATACCAGCGGGTGAAGCGATTGCGAGACTTCGTACGCAGGCACCAAACAGTGAATCGATCTACTACATCTACATCTTGAAGTCAGACCGTACCCTTGTCGGTTTTATTTCACTCCGTGATTTGATACTCGCGAACCCAACTTCTCTTGTCGCTGACCTGATGCAACGAGACATTATTTGTGTCAAAGTTGACGAATCCACTGAACAGGTCGTACAGAAACTTGCTCGATTTGACTTCATTGCCATACCAGTTGTTGACGACCAAAATCGCCTCGTCGGCATCGTCACTCATGACGATGTACTTGATACCGTTCGCGAAGAGGCCACTGAAGATGCTCAGATGAGCGCCGCCGTTGCACCTCTTAACGAAGGATATCTTGAGACCGCGCTGATCACTATGACATGGAAGCGTGGAGTGTGGTTGACCATTCTTTTTTTCACAGCTGCCGTAACAGCAATGGTACTGGCAAGAACGCCCATTCCTCACGTCTGGCTCATTGCCTTCATTCCTCTCGTGATCGCCAGCGGAGGCAACTCGGGCAATCAATCTGCAACCCTCGTCATCACAGCATTATCGATGGGTGATTGTAAACTTGCTGACTGGCCGCGAATTCTGCGTCGCGAACTTATTCTTGGTGTTTTTCTTGGTACCCTCCTCGCAATACCAGGCTTTCTACTCGCCCTGCTTTACGCACCTTCACCTGCTCAAGCACTGGTTATTCCGCTTACAATCTTGAGCGTTGTCATTCTTGGTTCTCTCGTCGGCTCAATCTTACCCCTTCTTTTCCGTTCGCTCGGGCTTGATCCGGCACTTATGAGCAATCCATTTGTATCGGCAATAGTCGATGTTGTAGGCATTATCCTGTACATGTCGAT
>CBFIHW010000024.1:0-28388 GCA_965662325.1 uncultured Pirellulales bacterium | reverse complement strand
ATTGTTTCCATGTCGCTTGGTCTGGAGGGGATGCCAGCAGCTGCAGAAGAAGTGATGATCGGGCGAGATATTGCACTCGCAGATGTGACAGGAGGTCGTCTTCATGTAATGCATGTTTCGACAGCTCAGGGCGTCGATCTTATCCGAGAAGCAAAATCACGTGGCGTTCGGGTTACTGCGGAGGCATGCCCTCACCATTTTACGCTTACGGATGAATCCCTTCGAGGGTTTGATTCAAACTTCAAAATGAGTCCACCGTTGCGGACAGCGAAAGATGTTGAAGGCATCCTCAAAGGTCTTGCTGATGGCACAATTGATTGTATTGCAACAGATCACGCTCCACATGCACCGGAAAAAAAGTTACTCGAGCTAGACCGAGCACCGTTTGGCATCCTTGGTCTGGAAACAGCAGTTGGCCTCTCTGTAACACGCCTGATAGAGTCTGGTCGTATTGATTGGCTACGATTTGTGGAAGCAATCAGTCTGCTGCCGGCAAAGATTCTTGGTATCAATCGAGGGACCCTCAGGCCAGGAGCAATTGCTGATGTGACGCTTATTGATCCATCTCATGAATGGAAAGTAGATGTTAACTCGTTTGCATCAAAAAGCGTGAATTCACCATTTCATGGATGGACGCTACGCGGGCGAGCTGTTGCGACAATTGTTCACGGGAAAGTGAAATATCGCCTCTCCAGTTAGTTGTAGAGCCATGATAATAATTGACGGGTACAACCTCCTGCATGCCTCGGGTGTATTTGGGGATTCGCGAGGGCCACTTGGGTTCGAGCAGTCTCGCCGAGCACTTCTTGACCACCTTTCCGAGTTACTTGGTGCTGAAGCAGAGCAGACAATTGTCGTTTTTGATGCGGCCGATGCACCCGAGGGTCTTCCTGCACGATATGAGCACGGATCTATTCGAGTATGGTTTGCACGGGAATATCCAGATGCGGATACACTCATAGAGGAAATGGTCGAGGAGGAATCGCCATCAGGCCTGGTTGTGGTGTCGAGTGATAAGCGAATCCAGGCAGCAGCACGCCGTCGGCGGGCGATTGCCGTTGATAGCGATGAGTGGCTCATAGGAAGGCGTCGGGCGATGAACGAACGTGTTCAACAAAAGGAAACAAAGCCGACGGAGCCTGGGCCAGGAGACGTTGAAGTATGGAAGCGATATTTCGGGCTTTAGGTAGCCGGTATCTCTTCAGTCTGTCTTGCCCCATCGTGCAAATTTACGATCAAGGGTAGATCGTTCAATCCCCAAAAGTTTTGCAGCTTTTGTTTTGTTGCCACCGGTACACTCAAGCGTCGCTAGTATGTGACGTTTTTCGACAGTCGCCAAAGTTTCAGGAGTAAAGTTCGCAGCCGATGATTCTATCTTTCCGGTATCACCCGGGGTGGCAAGAGTGCTCAGTGCAAGATCTGGCACATCAATGGTGCTGCTCGAACTTAGGACGACAGCACGTTCAATGCAGTTTCTTAATTCTCGTATATTTCCGGGCCAATGGTATTCCTGCATCGCACGAATGGCTGCAGAACTGAAACCCTCGATTTTTCGACCGGTCTCTCGACTAAAGACATCTAGGAAGTGATTTGCAAGTAGTTCGATGTCTTCTTGTCGTTTTCTCAGTGGGGGTACGGCAATTTCTACCACACGCAGTCGGAAGTAAAGGTCTCTTCGGAATCCACCGCTTGCAACCGCATCTTCAAGGTGACGATTTGTAGCTGCTACAACTCGCACATCAACCTTGAGTCGAGTGCTGCCTCCTACTCGTTCAAATGCATGCCCCTCAAGTACTCGTAAAAATTTTGCTTGGATCGTAGGGCTCATCTCACCAATCTCATCCAGAAAGAGCGTTCCGTTGTCAGCGAGCTCAAATTTCCCGGCCTTTTTATCGGTCGCACCAGTAAACGCACCTTTCTCGTGGCCGAAGAGTTCACTCTCCAGAAGCGTCTCTGAGAGAGCCGCACAATTCAGGCAGACAAAAGGGCCGCTCTTGCGATCACTTGCGTCATGAATAGCTTGTGCGATTAATTCCTTGCCGGCACCGCTTTCACCCCGAACGAGAACTGTGGCTTTTGTGCTCGCAACCCGCTCAACCTGTGTTGTGATTGTTGCAAGGGCAGGGCTTTCACCAACCATACGTGTTTTTTCACCGAGTCGCTCTTTGAGCAGTTTGTTTTCACTTGCTGCCGTCGCAAGACGAGTCGAAAGAGTTTCTCGAGCTTCGAGGTTTTTATAGACCTGACCTATGGCGTCGCAGACAGCAATTACAAACTCTAGGTCATCGGGAGATTTTTCATCACTACTCGGCTCGCTGCTGAGGTAGATTGCTCCGATAGGCTTTCCGTCCACGCGTATGGGAGCGACTATGGTTATTGCTGGTGGTTGTTCACCAACCGTCTCTGGTCCCGCCAAAATCGCTTCATCGGTTGCAAGGGCTGCTTCAACTAGGTTTGTCGGGATATCATCAATGCGAAGATCAGAGGGTACTGCTGCAACACCATATAAATCAGTTACGGTCATTCTCTCTTCATGAATGGCCTCAGGCGTTGGCAGCAAAACCATTCCTTTGCTTGCATTCGATCCGAGCATCGCAGACTCAAGGGCACGATTTGCAGCAGATGGTACTTCTGTGGTGCGACCCAGTGTAAACGCGAGTCGGCATAGTTCTGCTGCTGCTTGTCCTACTTTCGGAGCAGTTCGTGCTGACTCGCGTATGTCATCGAGTAAACGACTGCGGTTTCGCCGATAGCGAATCGTTGAGTGCCATTCTGCGATCTCCGCAGACATTTCACCCGTTATGCCAGTGCCGTCGGTGTCAGATTCATTAGCCTCAGATATGGATGGTGGAGGCCCCTCACAGAAAAGGATCGTAACTGAGCCGATCTGAATAGTATCACCGTCGATAAGCGTATGTTCTGACGTAATTTCATTTGCACCAACTGTTGTGCCGTTTCGACTTTTCAGATCGTGGATGACCCATTTTCCGTCATCGTTTACCCGTATCTCGGCGTGATTGCGGCTTGCCCGTTCGTCGTGGAGCACGATGGTGTTGCCAGGTGCACGACCAAGGCTGAGAACTTCTCCGGGGGTGAGCGGATTGAGCATTGGGCCATTAGCAGGATCCCGAACAAGGACATGAGCATCGGCATGTGGAATAGATTTGTCGTTAATCATGCTTGCATCATGGCCAATGAGGGCTCTCCTTGCGATATGCACACACAAGAATCAATCAAAACCGAATCCAAGCGTCATCGCGTGGTAAGCCCTAATTTAACAGGAAAAAGTAAGAGAATTCATGAAAACATTATAGAATAGGTGTTTCAAGCCGCATTTGCTTCAGCAAAGCGGGTTTGCCCTCAAGGGCGTGCTGAGGCTAGCATCTCAGCTAGATTGTCTTGCAATCACAAATCGATACCGTTGCTCGAACAATTTGCCTGACCTGAATTGAATTCCAGTTGAACGTGATGATGAGGATTTTTATGCGTAGCTGCACACGAACGAATGTTGGTAGCGTCTTTGAGAACAGTTTTGCAACAACATGTTGTGTTGTTGTGCTGGTTGTAGTCCTGAATATTTTTTTTACGAAGCATGTGTTCGGGCAAGCTGGGTTCGGCGCTCAGGCTGTTGGTGGTATTTCAGTTGATCCAAACGGTATTGTGCGCATGATCGAGCCGCAGGCACTTACAAGTATTGCCGCTCAGCGAAAAAAAATTCTCAATGAAAACCCGCCGCAAACGGGGCGGCGTTGTGAACTGCAAAAGGTTTCACTGAGACGAATTCTGGAAGATGTTCGGCGGGCTGCAACAGAAAACGAACCTGTTTCTCCAGAAGTCTTGACACTTGGTGGGCTTGAGCAAATCAAATTCGTGTTTGTTGACCCTGATGCTCACGATTTAATTTTGGCTGGACCGAGTGATGAAGTTGCTGTTGATGAAAATGGTAGTTTCGTTGGTGCAGCCAGTGGGCAGCCGCTCTTGCTTCTTGAGGATTTGGTCGTGGCTCTTCGATCAATCGACGCAGCACGCATGGGGGGAATGCGTTGCTCTATTGATCCAACGCCCGAGGGCATTGCTCGGCTGCAGGAAATCCTGAGCTCAATAAAACAGATGCCAAATCCACAGAAAATATTTCGGTCAATGGAAGAGGCCTTGGGTCCTCAACAAATAACAGTTGGGGGTGTGCCGGCAGATACGCATTTCGCGCAGGTTCTCGTAGCTGCCGATTATCGAATGAAGCGAATTGGTATGGGGCTCGAGTCGTCAGAAGTTGCTGAACTGCCGAGCTATCTTTCAATGGTCCAGCCTACTACGGCCGGCTCGACAATGTTGCCACGTTTCTGGTTGGAAGCTCAATATAGCCCCATTGCACGGGATCCTGATGAACTTGGTTGGAAACTCACAGGTGGCAAAATGGTGTGCCTGACCGAAACCGATCTTCTGGTGCGAGAGGGTATGAAGCGAGGAAGCGGACGTGCTGATAAAAATGCTGCACGGTGGTGTGAGCAAATGACAGCATGTTATGACGATCTAGCATTAAGCAAGCCAGTTTTCCGGGAATTGAAGAATTGCGTTGACCTAGCAGTTGTTGCAGCTTTAATCGACAGTAGGCAACTGGCCGATAGGGCAGGGCTGGATCTCTCGCTAGTGAAGGACCCTTCATCAGTTCAGCTCTCAAGCTATGTAGTTCCAAAGCAGGTGTCCACCGTTGCGCATGGCATCAAACGCGGGAGTCGATGGGTTCTTAGTGCATCTGGAGGTGTTCAGTTTCAGCCATGGGCTTTTCTTGAAGAAGTTGTCGAGTCTCAAGATGTTGCCTCTACACGCAAACTGGCACTGGCTTCTCGTCCTGATGCCGGTATCTGTTGGGAATGACATTTCACTGGAACGTTGCTCGGTTACTGAGGGTCCACCCTTTTTACTGCCGTCGGGCTGCCCAGCGAATGTCTTCTAGTTGAAAGCAGGCTGTTGGGAACGAGTGGTCGACCCAGCCCTTGGAAGCAAGGCACTCAATGTCATAAGCCGGTGGTGGAGTGCTCTTTACGAGTAGTAAAGCAGACTCTCTTGTAGCGGCAACCGCAGCCGCGATTGAATCACTTGTTGTGTTCCATGAATGTGGAAGAGATTCAATTGCATTACGTACCACTCCCCGCTTCTGGATGTCGAGTACGATGGGAGAGACGCTCATTCCGTCTCCACCAAGTGGTAGTTTGAGAGTGGTCGCAACGAGTTGTGACGTGATCCCCATGGCTTCAAGTGCAAGGTCATGCACGAAAGGGTCTGGCAGCGTGCTGCTTGCATCAATGGTTCGTAGCCCGTCTACAAGGGCACCTCCCCCCGCTAGGATTGCTACTGAACGGCTAGATATTGATATGTCGGCAACGAGAGACTGGATAGCCTGTTGCCATCCAGGCGTTGAGAAAAGACTGCCGCCGATTTTGACTACAACTCCGGTTTGTTTGCTTCTGTCACGTGGTTGGCGAAGCCACCCACGCTCCCACTCCCAAGAAGTAACTTGCTGTAATTTCATTCTGGTCATACCATCTGCTGCGCTATCATTGCAACCGCGTGAGCCGGTGCGACACGTGATAGGTCAGCACCGAGGATGTTTTCGAGAGAAACTGTTGGCGGATCCCAGTCCATTTGATCAAAGACTCTTCTTGCCAAAAACTCACCTTGTCCACTTAGTATGAATTGATCTTCTGGGAGTGGGGTCTGAATCAGTGCCCTCATGGCATCTTGAATCAACAGAGTCTGTGATTCGGTGATTGCCGTTGCTGCTTCAATCGCATCTGCAAAGGTAAATGACGCTGGTTCAAGAAGCATCGAACGAGCCATGCGAATACGAGCCGCATCACGAGTGGCCGGCTTTCTGTCAGCTGTGGTAATCGATTTGCTATTTTCAGGCAAGCTGCCGAGGAGAAGCCAGGCGTCCAGTGACGTGGAAAAGCACTCACTTGCGACTGGTCGCATAATCCCGCGGTGAGGCAGCGACCGTACGAGGGCGGGTATAGGTGTGCGTTCCATGCCAGTGTAGATGAGTTCACGGCAGAGTAGCCGATCCCAGTCAGTCATTCCCTGAGGAATTGGCTGTCCGTATGCCAGAGGCACGATGTCAGTTGTTGTTGAGCCGATATCAATCAGCCAACTTCTCCGTGAAGGAGCAAGTGAACCAGCGAATCGAGCCAAAGCATGCCAGTTTGAAGCAGCAACCTGAAGCGGTTGGTGTATGGCTTTGTCTGCCCCGAGAAGGGTACCATCGACACTATAGAAGACAACTTCGTTTTCACCTGCGGCGAAGGAACACGATCCAACAATATGCTTGACGCCCTCGCTGCGATCAGAAAAGCAGTCGGCAATCTCTCCAGTCATGGTGACGGCATAGTGGGTGGCAGGGTGGAGGCTTTTGATGTGTACGATGACCTCAGGGAGTCGCTTCCAGTCCTGCCACATAGCAAAAGGTTCACTATGGAACCACCCTCGTCCATCAGCAGCCTTGATGTTAGCTCCTCCAATATCAAAAGCCAGCCATGAATTGATGAACGTTTGTGACATGAAAGAAAACCATGAAGTGTAGATGTTATGCCAAGGAAAACTGACAGGATTCTGTGTTCCATGGTGTAAGGTGAATTTTTTCACCACGCATGTGATTGAGGAGTGGATGGATGATGCCACCTTGTTGGCCGCGGGATAAGCCAATGAAAGAAGTGGTGAGACGAGGATTGATTTCGAGCACTCGGTCGTCATTCCCGTCGGCACGGCTACCCAGAATCATATCAACTCCGACCCAGCCACGGGCTTTCGTCTGTGTTGCTTTGTTGAGAGCTTCAATCGACCGAACTGCAAGCGACTGCATTCGATCATGATACTCCTTGTGAATAAGACGACCGCCGATGTAAAGCGGCTGCAGTGCGTCAGTGAACATTTGTTCGAATGGAAGTAATGGAATAATTGACTCAGCTCTGCAGAGACAGCAGACACTGCCCGGGATGCCTGCAATATGACATTCAAGCCGTGAGTCCGTTTCTGGTGTGACAAAATCAGCGATGTTTTGAATGATTGTCAGGCCGTCACATCCAGCACTTTCACGCGATTTGAGGACGGCGGGAAGTCGAAACCCGGTAGGAATGCTTCCACCAGCGGGTAAAGTGCAGCCAGCCGGTGTTGGAATACCAGCTGCGGCGAGCATCACGGATGTCGTCTGCTTGTCACTCGCAGCGTGGACAAAAGGTGTTGGGCAATTAATAAGCCTATCTCCAAAACCTGCTTGTTCTATGGCGATGAGGGACTGGAGCAGAATGCCGTGAGTTTCTGGCGCAATGAGAATGATTTGGTCAGACTGAGAGGCCACCGCAAGAAGAGACGAGCGGTTTGTGCCAGCAGGGACTTTCTCAACAGTAATATGTTCAGAAAAGTGTGGAACTTTCGTCACCGGAAGGGTTGCGTCAACCATCACAGTGATATCCAGATCCGCATTTTTTTCAGCATCGCATGCGAGTGCCTCAAGCATGAGGCCGCCCTCCTTCAGAAAGTCTTCAAGAGGAATCTTCCGCAGAATGTCACGAGCAATATCACTCTGCATTCCACCTGAGCAGCACCATTCGTAAAGTAAGAGACGCATGCTGAAGTGCAATTGAAAGAGGAATCAAAAGATTCCCAGTTGGTCGCGGGCGTCGTCGGTCATGCGGTCTGGCGTCCACGGTGGTTCCATAACAATCCGAACCTCGACGTCAGCGACATCTTCATGAGTGTTGACGACACGTTTTGTATCGGCAATGAGTTGTGGTCCAGCAGGACAGGCCGGACTTGTCATTGTCATGTCAATCGAAACAAGTTGCTTTGAGCTGTCTGGTGCAGGGTTGAAAGAGACGTCGTATATCAGCCCTAGATCAACAATGTTCACAAATAATTCGGGGTCTTTAACCTGCTTTAGTAATTCACGAACAAGATCCTCAGAGAGAGACTGGCTTGTGAGGCTTTGAGTGTCAGCAGGTGTGCTGTCTGTTGCGTCAGTCGCTGTGCTGTCGTGAGATTTCGTGGTGTTATCAGCCTGCTCCGCCGTCTGCGGTGGAGCAGGATGTGCCGCTACTGCAGGCACTGTAGACGGCGCGGGGCTACCACTCGGCCCCGCCCCAGCCTCTCGAAGTCGAACAGAAACACTCCCGTCTTTGATCCTCACATCATGTGCAAGGGTGGGTCGAATCGCTGGCATCGAAAGAGCTGCGCCAGTGCGAATGTCAAATTTTGCACCGTGTCTCGGGCATGCGATTGTGTAGTCCTGAAGTTCACCGTCAACAAGCGGGCCCCCGTCATGGGTGCAAACATCATCGATGGCGTAGAACGAACCGCTTACATGGAATAGGGCAATCATTTCCCCTTCCACTTCGACAAGTATTTTTCCAGGATCCGGAACGTCGGCTGCATCGGCAACGTGAATAAATTCTGTCATGAAAAAAATGCTTCTGGTGAGCGTTACGAATGACTGTTTCTTGTGGGTTAGGACACTCTTCGAATTCGGCTTCCTATTGCCGTTGCCAATGCCTCTCGAACAGAAGCGATTGTTATGCGGTCGAAAACTTGCTGGAAGAATCCTGCGACAACGAGTCTCGCAGCCTCGTCTGCCGACAAACCTCGCGCTTGCGCGTAAAATATTTGCTCCTCATCAACGCGGCCACTGGTTGCACCATGAGTGCAGCGAACGTCGTCAGCCTCAATCTCGAGGCCAGGAATTGAGTCAGACCGTGCAGACTCCGAAAGCATCAAGTTGTCATTACGCTGGTACCCATCTGTTTTTTGAGCAGCCTTGTCAACCTTGATCATTCCTCGCCAGACGAGCCGGCTGCGGTCTTGTAGAGCGCCCTTGTAAAGAAGGTCGCTGCGACAAGAAGGGGCTTCATGATGCTGGAGGGTATTGTAGACAAGTTGTTGCCTGCCTTCTGTAAACATGACGCCATTGACTTGTGCCTCAGCATTTTTTCCAACAAGCGCTACATCTTGAGCGACCTGAGATAATCTGCTGCCAAGTGCTGCAAGCGTCCACTGTAATTTTGCGTTTTCGTGAATGACAGCTTTTTGTCGAGCAACGTGCCATACGCCACGGTCCCAATTCTGGACATTCACCATTCGAAGGAGCGCGTTTTTTCCTACAACTATTTCCGTACCACCGCAGTGAAATCCAGTTCCTGAACCAGTGGTTCCACACATAGCAGTCTCTGTAAGAACAGTTGCTTCAGCGTCTTCTCCGAGAACAACAAGTACATGCGACGTGTCGACGCCACCGTCATCAATTGCAGCGAGGCAATGAATGGGTTCTGCAATGCGGACGCCAGGGGGGACGTAAAGAATCATACTGCCACGATGGAACGCCCCGTGTAAGGCAGCAAAATAGTCGTCCTTTGAATCGATGATTTGTAGCCAGTGGTTTTTCAGCACGTTACCACTACTGGCAAGCACATCTTCGGCGGTACCAAAGACAACACCCTGGCCAGCAAGATTTGGATCAATCTGATTTTCAACGACATGGCCATTTATTGTCTTGAAATGACCTGCGTAGTCAGGTTGCCCCATTATCTGGGCATCACGAGACTGCTCGTTGGAGGAGGGGAAACGAGCTGCAAGGAGGCCTTCAGGCGGTTCAGAAGATGATGCTGGTCGCAGCCCCCACATGTCCGGTTTAAACATCCGAAGGTCTGTTCTCATCCAGTGTTCTTGGCGACGATTCGGCAAGGCAAGCGTTTCGAGTTGATCCATGCAGGAACGACGCTGCTGATCCGCCCAGTCGGGCAGTTGATTTTCAGCAAGAAGCTGGTGGAACGCGTCGCGATTAAATAGTGAGGCAGGGGCTGTTGTCGTCGTCATGAAGCAAGAATAAGTGAAGTCAGGGAAGAGGAATAGGTTAGCCGACGGAGCCTTCCATCTGTAGTTCAATCAGACGGTTCATCTCGACGGCATATTCCATCGGGAGTTCTTTGACAAGTGGCTCAATGAAGCCGCCCACGATCATTGTGCTCGCTTCAGCTTCGGAGAGACCGCGGCTCTTAAGATAAAATAATTGTTCTTCTCCAATTTTTGACACACTTGCTTCGTGACCAATCGAGACGTCCTGTTCCTCGATTTCAATATATGGATAGGTGTCACTTCGACTTATGTCGTCAAGAATCAGTGCATCACAAACGACACTCGATCGACTTTTCTTTGCACCTGGCTCAACTCGAACGAGCCCGCGATAACTTGATCGCCCACCGTTTTTCGAAATACTCTTCGAGACAATCCGTCCAGATGTATTTGGTGCAGCATGAACGAGTTTTGCGCCTGCGTCTTGGTGCTGGCCGGCGGTCGCAAATGCAATGGAAAGAATCTCGCCACGAGCCCCGGGCTCCATCATGTAGACAGCTGGGTACTTCATGGTGAGCTGACTTCCAAGATTGCCATCAATCCACTCCATCATCGCACCCTCATACGCAAGGGCCCGTTTAGTAACCAGGTTGTAGATGTTGTTTGCCCAGTTTTGGATCGTTGTGTAGCGGCAGCGTCCATGTTTCTTCACAACAATTTCTACGACTGCTGAGTGAAGGCTTTCAGTAGAGTACATTGGAGCAGTACAACCTTCGACATAATGTACATGTGCGCCCTCATCAACGATAATTAATGTTCGCTCGAACTGCCCCATGCTCTCGGCATTAATGCGGAAGTACGCCTGCAGGGGGAATTCAATTGAGACACCTTTGGGGACGTAGATAAATGAGCCGCCTGACCAAACTGCAGAGTTGAGGGCAGCAAACTTGTTGTCGGTTGGCGGGATGATTGTCCCAAAATATTCCCTCAGAAGGTCGGGGTGTTCTCGAACCGCGGTGTCAGTGTCAGTGAAGATAACGCCTTTTTTTGCGAGGTCTTCCTGAAGCGATCCGTAAACAACTTCACTCTCAAACTGAGCTTTCACACCGGAGAGAAATTTCCTTTCGGCTTCCGGGATTCCAAGCCGGTCAAAGGTCTTCTTGATTTCCTCGGGAACTTCTTCCCACGTTTTACCTTGCTGTTCAGCGGGTTTGAGGTAGTAGAAAATATCTTGAAAGTCGATGCCGACTTCGCCTCCCCAGTTTGGCATTGGTTTCGAGTTGAAAATGTCGAGCGATTTAAGCCTGAAATCTCGCATCCAGGCAGGCTCTTTTTTCATTTCAGAAATCTGAGAAACAATATCTTTGTCAAGTCCTCGGCGGGCTTTAAAGACCGTAGGCGTGTCAGTACGGAAATCGTATTTATTGATCTCTCCAAGTGCGAGCGTCGAAGATTCATCAGTGTCAGTAGACATCGTATGATTTCCTTTTCAGGGTGTCGGGAGTGCGTCAGGGTGTTGTCGCTTCAAGTCGACGTTCTGCTTCCATAGCCTCTTCAGCAGCAGCTGCATCAGGATACGCTTTTCTTATTCGATCATAACCCTGTTTGTGAAGTTCGGCCGCGAGTTCTGGGCCTCCTGACTCAACAATACGTCCACCTAACATGACATGGGTCTGTAAGGGGATATTGTGTTCCAGGAGTTGTTCGTGATGCGTGATGATCAGAATGCCCATTTCTGCTCCGCCGATTCGTGCAATACTCTCACTCGCAAGCCGTACAGCATCGGCGTCGAGGCCACTGTCAGTCTCATCAAGGATGGCGAATCGAGGTCGAAGCATTGCCAGCTGTAGGATTTCTGCTCGTTTCATTTCACCACCGGAAAAACCATCGTTGACATACCGGCGGGCAAAGTCAGAATCCATCGACAGTTCTTGCATCTTGCTTTTGAGTTCCTTTCGGAAATCTCGCATTGGCATGAGTTCCTGACCTTCTTTTCGGTCAGGATTACGGACGTTCGTTACAGAATGACGAAGAAAATCTGCTACTCGAACCCCTGGAATTGCCATCGGTCTTTGAAATGCCAGGAAAACGCCAGCTCGTGCTCGTACGTCAGGTTCCATGGCAAGTATGTCATGTCGTGTGCCATCGCTGTCAACCAGCTCAACAGAACCTTCGGTCACTTCGTAGGAAGGGTGACCCATAATGGCGTATCCAAGCGTGCTCTTTCCTGATCCGTTCGGTCCCATGAGTGCATGCACTTCACCTCTGCCAATCGTGAGATCAACTCCCTTGAGGATTTCCTGGCCCTCTACAGCAACATGAACGTTCTTAATCTCTAGCCGCTCGCTCATTCAATTCACCGGACTTTTCTATTTCAAATTTTGGTAACAAAAGGACTATGACTGAACTTTTTGATGATCGTGAACAAGTTCTCCATCATCCTTGACTGCCGAAGCTACGTAGCCAGAGTGGTGCGGTACGGGGAGTTCATCAGCAATTTTTCCAGTTCCGTCAGACTGCTTCGCAATTCTTTGGCCCATAATTTTATCTTGAATTCTCATGAGACCCTCAAGCAGGCTTTCAGGACGTGGTGGGCAGCCAGGAACATAAACATCGACTGGAACAACGAGATCAACTCCCTTTACAACGTGATAGCCCCACTTGAAATAAGGTCCTCCACCTGTGGTGCACGCACCCATGGCAATGACGTATTTAGGATCAGGCATCATGTTGTAGAGCCGACGAACGCGACTTGCCATTTTGTAGGTTACGGTTCCAGCAACAATCATCAGATCGGCTTGTCTTGGCGTGGCGCGAAACGCGCCGGCACCGAAACGGTCCATATCGTATCGGCTTGCACCTGCTGCCATCATTTCGATTGCACAACAGGCCAGACCAAATGTCATTGGCCAAATACTGGATTGACGAGCCCAGTTGATAGCTTGCTCTACCGTTGTCAAAACCATATTTTCTTCAAAACGGCCTTCGATCCAGGGCTGTGTCATTACGGTAAACTCCGGTGCGACGTGGTAATCAAGTCATTTTCTAAACTTCGGTTCGAGACGCAACTATCAATCACGACTCTTGCTACTACTACTATACGGTTATTATAGGGTTCCGACAGTTCGAGAACTGAATGTGGGGGGAAATCTACTGAAAACCCCTTGTGTCACCAGATTCTTCGATGCTGGTTATGACAGGGATGGTTGCGGAGCCGCTCAATTTTTCTTCGGTGGTATCAGTATGTCGGGTGCATTGTGTGCGAGAATTCGGGCCCAGACTTCAATAATGAGGTCGCGATCCATTTTCCAGTAGCCAAAAGGGGATTTTGACAAAAAGACTGAATTTCAGTCCGTATTACGTTTTGGGAAATATCGACGAACCACGTCAAGGAATTCTGGCCGAGTGGTGACTCGTGAGACATGTCCTCGAAAGTCTCGTGCTCCGGGAATTCCCTGAGCATATGAGCAAGCAAATTTTCTCATGAGGAGGGTGCCTCGTTCCACACCGAACCGACTACAGACAAGTTCGTAGTGTTGGAGGACGATATGCTTCTGTTCGTCAGATGTTGGGTCAGGTGGTTTCGGTTCTCCCCTTAAGAGCGCAGCAACCTGCGAGAAGATCCAGGGCTTCGCCAGACATTCACGCGCAATCATGACTCCGTCGACCCCATAATTTTTGAGTCGTGAAACGGCCTCTTCAGCAGAAGTGATGTCCCCGTTGCCAACAACAGGCATACGAGAAACGCATTGTTTCACCTGGCGGATCGCTTCCCAATTGGCTTCACCTTTGAAGTATTGCGCGGCAACTCGACCGTGAACGGTAAGACAACTAGCGCCAGCTTCTTCAACACGCTGAGCAACTTCAATCGCTGTCTGACAATTATCAGAGCATCCAAGACGGATCTTCGCTGATACAGGTGTGTCGCCACAGGCATCAACAACACGACGAACTATGTCACCAACGCGCTTGGGGTCGCGTAGCAGCCATGATCCGCTGTGGGCCTTTTCGGTTACCTGACGAACCGGACAGCCAAAGTTCAGGTCTATAACACTTACCTGAAAATCACGTGCTAGACGTTTGCCTACTTGAGCCAGATTTTCAGCGTCATTATCCCACATTTGAACGGCAAGCGGTCGAGGTTCATCACGTACACCCCAGAGGCGATCGGGGTGTTCACTTCGATTGGTTTCAAGCCAGATGGCACTGCGGGCTGCAATCATCTCTGTTGCAAGCAGCCCCGCACCACCAAACTCTCTGACAACTTGCCGAAAGGCATAATTTGTATAACCCGCCATAGGAGCTTGCAAAACTGGAGGATCAACATTTACGTTGCCAATTCTGAGCGGTTGATCTGCCTGTTTTGGTGTGTCAGCGGATTGGTGAGGTAGCGTCGCAGGCATGCTCTTTTTGTTTGTACTTTCGGGGACTGGGTCGTAACAATGTTTTCGTCTCGTGACGCCCGGCATGCGGTGCTGTAAAGAATACCGCACTCTTTATTCCAGATTGGGTTATTCCAGATTGGGCGGCTAATAGCATCGTTGGCTCTAGCCACCGTGAGTTTTAAATCAGTATTGCGTAAGGAATCTGGTAGGTCATGGCTGCGGGAGTGTTGTTGTCTGCTCTATCGGTTGAAGACCAGTCGCCGGGATAACGTTTGAAGCAGTTTGTGGTTTCCATTGAATAGGTGTTCCAATAAGCATTGAGACATATCGATCGTCAGGGACAGATGTATCTGCGACTGCCATTGCGTATTCTGCAATATCGAGATTGTATGTTGCGAGTGATTCTGCGAATTCTTGCTGCTGCTGGCGAAGCATTCGATGAGCCGCAACCACAGCCTCAATGGGGCGTTTGCCGCGAGCATGATCGGATTCGGCACGATTCATAGCAGATTCCGCTGCCTCGACTGCGATTGCTCGTGCCTCGACTGCATCATGTTTACTCGGAAGCATTCGGTCGATCGCTCGAATTCGTCCTGTTGCTGGTCGGGTTGCGAATATTGCAGCAAAGTGGGTTTCATACGATCCTGCGAGTGGACGATCAACCGGCCACGGAGCTGGTTCACCTATCGGTAGTCGGACGAGATCAACGAGTTGTTGCTGTGCAGCGATCAATTCAGCATGCGCGTCTGCCAGGTCTGCCTCGGCTGCGGCACTTGCTACATCAAGGACCATCTGATCGTGAGGGTCACTGCCAGGTGCAATGAATTCAAGGCGTTCTCGGGCCTCGGTAGCAAACCGAATGTTGGCGTATCCACGTGATACCTGCCAATAAGCCTGAGTTATCCAGAGTCTTCGGCTCCGATCTCCCGAACGCTGAAGTGCTTCGATGAGCGGCAGTGGCCTTGCATAAAGCGATGCAGTGCGAGTTGGATCGATATGATTGTTGGCTTTATTGAACTCGAGTGGTTCGAGAATTCGCTCGAGTAACAATGTCGCAGCAGTCTTGTCTGGAGGAGTGATAGCTTTTGCATCACTCATCGCTGATGGATTCTGAGGGTCGATCGGGGTCGATGGACGTGTCAATTCAGCAGGGGGCGGTGAGGATTTAGTTTCCGGCTGAATAACGATCGACACGGTGCCGTCAGCGGCTGTGTTTTGCATAGTATCTCCAGATGCTGAGGAAGCATCTGAAGAGGGTAGTGGCGTAACAGGCCGAATCGGGGGCGGTGTTTCTTCTGGGTTGTTGCCTGTGGGAGACGCCGAACTGGGTTCGGTTATCTTCGTGGCTGGTTGTGCGGCTGGTTGTGTTCCGAGATCTTGGACCGATGCAGGCTCGACTTCTGTAACCTTCTGGATGGTGGAGTCTATTTTGTTTTTAGCTGTGACATTTTCCTGTGACCAGATGTGAGTTGCTGTAGAACCAAGTACCGTAACGACAACCAGACGCAGGCAGAACACTGCAACATGACGCGTGCGATGCATTTCAAAATCGGGTGGATTTACCAGCCCCTTGCGTGCGTTCCAAGCCATATGGTTTTCCTAAATTGAGAAGACCAAGACATTCACAAATGCGTGCCTGAGCCGTCAACTGGACTTTGTGGCAAAGGGGAAAATGAGGACCCCAACACCCCGTAGCTTACCGAGGTTGGGCGGTTTATGAAACTGGCATGTGTGAGCGGCTTAAAGACCGGAGAATCAGCTCGCGGCGTCAAGATATGGGTCTTGGCTCATTTGAATGTGCGACTCAGCTTTTTGTCGTTCCATATACTCAAGAGCTCGCCGTTGCCGTCGATGTCGAGCCTCAACCCGCTGTTGGGCACGTTGAAAAAAAGCTAGAAGTCGTTCAGGATGACCGTTGAGTTGCCGTTGGAGGCGGCGTCCGATTCGTTTGGCGCGTTTTGGTCCATACCCTTCAATCAGGATGTCATCGTCAACAGCCAAGAACTGCCGCCATGTTCCGGGGTCGCCTTGACGGCCGCATCGTCCAACTAACTGCCGGTCAATACGGGCCGAGTCGTGAAGTTCAGTACAAATGACATGAAGGCCACCAAGTTCCTCAACACCATCTCCTAGCTTTATGTCAGTACCACGTCCCGCCATATTTGTTGAAACAGTAATCTGACCACGACCACCTGCTGCGGCAACGATCTCGGCTTCTGAGGCAACATTTCGTGCATTCAGAACCGTGTGGGGCAGCCCTTCAGATATCAGGATTTTGGAAAGATCTTCTGACTTGTCGATCGAACGTGTGCCGATCAGTATGGGTCTTCCTGTCACGTGAACATCTTTAATGTCATTAACGATCTCACGTAATTTTTCATCGTAATTTTTACACACCTTTGGCTCGAGGCGTTGGCGTATCGCTGGTCTATTAGTTGGAACGATTGCAATTCCGACATCGTAGGTGCGACCAATTTCACTCGCACTTGTCGCGATAGTTCCTGTCATGCCCGCCAGATTGGGCCATCTCGCGAAAAGATCTTGAATTGTTATTCGAGCTGCATGGCCACCACGCCCAGTTTTTATTTCGAGCCCTTCTTTCGCCTCAACAGCCTGATGAAGTCCATCTCGCCACGACCTTCCCTCAGCAATACGACCGGTAAATTCATCGATGATAACGATCTCTTGGCCGGGTTCATCCTGTTTGTCTCTTACGACATAGTGTCTGTCGCGAATAAACGCAATCTTGGCTCGAAGCGCAAGTTCGACGGAGTCATAGAGTTCAAGCATGCTTACTGAGTCGACAAGTCGTGGCCGTTTTGATGCCCGCACGGCACTGCGGCCGACCCCAAGAAGTTCGGCTGATCTTTTCTGAGGGTCATACTCGTAGTGCGTATCAGGAACCATGTCGCCGGCCAGTTCACAAGCGAATTGAAACAGAGCTGCCTTCCGCTGCTCACGCTCTCCCATTTCTCCGTCAGGTGAAGAAATAATTAACGGCGTTCTCGCTTCATCAATCAGAACATTATCAGCTTCATCAACGAGAGCGAACCAGTATGGGCGCTGAAGAAGCTTCGATTCGCCCGAGCGAGCTTCACCCATGAGGGTGGCCCCAAGGTTTACTCGGCCCTCCTTCAGTTCGCGTTGTATCAGCCGGTCTTTAAGGAAGTCGAAGCCAAATTCTTTTGCAGTGCCATAGGTGACATCCGCTGCATACGCTTTTCGACGAGCATCGAAATCCATCTGAGATTCAACAATACCGACACGTAAACCGAGTGCTTTAAAAATGGGTTCCATCCACTCGGCATCACGTTTCGCAAGATAATCATTTACTGTTGCAAGGTGAGCACCCCGGCCAGAAAGTGCATAAAGAACCAGCGGCAGCGTAGCGACAAGCGTTTTCCCTTCACCTGTCTGCATTTCTACAATCGACCCGTTAACGAGTGCGATTCCAGCCAGAAGTTGCACGTCATAATGTCGCATGCCAAGAGTGCGGCGGCCAGCTTCACGAGTGGCCGCAAAAGTTTCGATAAGCAAGTCATCAGTTGGTTCGCCAGCTCTCGCACGGTAGGAGAGAGACCTTCCAAGTCGACGCAGCCTCGTGTCGTCCAGAGCCTTCATGCTTTCTTCAAGGCTTTCAATGCGATCGACCATGGAGTAGGTTGATGCATTAATCGATGAACGGAGTCGCTGTGGAAGTATTGGTTGCCAGTTCCAGAACATCAGAAAACTTCAAGTTGATTTTCAAAACCCATACGAACCATATGGTACCAGAGCACACATTGCCAATGGCTGAGATAGGTATTGCGTGCTGGTTGTTGAACTCCCCAATTCAATCCTGCCCAGCCAACAGTCTGAGAAAGATCCTCAGAACTCGCAATTCTATGCATCTTGAGAGACAAAAGAATCGAAACTGTCACGAAAGACGATCGATAGAATCTATAGCTGCCAGCTCAGACGACTAGTATCTGGGGACAGGCGAAGGTGTTGCACGAGCCGGTGGAACGGCGTTGGGGTCAGAGAATGGCCACCAACTTCCATTTGTTGTCTGCTGTTGGGGTGCTTGAGGAGTTCCCTGGGGATATTGTCCTGTCCACGGTTGGGGCTGTCCTGCTGGGGGCTGTTGGTAGCCGGTTGGTGGAGGTGTGCCATAGCCTGGGTTATAGGTCGGAGGGGGTTGTTGCGTCGTGGCTGGTGGTGCAGACGATCCGTTCGATGGAGCAATTGGCGGCTGTCCAGTAGCTGGAGGGGTTCCGGCTGGAGGTTGACTTTGCGACCAATTCCAGGCTGAACCGGTTGCTGCCGGTGGTGGCTGTGTTCCTGGTGCTACCGGCTGCGTCGGTGCGGCAGGTGGCGGATAACCTGTGGGTGGTGGTGTTGCACCTTGCCACGTTGAAGCGGGCCCGGGCATCGGAGTTTGTGCGTAGGAAACTTGGGGTGCACCAACTGGACCATACGGACCTGGTTGTCCAATGGCACCAGTTGCTGGTGGCGGAACCATTGCGCCGTTATATGTTGGTTGCGTTGGTGTTTGGCATCCAGCCAGCGAGAGCAAAAGTGCTGCACCCAGCGCGACGGTTGCAAATGTCAGGTAGGCACGATGGACTGTTGAACCTCTCCGGATTGCGTTCGGTGAGATGTCTTGTTCGGCCTGGGCAGTGATGGAATGGTTTGTGCGCTGCCGGAGTGTTTTGTGATATTTTTGCATGGCGGTTGAAAGCCCTTGGAGTGGCTAAGACCGAGCTAGCCAAATTTGAAGCTAACTACTTGGAAATTTGTGTGTGACAGTGCTGTTTCAGGACAATACTATCTATGCTGTATGAAGCCATAGCAGTTCTGCAGGAAAGCTGCCGAATCAAGTATCAGAACTGATACTCGTGGCATGACTTTGAACAGCAGAAGTAGCCAGAGTCCGTAAGCCCCCTAGTTTCCGAGAAAATGCCAGTAGAAATATCCAACTTGGACAATGGCGTACTCGATGGACTTGAGCAGGAGGCTCATCGTCTCGGGTTTTCACGCGTTGGCATCACGTCGGCAGAGCCACCGCCACGGCAAGACAGGTTTGCTCAATGGCTCGATCAGGGATTTGCCGGTGTCATGGAGGACTGGTTGCGACGACATCTCCCCCTTCGCAGCAGCCCCGAGAGCCTGCTGTCCGGTACGCAAAGCGTGATCATGCTAGCCACCGACTACGAGGCGAAGACGGTCGATTCAAGGGAAAGCCCCAATAACGGACAGATTGCTCGATATGCTGTCGGACGTGACTATCATGACGTCTTGCGGTCACGTTTGAATCAACTTGGAACGTGGCTGGAACACACGATACCGGGTTGCAAAACCCGTGGTGTTGTCGATTCTGCACCCTTGGCAGAACGAGAGTTTGCTGCCCGTGCCGGACTTGGCTGGTTTGGTAAGAACACCATGTTGATTGACCGACGTGCAGGAAGCTATTTTTTTCTTTCAGGTCTGCTTTCAACAGCTGCGCTTCCTATACATCAACCCATAGAGGTTGATCATTGTGGAACATGTACCGCCTGCCTCGATATCTGTCCGACAGACGCTTTGCCTGAGCCTCGCGTTCTCGATGCGACTCGTTGTATCAGTGCCTTGACGATCGAAGACCGAGGGCCTGTTGAGGATGGCCTCCGCTCTCATTTTGGGAATTGGATATTTGGTTGTGATCTATGCCAAGAGGTGTGCCCATGGAATAGGCATGCCCCAGGCACCGAAGATCCAGAACTTCAAGGAATAGAAAATGACGAGATGCCGTCTCTCATCGAACTCTTGCGTCTTGACGAGGCAGCTTTCCGCAAAAAGTTTCGTGATTCACCGATCCTTCGTGCTAAACGAGTTGGGTTGCTGCGGTCAGCTGCTATTGCATTGGGAAATCAGCCGTCAGCAAGCGGTGATGTCCCGGCCGGCCTGATGTCCCTGTATGGTGTCCTCCGGGACAAGGAGCCTGTTATTCGTGGTGCAGCGGCGTGGGCCCTCGGACAATGGCACCACCACATGCCAGAGATCGCAACCACAATTCTTGACACCTTGCAAGTCCGGCTTGCGGAGGAGCAAGATGAAACCGTTCGCCAAGAAATTCTTGCAGTAATCGGCCGCAAGGAGTGAGAACGATACGTCATGACTTCCGCACATGTCCAAGACGTCAGGCTTTTACTCTTCTATTGTTTCATCAATATCTTCTGAAGGGTCTCTGCCAGGCCCGTCGTGGCTGTAGTGGTCCGATAAGACTACCTGCCAGTCGTACGAGTTTTTCGCAGCAATAAATGCATTTCTTACAGTAAGTGAATCTGGGTGAAGTTTGGCGTACTTGATCGCAAATTTTCTCATTGTTCGGCCGGCGAGTTGTTCACCGTGAAGCTCTACCGCTAGCCGGAAGTGTTCCGAGAGCACATCTCGTTGCGATAGAATTCCTGGCGGCTGAATGCCTTCTGGTGAATGCCCGTTGAGCAAGTCCTGTGTTTGCTTGAAGATCCAAGGATTTCCAATAGCACCCCGGGCTATTGTTACGCCATCGACGCCGGTGTGAGCAAGCATGGATACGCATGCTTGTGCCGAAAAAAGGTCGCCTGATCCAAGCACTATTCGGTCACCTGCGTGACGTTTCACAGCGGCTAGAAAATCCCAATTGCTTGGGCCGTTGTACCGCTGCACAACGCTTCGGCCATGCACAGTAATAGCAGAGACTCCACGGGAGAATGCGCCATCGAAAATGGTGAAAAACTTGTCTTGGCTATCTTGTGAGTTGTCAATGCCGCGACGCATTTTGAGGGTGACTGGAAGATTTGCTGGAACAGCTTCTCGAACACGAGAAACAATTTCGAGCGCCGTGTCTGGTGTGCTCAGAAGAAAGCCGCCGCGGCAACGACCGAGGACTTTTTTGACAGGGCACCCAAAGTTGATATCGATACAGTCAAAGCCTGCTTCAACAAGTCGGCGCGCGGCTGGTGCAAAGTCGTCTGGGTTTGCGCCCATGAGTTGCCCACCGACAGGGTGTTCCTCATCGGCAATTGCAAGTCGGGCAAGGTTTCTACGGTTAGTGCCCACTCGTGCGAGGAACTGGTCAAGCATGACTTCACAGAGCGTGTATGAAGCTCCAAAGCGTCGAGCCATCACCCTCATCGGCAGATCGCTGTATCCTGAGAGTGCCGCTTGGACAATCTGGGAATCAAGCGACAAGGAACCGATCTTGAGGTTTTGTTGCTGTGGTCGATTTTCTGGCGGGCTTAGAAGCATTGTTTTCATTTCAGAACAGGGCACAGATCAAACCAACTTTGTCCTTGTTGATGCATCCATGCATTGCTCGCAGTAGGGCCCCAGTCTCCTGGCTGATAGCTCGGAATTGGAGGCGTGGTGTCGCTGCCCCAGGCACGTACGAATGGATCTATAATACCCCAGGACTTTTCCACTTCATCAGAGCGAGCAAAGAGGCTGGCATCGCCCGTCATGCAGTCCAAAAGAAGTGGCTCGTAAGCCTCTGGAAGCCTACCCGAGAATTCACGAGAGTAACTGAATTCAAGATCGGTGAGCCTTAGTCGCATGCCATCTCCAGGTACTTTGGTGTGGAAGTGAAGCTGGATGCCCTCTGCCGGTTGGATTTGAATAACAAGGCGATTGGCTTCTCTTTGTGCTTGGGGATTGTCAGCCGCGAAGAGCTCTAGTGGCGGCTGTCGAAAGCCGATGACAATTTGTGTGGTTCGGCAACTCATTGCTTTCCCACTTCGTAAGTAGAAGGGGACCCCTTGCCATCTCCAGTTGTCTACTTCGAGCCGTACAGCTCCAAAAGTTGCGGTGTTACTTCCGGGACGCACGCCAGGCTCTTCAAGGTAGCCCGAATATTGTCCACGAATGCTGGCGTTCGCTACCTGATCAGGTGTGAGAGGCCGGATGGCATCGAGTACTTTCACCTTTTCATTTCGGACGGCATCGGCGTTAAACCGCACAGGCGCTTCCATGGCAGTGACCATCAGCAATTGCAGAAGGTGGTTTTGGAACATATCACGAAGCACGCCGGCTGAGTCGTAGTAGCCGCCTCGTCGGCCGACAGGCACTTCTTCTGCGACCGTAATCTGGACATGATCGATATAGCGGCGGTTCCAGATGGGCTCAAAGATTGTGTTCGCAAACCGCAGCGCGAGAATGTTCTGAACAGACTCTTTTCCGAGGTAGTGATCGATACGGTAGACCTGAGATTCATCAAACACTGTGTGGATGTAGTTGTTCAATGCCTGAGCGGTAGCAAGGTCAGTCCCGAATGGTTTTTCAATAACGATGCGACGAGTACCATGATCTTCTGAGGCCATGTTAAGGTTGCCGAGTGCAGCAATCGCAGGTGTGTAGAATCGCGGCGCTGTAGCAAGGTAGTAGACTCGTGGGATGGGGTTTCCTTCTTCGAGTGAACAAAGCCTCTGGTGGAGTTTTCCAAAGTCTTCCGTGCTTTCAATATCGCCAGGTTGATAGTGAATAATCGGCTCGAAGGCACTCCAAGCCTCTGGTGAAAATGGTTCCCCGCCAGCGTGTTTTTCTGTTGACTCCCGAAGACTTGCCCTCCATTCGTTGTCAGACATTTTTGTCCGCGAAAACCCGATGATTTTTGTTTCTTTCGGCAAGAGCCCGGCCCGCATGAGGTTGTAAAGAGCAGGCACCAATTTACGACTTGTGAGGTCACCAGATGCACCGAAGATAACAAAGGTGTGCGGCATCATTCTGTGTTCTGCAAGAGTACGACGTGTTGGACTTGAAGCGGTGCAAGAAGTGTATTTGGTCAAGAGAGGTTTTACTGAAGACTATGCCAAGGTTCTCAGTCGAAGCTGTTTTTCCCTGCTAGATACGCATTCCAGTAAAGCCACCATCTACGTAAATGCTTGTGCCTGTAATAAAACTGCCTGCATTCTTGCTGCAAAGAAGAATGGCAGCGCCAATGAGTTCGTCAGGATTGCCAAAGCGATCCATCGGTGTTTGCCCCATGATCTGAGAAATTCTTTCGGGGGAAAGAATTTTTCTATTTTGTTCAGCTGGGAAAAAGCCGGGGCACAGGACATTCACTCGGACCCCTTTTGTGGCAAATTCTCTCGCTACGTTCTGTGTGTAGTTTACAACAGCCGCTTTTGACGCTGAATAAGCGAAGACCTTTGAGAGTGGCTTGTCCGCTGAAACACTGCCTATGTTGAGGATCGAACCACCGCCAGTAGTGGCCATATGGCCACCGAAAATCTGACAACCAATGTGTGTGCTTTTGAGATTTGTGTTCAGGACTCGATCCCAGTCATCGTCCGGTATTTCTCCATAGGGAATAGACGAATTGACGCCGGCGCAGTTCACCAGAATGTCGGCGCGGCCGCAGGTGTCAAGAGTTGTCGATAAGAGACCCTCAATGCTTTTCCTTTCAACCGCATCGACAGCGATAAAACAAGCATCTCCCCCGGCTTCACGAATAGCAGAAACTCGAGCTTCACCACGTTCTGCATTGCGGCCAGCAACAACAACAAATGCACCAGCTGCTGCAAGCCCATCGGCAAGGGCGCCGCCAAGCACACCAGTGCCGCCAACAACAATTGCTGTCTGACCGGAAAGACCAAAAAGTTTGTCAAGATAATCGTGTTTCATTAGTTCTTTCTGGTAAGAGAACGTGTTAGCAGGAATTACGATACCGGCCTGCGGAGTTCAAGCCATTCACTGTGGAACGAACCTTCTTTGTCCGTTCGCTCATACGTGTGTGCACCGAAGTAATCTCGCTGTGCCTGAAGGAGATTTGCCGGCAAGTGAGAACTTCGATACCCATCGTAGTATGCCAGCGCCGTCATCAAAGCTGGTGTAGGTATGCCATGTGCTGCCGCCGTCGCAACAACCGTGCGCCACGCGGTCTGGCTTTCTGTTAGAGCAGCCGAAAAATAGGGGGCAAGCATGAGGTTTTCAAGTGCCGCATTCTCGCCATAGGCTGCAGCTATCCGGTCCAGAAATTGCGCACGGATAATACATCCGCCTCGCCAAAGCATGGCAATTGACTTGTAGTCAAGATCCCAGTCGTGTTCCTGTGCTGCAGCTGCAAGTTGAGCAAATCCTTGCGCGTAGCTTGCTATTTTTGATGCATAGAGGGCGTGGCGAACCTGTTCAATAAATAGATCTGGATCCTCCAGTAGAGGTCGGTCTGGTCCACTCAGGATGCTGCTGGCACGCACACGAGCATCTTTTTCAGCAGAGAGGCAGCGAGCATAAACGGCTTCGGTAACAAGCGTGCTTGGTACCCCAAGGTCCAACGCGAGTTGGCTCATCCACTTGCCGGTGCCTTTGGCGCCGGCTCGATCAAGAATGTGATCGACGAGAAAGCTTCCAGATTCACCATCAGGGTCGTGTGCAGTGAAGATATCGCGTGTTATTTCGATGAGATAGCTATCAAGCTCACTTCGATTCCACTGGTCAAACACGTTTGCTAACGCGTCGTTGTCGAGACCCGCTGCATGTTTGAGCAGCCAATAGGCTTCGCAAATCAGTTGCATGTCGCCGTATTCGATACCATTGTGCACCATTTTTACATAATGCCCTGCGCCTCGTGGCCCAACCCACTCACAGCAGGGCACATCGTGGTTCGGTCCAACATGAGCTGAAATTGATTGAAAGATTGGTTTGACTAATGGCCATGCCGCTGCTGAGCCACCAGGCATGAGGCTCGGGCCTTTGAGGGCACCTTCTTCGCCACCGGAAACACCGGTGCCTACGTAGAGGAGCCCGGCTGCTTCGACTTGTTTGGTTCTCCGCTCCGTATCGCTGTATTGGGTGTTTCCTCCATCAATAATGACATCACCGGAATGCAGAAGGGGGATGAGTGTCTCGATAATGCGATCAACCGCAGGACCAGCCTTCACCATCAGCATGATCTTTCGAGGGGGCTTCAGAGCAGCAACAAGGTCTTCAAGTGAGTGGCAGCCGACGACCTGCTCTTGATTGCCTCGTCCAGCAATAAAAGCATCAGTAACGCTTGTTGTTCTGTTGTAGACAGCGATATGAAACCCTCGGCTCGCGATATTCAGTGCAAGATTTTCCCCCATTACAGCTAGGCCGATCAGGCCTATGTCGCACGTTGCTTGGGTCATGAAACTTTCCAGAAGAAGAGAAACAGGTACCAGGCGAAAGAAATATCTCGCCTGCGTGAAAGAAAACAATCATCTTTCGTTTCCTGCAGATCATAGCGAGAAATAGGCGATGAAACCACACCCATTGGTCAATGTTCGGGGAAAACATCATCAAGAACTTCCGTGGGGCTGCCGATAACCAAAGCCAAGGGTGTGGATGACCGACACATTCGGTTTCATGTGAATCGCCAGCGTCGCACGGACGATCGGTTTTTCTTGCAGCCTTGACCTAATCGACACAATTGCAATAGCTTTTTACAACAAGGCGCCGTAGCCAAGTGGCTAAGGCAGCGGATTGCAAATCCGCCATCGTCGGTTCGACTCCGACCGGCGCCTCTTTCTCTTTTTCTGCAGAAATGTTTCTTCCCAGTGGAACTGTCCACGAGGGGTGGGGAAATGGTTGCATCTCATTCTGATGAGTCAAAGCCGCCAAAGCGCACCATTATGATTGTTGAGGCTGCTGGTAAAAGCCAAGAGTCTCTCCAAAAATTTTTTATGGACCGAGGGTATCGAGCGCTTATTACTCAGGATCCCGAGCGAGCATTGATGCGATTCAAGACATGGCCTCGACCAGATTTGCTTCTTGTAAGCGCGCAGATAATGCAAGAGCCTGTAATGAAACTCTTCAATTCATTTTCGAAGGACCGTTATTTAACGCGTGTACCCGTTTTGATGATTGGAAGTAGGCAGCGAAAACAGTTTTTTATTGATGAGGCAAAGACAGACGAACTGCGAAAAGTGCTTTTGATCCCCTTTAAGGCAGACACGCTCTTGTCCCTTGTCGAAGCTTTAATTGATCAGTCAAAATCTGACAAATGACCTCGGAACTGAGCAACAAAACTTCAGGTCCTGCGTTCCAGTCGCCATCAAAGATGGTTGTAGGAGCCTTGTTGAGCAGAGGAGGGGAGGGCCTTCTGAGGGTTGAGACGGAGATAAGCAATCGCGTGCTTTATGTCGGCAAGTAAAAGATCAGCCATCTCGCGTGTAAAACCACGTTTGACGAGAATACGCTGGAATGCTTTGTGAGCAAGTTTTCCAGTGAATGGGTAGGCAGGTACTTGCCACCCACGCATTCGAAGTCGGTCCGCTAGGTCATAGAGCGTAAAGCCATGTTCAGACCCTTCAGCTTGTGTCCAGACAACAGTAGGTATGCCCTTTGAAGGGTCTCCGTCGTGGATGATTTCAAAGCCATCAACACTGCCAATCTCTCGAGCACAGTACTGTGCAATTTCATGGGAGCTGCCGTGAATGGCTGTGTAGCCAGCCCTGCCGAATCGCACAAAGTCAAAATACTGTGCGATTACTTGGCCTGCGGGACGTGAAAAGTTGATCTGGAAGGTAGGCATGTCGCCTCCCAGATAACTAACGTGAAAAACAAGTTCTTCTGGCAAGTCAGCAACATCTCTCCAGAGCACCCAGCCGACTCCGAGCGGAGCGAGACCGAACTTATGACCAGAGGCATTGATTGACTTCACACGTTCAAGCCGAAAGTCCCACGGCTCGTGATCTGGAGACGTGAATGGTGCTAAAAAGCCACCACTCGCTCCATCGACATGAATAGGAATATCAATGCCGGTACGAGCTTGAAAGTCATCGAGTGCGCGACTAATGCCGGCAACATCCTCGTAGAGACCATGGTATGTCACACCCATTGTCGGTACGACAAAAATAGTATTCTCGTCGACTTGTTCGAGCACAGCATCCGGTGACATGCAGAGATCACCAGGCGACATTTCAATTTCCCGAAGTTCGATGTCCCAGTAGCGAGCGAATTTTTTCCAGCAAATCTGGACGCTTCCACATACCATGTTCGGGCGATCAGTTGGTTTGCCTGCTGCTTTCTGACGGGCTTTCCACCGCCATTTCGCCGCCATGCCGCCAAGCATTGAGGCTTCGCTTGACCCTATTGTTGAGCATCCGACCGGTTTCCCAGGGGAGTGCCAAAGGTCTGCCAAAAGATTGATGCATCGCTCTTCGATTTCAGCCGTCTGGGGATATTCGTCTTTATCGATCAGGTTTTTATCGATGGCCAAGTCCATTAAATTGCGGACCTGCTGGCTCTCCCACGTCTGACAGAATGTTGCGAGGTTTTGCTTGCTATTGCCGTCGAGCAGTAATTCTTCACTGAGAATTTGATAGATAATATCAGGATTGCTTGTGTCGTCAGGGAAACGATCGTGAGGAAGTGGGCGAGTCAGAAGCGGCGTAATCTCAGCGTCAGAGCCTAATGCTGATGAATTAGGAGTTGATGATTTCGAAGCCATTGTGATCATCCTTGAGTGAAATTGCTTGAGTGTTCGAATTGCTGGCACACCTGAGACATCGTACTCAATGAATGCCGTTCCGTCTGTGCTTTTTGTGGTTAGAGAAACGGACAGCGTAATGTGGACAGCATCGAGTTGATGAGACCAGCAGTTTCCTGACGGCGTCTCCACCCGAACAAGTGACAGCAGACAGTTCGAGGAAAAAATATCAAAAATGGCGGTGTTTTCTGTCGCCGCTTGACCCGGACGCCGCTGCCGATTACCTTTCCGAATCTGGAAAATGTTCGCAAGCACTGAGGCATGTATGTTTTGTGCCTGGCGTATTTTTCATCAAAAGCGGTTCTTTTGAGGCTTTTAAACCCAAGGTTCCGTCGCGGTCATGTGTCAGGTTTGTTTTCAAGCCGTGTTCACATGAAACTGCTTGGTTCGTTGACAATTTGGTTGTGGTAATTGGCATCTTGATAGAATGTCGAAGAGAAATGATGTTTCTTCTAGATTCATCATTGATTCTTTTGCGTTCTCCCAAGGCAAACAATTTCGTGAGGTTCGTATTGAATCTCACAGAATTTAAGAGCGAGAAAAAAACGTTACAAAAGGTGAGCCAAACAATTTTTTGAATGGTTCATCTGGTTGCGTGATACCCAAAGAAGTTCGCTTTGCGAGCATTCGATTCGGGTGGTCAAGCTACCAAGGGCGCATGGGGGATGTCTTGGCATTAGGAGGCTTTGAAGGGCGCGGAAGGCTGCGAAAAGCCTGGGGTAACC
>CBFIHW010000023.1:0-28719 GCA_965662325.1 uncultured Pirellulales bacterium | reverse complement strand
TATCTATTATTTTTTCAAAATCATCTGTGAGGTCGAGTGGATAGAGCGGAATGCCAAGATGTTCCGCAACACGACGGGCATCGAGAGCATCTGTCACAGAGCAGCAGCCTTGGTGTCCGGGCTTTGGATCGGCTACTTCAACTATAGAAAGCTCACCTGATGATGACGGCAAAGCTGGTTGCCCATGTCGCATAAAGACACCGATACAATCATGTCCAGCTTCAACGAGTAATGAGGCGGTGACACTTGAGTCAACACCTCCCGACATGGCAATGACGATGCGGGACATGAAAATCAGTCTGACAAAGAGTCCGAAAGGTTTGTTCCAGTTGCTATTGGATGCACTGAAGAGAGTTAGTATTGCAGAACAGTTTCAATACGGTGGTCACCCAATCGTTCGCGTCCTCCTAAACCCTCAAGCTCAACGAGGAAAGAGCATCCTACCACCGTTGCATGCACAGATTCTATCAGGCTGACACAGGCTTCAGCCGTACCACCCGTCGCCAATACATCATCGATGACCAGCACACGTGACTCTGGTGTTAAAATTCCACTGTGCATTTCGAGTGTATCTGTGCCGTACTCCAATTCATACTGGTAACTGATCGTATCGGCCGGTAGTTTCCCTGGTTTGCGAACGGGAATCAAACCAACACCGAGTTTCAGAGCCAGAGGTCCGGCAAAAAGAAACCCTCTAGCCTCAACAGCGGCAACGGCATCAATGTCTGTCTTCTGCCACGGTTCGGCTAACTTGTGTATCGACTCGGCAAATGCTTCATGACTTGCAAGCAGCGGCGTAATGTCGCGAAAGAGTATGCCGGGCTTCGGGAAATCAGGAACATCACGGATATGTTGTTTTAAATTCATAATAGACAGAGGGTATCTGGTTTATGCGCCTCGCCGCAACTGCCTCGTGGGACGAATTGAAATAGTTGCCCGAGGAACACCCTCAATTTCAGCAGCGAGTGATGCCAAGGTTTCAGATTCAATCTGTCGAACCCGCTCTCGAGTGAGTCCCAGAATGCTGCCGATCTCCTTCAATGTCATTGGCTCACCACCCTCAAGTCCAAAACGCATGCGAACAATAGACGCGGCCCGGTCCTCGAGCTCATCGATGCGCTTCAGCACATGCTGGAGCGTGTCTTCATCAAGCATGACGTCGGCCGGGCATCGTGCGTTTTGATCTTGAATGATATCTCCAAGCGACCACCCTCCTTCTGTCTGCTCTGTCTGCGGAGCAGCCTGATGAACCTGCATGGCTTTTTTGATGATTGGGAGCTTTTTGCGAGCCAAGCCGAGCATTCGAGCTACTTCTTCAGGTGTGGGTGTTCGACCAAGTGAATCGAGGAGACGAATCGATGCTCGCCGCCATTTCGACAGGATCTCAACCATATACGCAGGAATTCGAATGGTCTTCCCGTTATTAATGAGTGCTCGCTTGATTGATTGTTTGATCCAGTAACTGGCGTATGTGCTAAAACGCGTGCCAACAGTCGGGTCAAATCCTTCGACGGCCCGCATGAGACCAAGATTTCCCTCTTCGATGAGATCACATAGCTGGAGCCCGCGATTCGAATAGCCACGAGCAATATTGACAACAAGTCGAAGATTTGCCCTGACCATATGGTCGCGTGCAGCAGGGTCACCTTTTTGAACCCGAACAGCAAGCTGTTTTTCTTGGGCTGCAGTTAGAAGAGCAGTTTCATTGATGTCGCGTAGATAAGTTTCCATAGAATTTTACTTGGTCTCTTTGCTGATGAACGATGATTAGGTTGTGAGCACGAAAGAAGGAACTTCTAGACACTCGTTCCATACCCGGAGTGACACGACATGGTGGAGCCATTCGATCGCATCTGCTGCAGGCACAGGACATAAAGGCAGGGGAACGAGAACAGGAAACGTTCCCCGCAGGAAAAACTATCGACTGTTCAGCAAGGACGACTGCACAAAGAGGGAAGAAGAGGCTTCCTGTGCCGTCTGTATCGACTGCACGGCCCATTGAAAAGAAAACTGGTCGAAGACTCAGTTACGAGATGACGTGTCTTAATTGCCAGTCAAGAACAATAAGTTCAGGTGGTGAACCGAGTCGAAGAGGAAGAAGCGAGGTTCCGATGCCGCGTGAAACATACATTGGCGGTCCATTGTCGCGGTACCATCCAGATACATAGCTACCACTCCCTGGAGGAGTAATGAGTGGGAAACCACCTGGAGCAATCTGGCCTCCATGCGTATGGCCACTGAGAATGAGGCTCGGAGGAAACGTAAGAAGTTTCTGAGCAATATCACGAGTCTCTGGACAATGTGCGAGCATAAGGTGCTGATCTGCATGCTCATTCTTTTCTGTCTTGAGACGCTTTGGTTGACCTGCAAGGAGATCATCGAATCCAGTAATCTGCAACACGCTGGCATCATATTCGAAACGGTATGAATCATTCATTAAGACTTGAAATCCAAAAGGACTCAGAAATTTCCTGAATGAGGATGGAGTCAACCCGGCGTTGTATTCCCAGTTCCCCATGATCGCAAGTCGGTGAGTTGCTGGTGGGAGTTTCTCTAAAAATTCAGATAGTGGTTGCATGCCATTTTTATGACTTATTGTATCGCCCGTTAGCAGAATCACATCAGGCTGGGCAGCCGTGACTGCTGCAAGAAGTTGTGTTTCCAGATGACCAATATCCCGGATATGCAGATCACTGAGTTGAACAATCCGAAGTGCTCGCTCATCAGAGAATGAGGGCGTGCCAATGTGGAGATGTGTCTGGGAAAGAGATTGTGGTGCCACCGCGAACGATTCCGCTAGGAGTCCACCGGCAACGCCACACGTAGTAGCTCCAGCCGTTTGGATCCATTGGCGACGACTCAGTTGAAGACGGGGCAGCACCATACTCAAACACTCCGCTGTTAAAGAAAAGAGCGTCGTGGTTTCCGAGAAAACTCTCAAGACTGATTTGGCTTATTTTCCAAATCAATTCGGGTAGTTTTTTCAGACACAATGACTGAATCGATGTCGGTATCAAGTGTTCGGATCAAAAAATCGAGCAAAAGCTGCCCAACGGTTCCGTCGTCTGCCAGAGATGCCTGCTGACCATCAGAAAGGATAAGTGTACTGTCAACATCTACAGAAAGAAGTGCAGCATGTAATCGCTCACTCTGACTCACAGGGACAGTTGCATCATTTTTTTGATGAATAAGTAATGTGGGCGGGTCATTCCGAGAGGCGTAACTGATCGGGCTGGCTCGTAATGCTGCTTCGCGAAGTTCAGGCAGCGGTCCACCAATAAGCCGACTTGCAGCAGAGGAAGCACGGTCAGAATCACTTCCAAGAGTAGGAAGGTGTGTAATCGTTGAAATACCACAGATCGCAGCAATTCGATGCACAGGAAGATCATGCTCTTCGAGGGAATCATGATGCGTCTGATCAGGATCAAGACCAATCAGCATCGAAAGATGTGCACCTGCAGCCTGTCCTACAAGACATATTCGTGTTGGGTCGATACTCCAAATGGCGGAATCTTCAGAGAGACGATTGATTGCTGCTAAACAGTCATCTCGCTGAGTAGGGAAAATATGAGTTTGACTTGGACGATAGCTGATACTTGCAACAGCAAATCCATGCTGTGTGAGCCATGTAAGTGGACAGTCGATGCGAGGGCTACTTGACCAGTCGTCACCTGGTAACCAGATCACAAGAGGAAGTCTTCCATCACGGCATCCACCAGGAAGATACAAATCAAACTGTTGGTGTTGCTCTCCTGATCCATAGGAAAGGTTTCGGTGTTCAATGAGTAATCCACTGTGTGGTGGTATATCCTCTGGAACAACTGTCCATGTGCCACGACGGTTTAGTCTTCGTTGAGCACGCCTGGAAACTCGCCGTCGTGGATAGTACGTCGAGTAAGAACCCGGTTCAGAGCGAACGCCTGCCGGAACATCACCAGGTGGGCGAGGATCTTCGCGATGCAGTCGAACGGCATGCTTTCCGACCCCTACCACATCCATCGGAAAGGCCAGAGAAGCCGGGAGGAGCATGAGACAAATTGTGTACAGTGAACGCAATACCTTCACTGCGTCGTGGCTTATCTGAAACATTGACACCAATTTATGGTGGAGTTTGTTCAAGGCGATGAACACTTTTAACACATTATCCCTAGGACACCTCATCGTACCAAAGGAATGAAGCAGATGCGCCCACCCTATATATTTCGGGGTCGCTTTTAACCGAATGCCCATATTCAGGGTGGATCTGCTACTTCCCCGCCATCACGGGTCGCGAGTCCTCGCCAAATTCGAAGTGAGATGTTGTCAGTGATTTTTCGGATAGAACCATCGACCATGCCGGTATTCACAACCCCATTGTGGTAACTACGAGATGTGATTGCGGCAAATGTTTTCTGCGTCGCACTCTTTCCCTCCTGCTGTGAGTTGTAGTCAATATCATAAGAGACCCCATCAACAGCAAATTCAACAACCGCGTTGGGGGTAAATGTTGCGGTGAAACCATTGTGATGGACACGGCCGTCTGGCCATTCCGTATGGCCAGTATTCTTGTTTGTAGCGGGCCCCAATTTGTATTCTCCACCACTAGCGAGAGATGCTAGTTGAGAATCATCAGAAGGAGGAGAACCAGCTGGATAGGTGCTTGCCGGATCAGATGTGTTTCGAACATATGAGGTAAAGGCTTTCACTTCACTTACCATTAAGGTTTTCGATAAACCATCTCTAAATTCTTTTGCTTTGTAATGTGAGTTTGGATGAAATGCCCCATTACCACCATCACCTGTTGCCGGATCGTAAATAAACCAGGTTCCAAAATTGAAACCATATGTTGTCGGATAGACGTAGTCAGTCCCATCCTTCGTTCGAAAAAAGTTATTGACTTCGCTTGGGCAAACAAACGTTTCAATTTTCGTTGTGCGCACTGTCGCCCAATTTGTTCCCGCTGCACCACCCGGATATCCATCATCCCAAGGTTTCTCAAGGTTGATTCTCTCTGCTATGACGCCCTGTTCAATGTATGGCAAGATTCGGCCATGAATGCCCCAAGACTCATTGTTACTGGGGAATGCGGTACCTGGTGTGTGTATCATGCTCGGTGGAAACCCACCCTTGGTCGAGGCGTAATTATGAATAGCTAGCACAAGCTGTTTCATATTGTTGCTACAGGCTAAACGTCTTGCTGCCTCGCGTGCCTGTTGGACTGCTGGCAAGAGCATTCCAACAAGAACACCAATAATTGCTATCACAACAAGAAGCTCTATGAGTGTGAAGCCAACGCGGTAGCGACTGTATTTAGAATGAGAGAGTATTCGCACGGTACGTTTCTTTCGTTGAGGCAAAATCTCTGAGCCACGTCTGAAAGGAATAGCGTCTGGCGAGAGCAGAATCCAAATTTGAGACTACCATGCTGGCAAACGAAAAGTCCACCAGATGCACTGTAATAATAGTATTCTTGTGACCTAGCTAAAATGAAGTTCTCGGTATATTTTTTTCTAAGTAAGTTGAGCAAGCCTCTCCGGGCGAAACACACCATTCAATACACACGGCAAGGAGCCACTCAATGAAAGCCACAGGGTTCACGACAGGAAAGCACCTTTTCGCAGCCTGGTTGCTACTTCTTGCAGGCATGTACGGCGTGTTTGCAGACGAATCTATAAACCGTTTAACGGAGTCAGAGAAACGAAGTGGCTGGGAGCTTCTTTTTGACGGCACATCACTTCATGGGTTCAAGGGCTATCAGCAAGACACCCCGGGTGCTGGCTGGCGGGTAATTGATGGGGCCATTGTGCGTACAGAAGCCGCTGGAGATCTTCTCACAAAAGAAATGTATGACAGTTTCGAAATCCAACTTGAATATCGAATAAGTACGGCCGGAAATAGTGGGCTTATGTTTCATGTGTCTGAAGATGGCAAACGACCGTGGTACAGCGGCCCGGAAGTTCAGATCATTGATAACGATGCTGGGAAAGATGGTCAGAAAGCAGGGTGGCTCTACCAGCTGTATGAGCCGCATGAAAAAAAATGGGTGATGCGCATTGAAAAAGCTGCCGGACTATCAGTGAAGGAATTGGTTGATGCGACACGGCCAGCAGGAGAGTGGAACCACCTTTACCTTCGGGTGACGCCGGGATCATCTGAGGTCTGTCTCAATGGAGTCAGTTACTACAAGTTTGTGATTGGAAGCGATGATTGGAATAAGCGTGTCGCAAAGAGCAAATTTTCGAAATTCGAACAATTTGGTAGGGCTGGGAACGGTCACATATGTTTCCAGGATCACGGTGATGAGGTTGCTTTTCGATCGATCAAAGTTCGTCGATTACCAGATGGAAAACTGCCAAAAGAACCTGCAGATGGAGTGCTCAGTATTGAGGCAGTACCAGCATTTCCTGGTCTTGTTTGGGACGGCTGGTCATCAGTATCTGATGATGGAAAACCCGTACAACCACTCCGTCCATTAACCGTGACTCATGCCGGTGATGGATCGGGAAGGCGGTTTATTGTTGAACAGACTGGTCGAATTTATGTGATCGAAAAAGATGGCCAAAGAGCAAAAATCTTTCTTGATATTCGTGACATTACTCGTCCGTGGAAAAAAGCGAATGAAGAAGGCCTCCTTGGGCTTGCCTTCCATCCGCGTTTTTCAGAGACAGGTGAATTTTTTATCTGCTACAGTCCGGTGGACAAACCACAGTCCGAACGAATTTCACGATTCCATGTGTCTGCTCAGGACCCTAATAAGGCTGATGCGAACAGTGAGGAGATTGTGCTTCAGTTTGACCAGCCATTTCCAAATCATAATGGTGGTTCGATAGCGTTTGGTCCGGATGGTTTTCTCTACATTGGTCTTGGCGATGGTGGCAGCCGGAATGATCCTTTTGACAATGCCCAAAACCTCAGCGTCTTACTCGGGAAAATCCTTCGCATTGACATCGATCAGCGCGGTGCTGAAACAGCGTATGTGGTGCCTCTTGATAATCCCTTCGTTCATATGGATGGGGTACGGCCAGAAATCTGGGCCTATGGTTTTCGTAATCCATGGCAACTTACGTTTGATAACCGGACTGGTGCTCTCTGGATGGCAGATGTAGGCCAGGATCTACAAGAGGAAATCAATCTTGTTGAAAAGGGAGGAAATTACGGGTGGAGACGGAGGGAAGGGAGTTATCCTTTCGGAAATAATTCAGCCGACCTCGCAAGTATTGATCCGCTTTGGGAATACGATCATCAAGTTGGAAAATCAATTACCGGTGGTCTTGTTGTTCGAGGAAGTAATACGCCAGAACTAGAGGGTCGCTATCTTTACGGAGACTTTGTGTCCGGCCGGCTGTGGGCTCTTGGTGTGAAGGACTCACACGACCCCTCAACAATTTCAAACCAGTTGATTCCATGGAATGGTCTGCCGATATTTGGCTTTGGTCACGATCAGGATGGTGCTGTCTATGTGTTGACGTCCTCAAATACCGGACAGGGTATCTATCGGCTTCAACAGCACACCAAAATCTCTGCATTGCCTCCTAACTAGTGAGGGCTTCCTCCTGTTGGCATTGATGCAACCGGCGTTGCATGGGCTTCACGTGCAGTAAATGTCGCCCAGACGGGATTATGATCAGAGACTTCGAGTGCCTGTTTCAGGCTAAGCCCGTACGTATTTTGCAAATCAAGGACACCCCAGCGACCGGTATATTCACTCGTTGTTGTTCGCTGAAAGACAAGATTGTCATAGGTTTTTGTTCGGCGGGTATTGGTTGTTGTGCCAGACACGGCCCATGAGATGTTGTCCAATGTGCCAAGCCGATCGAACTGCTTTGGTGCGGCGTTGAGGTCTCCGAGCAGAATGATGTCATCTTCATCGGGACGTGCCATCTTCAACGCAAGAAATGCATCTGCAAGTGCATCAACCTCCTCCGGCACTTCGTCGGGGTCCGTGTGGATGTTAATCATCCAGAATGTGAAACTTTGTTCTGGAGGCACCATTCGTGATCGGAAACGCACAAAGAGAGGTGGTCGATGCAGTCGATCTCCAGGATCATGCATTGTGCCAACGGATGACGTATCGACTTCAATACGACGTGTGTCGTAAAGGAAGGTGTACTGTTCCTTGCTCACTGTTCGACCGAGTCGTGGCCCAATTACATATTGGTAGCTGCTTCCATCAGCATTCACATGTTTGACAAAACTTGGGATGATATCGTTTGATTTTGCTCGAACCTCTTGAATGGCAACGACATCAAAATTGCGAATAACTTTTGACAGGGTCTCAACAACATGAGCCTTGGCCATTTTTGATGTTCCGAATACTTGGATATTGAAACTTGCTATCCGAACATGGTCTGCCGAACGTTGTTCAAGGCCAGCACCATGCGCGCAGAAAATGAGACTGTTCGTGAAAACAACAGTGAGTATCACCAGACGCCATGTTTTTCGGTTTTGGATCGCTACAGCACAGCCCTCCCGCACCTGCTATCGGCAGCTACGGCGTCTTTACTCGGAGAAGTCTGTGGTGATCACTATCCCTTGCCAAACAATGGAGTCAGGGGAATTGGTGAGGAAATAGAGAAAACAGGGTGAAGTGCGGGTATGATTAAGACTTCCCAGTTTTCCTTTTCCGGAGAGTTTTCCATGCGCTTCTCATTCATGCGACTGATGATCCTTGTTTCCCTTTGTTTCGGAATGCCGCACCATTGTGGTTTTGGTCAAACGGTTAAAGCTGCAGCAGTTGAGCCTTTGAAAGTTTTGATTGTTGCGGGTGGCTGCTGTCACGACTACGCCACACAGACCAAACTGTTGAAGAAGGGAATAGAAGAAAGAATCAATGCCTCTGTCGAGGTCATCTATAACCCAGATACTTCGACTGAAGCACGTTTTGCAATCTATGAATCAGATGGTTGGGCTCGGGATTTTGATGTGGTGATTCATGATGAGTGCAGTGCAAATGTAAGTGAGCGGCCGTATGTTGACCGGATTTTGAATGCCCACCGCAATGGAATACCAGCAGTGAATCTCCATTGTGCGATGCACTCCTACCGGTGGGGAAACTTTCAGGAACCGGTAGCAGATGGAGCCGATAACAGTGGTTGGTACGAGATGATTGGTCTTCAGTCATCCCGCCATGGCCCACAGTCACCAATTGATGTGACCTACTCGGATCATGTAATTGCAAAGGGATTGTCGTCTTGGAAAACAGTGAATGAAGAACTCTATAATAATGTTCGGGTCTACGACAGTGCTCATATAGTCGCATCTGGTAGACAGATGCAGATGCCGAAAAAAAAGAAAAACAAGCCAGTGGACCCAGATGTGAAACCTACTGAGGCAGTGGCGGTCGTTGCCTGGACCAATGAATTTGGCCCAAAGAAGACACGAATCTTCAGCACTTCACTCGGTCATAATAATGACACGGTTGGTGATGACAAATATCTTGATCTCATTTGCCGTGGCCTCCTTTGGAGTACTCACAAACTGACGGATTCCGGAAAGCCAGTCGTGGGCTACAGCAAGTAGCATATTCACCAGATTGTTTTTGAGTGAGTTTAGCTTCTTGCAATGAGACAATGATTGTGGTGAGGGAATCCATGTGTTTTTATTCATCTTCAGGCATCCCCTCTGCAGAAAATGGGAAAAGAGGCGGCAGAATCAAGCTGCGTGCAAACTATAAAAGTATTCGTCCTCCAGAACGTGACATGGGAAGGGTGTACTGTATGAGTAAATGGATTCTTGTTGCGATTGCACTTTGTGCCACCGCGCACGCAGATATTATTCCTGTACCCGATGCAGTCGTTCCGACAAGGATCGAAGGAGCACACCCTCGGAACGTGGTCTTCATTCTTTCAGATGATCATCGCTATGACGCAATGAGCTTTATGGGTCACCCTTTTGCAAAAACGCCACATATGGATGCAATGGTGAAACAAGGGGCTCATCTCAAAAATGCATTTGTGACAACGTCTTTGTGTTCACCGAGCCGAGCCTCAATTCTCACAGGTCTTTATACATTCCGTCATCGAGTGATCGATAACCAGAGACCAGTGCCTGAGGGCACGCTGTTCTTTCCACAGTATCTCCAGAATGCTGGATATAAGACCGGGTTTATTGGGAAGTGGCATATGGGCCATGCGAGTGATGATCGCCGCCCTGGTTTTGACTATTGGTTTAGCTTCAAAGGTCAGGGCAAGTATTACCCGCCCAATGATAGCTATACGATTAATGATAACGGGAAGCGGGTGCCACAAGATGGCTACATCACAACGCTGTTGACGAGAAAAGCAGTTGAGTTCCTCAAGGAAACAGATCGTGATACACCATTTTTTTTATATCTGTCACATAAGGCGGTCCATGGCCCTTTTACTCCTGAGCCCCAGTACAAGGGAACACTTTCAGAGCAGCCGTTTACGCTTCCTGTATCAAGCCAGCGTCTGAAGAATAATCTACTCAATCGTCCGCGATGGCTTCTTGATCAGCGTAATAGTTGGCACGGCATGGATTTTCCACTGCACACTGCAAATAGTGTGGAATCGTTTTATAAAAGCTATTGTGAAGCACTGCGTTCTGTGGACGACAGTATTGGTGCAGTTTTGCAGCAGTTAAAAGCAATGGGTATCCATGATGAAACACTCGTCATTTATATGGGTGACAATGGCTATATGTTCGGTGAACATGGCTTAATTGATAAACGTGTGGCCTATGAAACATCGAGTCGCGTGCCACTGCTCATGCAATGCCCTGATCTTATTCAAGGCAGTACAGTTGTCGACAAAGTGGTGGCAAATATTGATATAGCCCCAACAGTCATGCAGGCAATGGGACTGAAGAAACCACCGCATATGGATGGACAGAGTTTCCTGCCACTTGCCTGTGGTGAAGAAATTCCTTGGCGTGACTACTTTCTATACGCCTACTACTGGGAACAAAATTATCCACAAACTCCAACGCATTTTTCACTGCGTGGCGATCAGTACAAGTACACAACATATTATGGCTTATGGGATACCGATGAACTCTTTGACATCAAGGACGATCCGGAAGAACAAAAGAATCTTATTCATGATCCGGCATTTCAGAAAATGAAACAGCACATGCAAAACCAGCTCTACACAATGATGGAAGAACTTGGTGGTATGGATATCCCCTTAAATCGTCCAAAGGGACAACGCAAAACAGAACGACTTCGAAGTCGAGGTGGCGAGAAGGCGGCAGACTTTCCTGAATCCTTTCTTGTTGATGAACCGCTCCGTAGAGAGTTGCTGGAGTGAGTTGTAAGACGGACAACCACAATCAAGATATTGTGGTTGTATTCAGCTCCTCAGCATTTCAAGCAGCAGATCACTCAATAATTTGTGATTTCTCATAATGTGAAGACGTCATGCTCATAATGTGAGAGAGTTGAACGTGCCGAGTGTCGTTCCGGCAGAAACAAGAAACTTCGCTGAGAAAAGAGTTTTGTTTTCGTTCATAAAACCGAGCGGCTGGTGAACTGGGCAGTCTTTTCCGGCAGAGCAATATGCAATCAATCTTGACCTGGTGAGGTGTCGATGTCTATTGTTAGGATTGTGTTAGGGTGAGCTTATAGGCCGCTATTTTATGGTTTTTCCCTTCAGAGGCATTCCGATGAATTTGCGTAAAACGTGTCTGTTGTGTGGAGGAGTGGCTACGACTTTCTTGATGGTCTGGATGTCGGGATTGCTGCTTGAAGCAGGTCATGCGGGCTCTGCTACTGGGGTGGGAAGCGTCTACGCAACAAATATATATCAGGAAACAGTAAGGCATCGTCGACCACTATCCCTCCGTATGTTGGCCCGCGTGCTGGTTGACTGCGAGCAAAAAGGCAAGATGATTCACCCAGGTTTAGTTCGCTGGGCATCGCGAGCGGTCTCTTCAGAGGAAGTTCAAAAAACTTCAAAAGACCAGTTGTTTGGTCTCACTTCTTTCCAATCTGTGTCGAACCTCAGTCATTGATGGGCAGCATTACGTTCTTTGTGAGCTTGTCATCTTTTTTGCAAGAGTTTCAGATCACCGCAGCGTTTCGTGCTGTGCCAGTCTTGTAGTCAGACAATGTATCTAGCAGAAGAGTCGTCTTAGTAGGTGCGTGAGTTAATACCAAAGAAGGTATTTTATACGAAGGAGCTATGATCTCATTTGGCAGATCTTTTATGAGCAAAGGGAAAGGTCTGCCGTCCTGCCGTGTTCTCATTGAAAACTACCATTCAAAAACAGTGTCTTCAATTCCAAATCAATAAATTTATAACAACTATGCGAGTACCTCTTCTACTGCTTTTGAGCCTATTCGCATCATGCCTTGATGGCATGATGCAGTGTGCGGCTGAAGAGGGTGAAACGCCTCAAAAACCATTTCTGGCAGATAGGAAGGAAAAGAAACAAACGCTGCAACGGGTCATACCGATTCCCACATTTGGCGGACTACAGGTTTGGACAGACCATAGCTACCGTGAAGGCTACCGAATTCAACACAACACGGTAACAGATAACTGGCGACTCCTCGATAACAACGATAGACGATGGATGCGGGGTACTCGTGGGCAGTGCGAGGCTTTTCTGAACAAAGTGTCAAGTCGTTCTCAATCAAAACGTGACCACCAACACTGTATCGTGCTCATTCATGGCCTGATGCGGACCAAGCATTCAATGACGCCCCTCAAGAATGTCTTGGACAAAAAGTGTGATTATGAAATTGTTTATTTTTCATATGCAAGTACTCGAGGAAAGATTGGTACACATGCTGCGGCTCTGCGAGAGTTTCTTGAAGGTCTGCCTGAAACCTGGACTCTATCCTTTGTTGGCCATAGCATGGGTAACATTGTCATCCGTCATCTTATTGCAGATCTGCAAGCTGACCAGAACAACAACGAACTGCTCAATCGTTGTCAACGGATGGTGATGCTTGGTCCACCCAATCAGGGTGCAGCGATTGCACGCCAGCTCTCGTCTCTGGGAATGTTCGAATGGATAGCAGGTGAGGGTGCTATGGAACTCGGGCCTGACTGGGATAAATTCTCAGAAAGCCTCGCCACTCCGCCATTTCCCTTCAGCATCATTGCAGGACAAGTAGAAAATAAGGCTATACAGAATCCTCTGCTCGCTAATGCGAGTGATTTTGTTGTCGAAGTTGACGAAGCTCGTCTTGAGGGCAGCGAATCATTTGTCGTTGTTCCGGCTCTGCATAGTTTCTTGATGAAAGATACCTATGTGCAAGAGTTCGTCGCTGACTTTCTATGTCACTGACTTCTGGTAGAAGGTCACCAAACTCATTTCATCTATCTTCTAACGAAGTCTGTGAGTGGCTCTCTCGTTGGCTAGTCCGTACCTTCAATAATATTGACATGATTTTTGTAATGGACATGAAACCACCGCAGAGCTTCATCCCAGCGGGGTTGCTCCATCATTGATTTCCAGATGTTCATCTGATTTTTCATTGATTCAACACGTTGTGTATGCTGAGCGGCAACATTCTGTTTTTCTTCACGATCGTGTGCCAGATTATAGAGTGCGTAACCATAATCTTTGACATAGATCAGCTTCCAGTTGTTGTCCCGCATTGCTGAGAACCAGAGTTTGTGCCAGAAGAGTTGTCGGTGCGGAGGCCCTGTTTCTTCACCAGTCAGAAAAGGCACAAGGTCGACGCCATCCAAGTGAGCATCTTTAACATTACCACCAGCGGCTGCGAGTGAGGTCGCAAAAATATCCATCGAAGAGACCAGCCCATCGTAGACTGCACCTGCAGGGAACCTTGCAGGCCAACTCATGAGGAACGGCACCCGAATTCCACCCTCAAACTTAATACCTTTATGGCCTGCAAGAGGGAGGTTGATTGAACCATTGCCTGTTGCACCTCCATTGTCACTGAGAAACCAGACAATGGTATTTTCAGTTCGACCAGATTTATCGAGTGAATCGAGGACCTTTCCAATGGCTCGGTCCATTGCCCAGATCATTGCTGCGTAGGTACGTCTTTTTTTGTCTGTGATGTTCTTAAAACGCTCGAGATCTTCCTCAGTTGCATGCAACGGACCGTGTGGTGCGGTAAATGAGAGGTAGAGAAAAAAGGGTTTTTCTGAATCATCTTCAATAAATTCAATTGCCTGCTGTCCAAAAACATCTGTCAGATAGCCATCAAATGCAACTGTCGCGCCATTCTCTTCAATTCGTTTGGTACTGGATGGTTTATCTTCACGGTCAGGGCTAAAGAAATAGCTTCGCGACCCTTCACGGAGTCCATAGAAAGAATCAAATCCTCGCTCTGTTGGATAAAAGCGATCGGCGTTGCCAAGATGCCATTTTCCAACGAGTCCTGTTCTGTACCCACGATTTTTAAGTGCATCAGCCAGTGTCTGTTGGTTGAGATCCATGCCCTGATCTGGCGGGGGTGTATTGGCTTCGTGCCCAAAACGCTGTTGATAACGCCCGGTGAGCAAGCCTGCTCGTGATGGGCTACAGACTGAGGCTGTCACGTGTCCATCAGTAAATTGAATACTGCGTGCAGCGAGTCGATCGATGTTGGGTGTGCGAATATCAGATGACCCCTGAAAACCGAGATCAGCCCACCCAAGATCATCCGCCAGAAAAACGAGAATATTTGGGGGCTTCGCTGACACAGCATGTGAGCAAGAGCAAAAAACAATGAGGCAGGTAATAACGAGTTTCATCTTTATCTCTCTACATTGTGATGTAGTTTTTTTGAACGGATTATTCAATTTCCCAAGAAGTACATTTTCACGTGCGGTCCCGCTGTTGGAATATCAAATAAAGCAGTCTCTATTGACCAGCCGGCCTGTTCATAAAAACCAATAGCAGTCGTACGGGCATTGCACCAGAACGGCCAGCTAGGTTTCTCTTTGCGTGCCGCATCAATCGCAAACATTAAAAGCAACTGACCAAGGCCTCGTCGCTGATGTGTTGCTACTGTTGCCATGCCTCGTACCTGCCAGGCATCAGAATCATTCCACGTAGACTGAAAGAGAGATAGGCAGCATAGTATGTCACGACCAGCAAACGCACCAAAGTGCCAAGTCGTTTCGTCGATGTCACCGTCAAACTTCGCCGTGTCAAATGGTAGACCGGCTCGCAAGACAGCATGCCGAAGTGGCCAGACTTCTTCAGCTGTCGCGCGTCGAACAATTGGTTGTGACGATGAATCAATAGACTTTTTCTGAGAAGTATGCACCATCAAGTGATTGCTCATTGAAGAGGATTATTGTCTGGAAAAAGCATTTCGTAAGAGCTCAAGGTTTTTTGGGATTGCGACGAAAGGGTCATCCTTGCCTTCGAATTCAAGAGACACCCAGCCGTTATACCCTGCATCATGAAGAATCGTGGCAACCTGTGGGTAGTCAATATCAAGCGTGTACCAGGTGCCCCCACCGTTATATGTCTTGGCTTGTATGAAACATGCAGCGGGAGCAAGTGCCTTCATCTGTTGATACATGTCTTCAAGAAAGTTTCCTGTATCAAGTGTGGCCTGAAGCCATGGAGACTTGATGGCACCAATAATTTTAAGAACGCCAGCAGCGGTGCGACCTAATCCCCAATGATTTTCAAGTCCAAGGACAACGCCACACTTTTCGGCCACTGGTAAACATTCTTCTATAGATTGAATGACCCACTTATACGCATCATCATCTGTGTACCCATCAAGTCTCGGTTCGATTCCACGGTGTTCCATGAGGGTATCAAAGCTTTTTATTGTGCCCCACCGCCCAGTGTTGATTCGCATGGTCGGGATACCAAGTCGATAGGCCTGTTCAATCGAAGCAATTGTTTTCTTTATATTGTCCTGACGTCGTGTTGAATCTGGTGAGACAAAACCCTGATGTGTTGAAAATCCACACAGTGGAAGTCCGTTGGAGTGAGCCCGACGTTTTAATTGTTGAATGTACGAGTTTGAGGAATCTGTCATCTGCATTTCAAGTATTTCAAGCCCATCAAAGTTCATCCGAGCTGCATGGTCGATGCAGGTTTCTATTGGGACTTTTGGACCACGAAATTGCCAGAAAGAATACGTTGAAATACTGAACCGCTGAGAGCGCCCATGATCATGACTGTCTTGTGCAGTCGCTTTCTTAGGCAGACGGGGGACAATTGATGAACCCAGTGTCAGAGCACACCCTTGTAGAAAAGCCCGTCGCTTTGATGGATTGTTCATTAGAGCTCTGTTGTAGATGTCGGCATGCATCTGCTTGCTCATTGGTATGATATTGTGATCCTGAATCGATGTCGTGATGATATCATGACCCTCGTGCACAAAATCCTCAAACTATGGTCTATGAGATTGATATGAGAACACGTTTTTCTTTTTTAGGCTCGGTGATATGTGTTGTACTTGGGTTTGGCTCCGTTGCAGCACATGAGAACGTCGAGAAATTGCGGCACTGGGAGATTCCCAGTAAAGACCCCGATCGTATTATCCTGACATTCAATGGTGATCCAGCAACGAGCCGTGCTGTAACGTGGCGCACAGATGCAACTATTGATAAAGCTGTTGCACAAATTGCTGAAGCAACGGTCAATTCAGAGTTTCAAGAGCAGGCCGTGAGTAAGGATGCTATCACGGAACCATTTGATTTAGGTTTGTATAAAAGCAATGCGTCTCTCGTTGTTCACTACCACAGTGTGGTCTTTGACCAACTCAAGCCAGATACGATTTATGTTTACCGAGTTGGTGATGGGGATGCTCGGTGGTCAGAATGGATTCAATTTCGAACAGCACATGCTGAATATGCCCCAACACAATTTATCTATTTTGGTGATGCTCAAAATGACATCATTTCGCATTGGTCGCGTGTGATTCGTCGTGCATATCAGACCGCACCAGATGCATCGTTTGTGGTACATGCCGGCGATCTGATTAATCAGGCTCACCGTGATTATGAATGGGCACAATGGTTTAAGGCAGGTGGCTTTTTACATAGCCAATGCACAGCAATACCAGTGGTTGGTAATCATGAATTCAACTCACTTGGTGGAAAAAAATCACCACGACGACTGTCTATCCAGTGGAGGCCACAATTTTCACTCCCTGTTGAAACAGAGTTGTCACCACAATTACACGAAACGGTCTATACCATTGATTACCAGGACATACGAATAATTGTTCTTAACTCAAATGATGACCTGGAGGCTCAGACTGAGTACCTAAAAAAACAGTTAGAGAATACGAAGTCAAAGTGGAAAATAGTCACCTGCCATCATTCGGTGTTTTCACCGGCTAAAGGCCGCAATTTTCAGTTTGCTCGGGACCATTGGAAACCACTACTCGACAAGCACGGTGTTGATCTGGTGTTAAACGGTCATGATCACACCTACGCTCGTGGGCACGTGCCAATTCGAACTACTGATGGCAAGGCGAGTAATGACCTTGGTACTGTCTACGTTACGTCTGTGAGTGGACCGAAACAGTACGTTATCGATGATGAACAGATGAAAGGGTATGCGGTAGATGGGTACAGCCGAGATAAAAAAGGTGAGCAGACCCAGTTCTATCAGGTGATTAGCATCGAAGGAGACACGCTTACGTATGTGGCATATACAGTGTTAGGTGATGAATATGATCGAGCAGTCATTGTGAAAGATTTCAGTACAGGAAGAAAAGAACTGCGATAGGGATCGCCGTTCTTATATGGTGTATCTGTTCCAAAACCAGTTTTTGTGAAAGTTGCATCTCATGAAAATCTCTCTTTCACGGATATTTTGCAATTCAGTTGCATTTGAGACACGTTGTTGAAAGACTTGGTGTTCACAAATAAAAATTTGGTTGTCGTCTGGTGAATATAAAGCGATGTCGACTGTAGATCAAAGTATTGCCTGCCCAAGGCCACATCTTCTCGCTGGACAGGTCCAGACAATGGATCCAGCAGAGGATAATCAGGTTTTTGATCTTCTTTATGAATATGAAACAGTTCAACTCAATCAGGGCGCATTTAGTCGTCATGTTCAATTTGCAGGCACCGAGCGTTCAGCACTGTATGTTGAGGAGTACGGGTCTCGTTCTCACAACCTAGGTGTTCTACGAGGAGACCGCCTAGCTTTTTGTCTCCCGATTATAAAGACAGAATCGAGATGGTGGGGGAGATCAATCGCGCACGGAGTGATGCCAATTAGTCACTCAGGAAAAACAATTCACGCGACGTTTGAAGCAGGACAGCGTCATGTCGTGATGATTCTCGACAAACAGTGGTGCATCGAGGAATTAGGTAGTGGATTAGTTGGCCAGGCTCTCGATATCGAACATATTTTTGATTCGTGTACGTCTTCGTTTCTCGAAACGAATCCGTTGCAGGTACAAAGGTGGTCGCAACGGCTTTGTAGACTCCTGGCTCGGGCTCTAGCGCGACCTGAAAACGTGCCAAAAAGGCAACTCGAAAGTGAGTTACTTACGGCTGTCCGGTCTCTGTTGGAACCAGCTGAAGTGACTCAACTCACGGATTCACGCTCAAGGCAAGTGGTTGAGAGGGCTCTCGCATATGCAGATGTCTTTCAATCCAAGTCGGTAACCGTTTCTGAACTCTGTGCCAATGTAAACGTGAGTCGACGAACACTTGAGGTGGCATTCCAAACCATTGCCGGTAAAAGCCCACTTCAGTTTCTGACGCATCGACGGCTTAGTAGAGCCTATATCGATCTCAAACGGGCAAAAAATGAATCAACCCATGTAACTGATATTGCGTGTGCTCACGGATTCACAGAACTAGGTCGGTTCGCAAATCGTTATCAGAAAATCTTTGGTGAGCTTCCATCCGAAACACTTCGTCAATATGCGTTGTAACATTGACAGGTGATTGAGAGATTGAATCAAGAGGATGCTCGTGAGCCTCAACGTTTCCATACATGAATTCATCAATGACGCATTTTGACCCTCGTTCTATGTTTATTAGTCTGTTCAACGATTTGAATTATGTCTGTGCCTCATTAAAAAGTTGAGTGCGATACTATCTGTATTATCACGTACGTCGTGACGTATGTGATGGCCTTCTCCGGTAACTGTAACTAATGCAACCTCAATATCATTCGAGTTGCCATATGTACGGACAGTGATGTTGTCGAATGGTCGATTGATAGTCGGTCGAGCATCGCACTGATTAAAAATTCGCCAGATATGTATCCGTTCATCTGCCGAATACATCGTAACTTTATCATTAGAAGAGCCGTGAAAGCTCTTGTCCTGATCACCAATTACCTGCAAAATCGAAACCGGTCGTGTTCCTTCTTCTGGGGCATGATCCCCTTGGGCCATGCCGCAACTCATCGGCGCGATGGCTGCAAATAGATCTGTCTGCTTGGCCAGACGGTAACAGAACAGCCCACCACTTGAGTGTCCTGTAGCGTAAATCATTTGCGAATCAGAAATTCCGGCAGTCACCAGTGCCTGGATTACATCGGTGACAAGCCCGACATCATCGTGATCAACACCATGAAACTGATCCTTGAAATTCCATTTGGCCATTGGTTGAACCGCTTCGCAGCTCACAACAAGTAGTCTCCGTGAGTCAGCATGGCGACCCCACCGCCTGCTTTGGCCATCCGCCTTACCACCGGCACCATGAAAACAAAACAAGGTTGTATAGCGGGAACCCGATTGAAATGACTTTGGTGCTGTGACTGAGAGTCGTCGAGAGTAACCAGCATGCTCTACCTGAATCTCATTGAGCCCTGGTGAGAGTGAATCAATTGGTACGTCCTGTGCAGCAATGAACGAGAATGACCCAAGAACACTTAACAAAACGACGAGTGTGATCTTCATTCTCTCACCAGAAACAATCTGTAATTAAATCACCGGAATATAAATTGACTGAGGATATCTCAAAAAACGTGTGGCTTGTTTGTATTGCCAGCACGGTTCAGAAAAGTTTTCACGTGTTGAGTACAAAGAGTGACAAGTCCGAAAAGATTCTCGAGCAGGAGTGCACTTTACTTTTGAGCAGGTCCCGTGGGGTATTATTCGCCGCAATAAGCCCCAAACTTGATTGCAACGTTCCCTCATCACAACCAAGGGCAGGTTAGGAATAACCTCCTTCGCCTTCTAAAATGCACCACGCTATCGAAAGACATGCTGAACTATTCAGGCATCTGTGAAGAGTGATGTTCCACAATCAGCCAGCGCTGACCATTCCATCGGTAAACAAAAGTGAATCGTGCAGATACTGCAGCACCGTCTTTAAAAGTGAAGGTATAGATACCTGAGTTTATAGCCATTTGGCCAAAAATCCGAACGTTTCCTTCATCAATCTTTCCTACTGGACCGTTTGCAAGAAAGCGAACAAAATAGTCTTCAATTTCTTCATGGTTGTGCCGAACGGCATTGGACAACGTCGGCAGAAGAATACCGTTGCTTTCGTAGAGAGCCGCAACGTTTTTAGGATCGCCTGTTTGAATAGCAGCATTCCACTCGTCGAATAAAGCAGTAATCTCATGCGAGCTCATGTCAGTCTCCTCAATTCAAAAGTTCAAATGATGAGGCGATTGCCTCATGTCCATTATCACAATACTTGATCTATTATGCTCAGGTCACCATTAGTCATCGAAGCAATGAATACCACGTTCAAATATTGCTCTTCATAACCCAGAACACCATGTTCCAGAACATAGTTTTATGCAACTTGTGAATTTCTGCAATGAGAAATGTCTGGATACCTCAAAGGTGTTTACACCCATTTCTAATTAAAAAGAAGGGCAGTATTGGGACGAGTTGTAAACCATTCTTCGGTATCATAAACAAATGCATATGGCCGCATGAAAGCATTCATTCCGTCGGCGTATTCATTCGTCTTCAACATACATAAATTACGATGGTTTCTTGACCAACTGCTCACGAGTTTTCGGGAGCTCTAATGTTGGTTCACCCTGAATGAGACCATGAGTCTTCAAGAATTCGTCTGATGCGCGGATGGTTATGTCCTGCCACGGCTGCTTGTTGAAAAAAGAGTGCTGCTGACCCTCCGCAATCCAAAACTCAACAGAATGAATATTAAGCGACTGCATTTTCTCATACGCCGTATTCCAACCCTTCAACCATTTCTCGTCCTTACTACCAAAGAATACGATAGCTGGTGGAAAGTCAGGGCGGATATGTTGGAGAAAGTCAATTTCAGAATCTTTGGCATCCGCCATACCGAGGGCCGGATTAAACAAAAGATACGCTGCGACTGACGTGTCGTACGAGCTGTCGTCAAGCGGGTCATTTAATTCATGATTCGTCGTTGCAAGCAAACTAATGTGGCCGCCCGCTGATCCTCCTCCTGCGATAATGCGATGTGAGTCTATGCCGAGTTCTTTCGCGTGCTGCTTATACCAGCGAATGGCGCTTTTAGCATCAGTTACGCAGACACGTTTTCGAGACCCGTCCCCATCATATGTCTTTGTTGCTAATCGATACGATACGGTGGCTGCCACAAGTCCTCGGTTTGCAAAGTAATTGCAGAGGTAGCGAAATTGGTCCCTCTTCCCTCCACCCCAACCTCCACCATGAAACATGATGATTCCCGGAACTGATTCAGTGGAGGGATCATGATCTCTCGGAAAATGAATCTCCATTTCCCGAGTTACACCGTCTTCTTCTTTGTACGTGTACAGTTCTCCTTCTGGAATATCTTCACTGTGCGCACAATCTGCTAGATAAGAGAAACTACTTCCCACTAATACAGCAAACAATAACGTTTTCATTTGAACCCTCAATGCTATTGATAGTAGAAGAGTGCAGATCAGATAGTGTTTCATTCGGTGTGTCGAATAGTTTATGGAGCCCGATATCGGTCTAGTAAACCTCGAGTACTTTTTTCGAAAGAAATGAGAACCGGCCGAGGAGAAAGTTTCCCAAGAAGAATGAAAACATGTCCTGGTCATTGTTTTTCAGGTCATTTATACTCGCTAAACACCACACGTAATTTCTCGGTAACGCGAACGCCTAGTCCCAACAAAACACACAAACCACTTTTGAGATGACTGGTGAATTATCCTTCAACAAATTATCCACAATGCTTTCTTATGTGTTAGTTCTTTGCAGCTTTTCGCTTTTTCTCGAGTTGTTTCTTTTTTGCAGCCGCCGCGGCATTGTAGTCTTCCATAGAAACGTTCGTGGCGGCGGGAAGCTTCATAAATTCCTCGACATTGGGAAGAGGAATCCATGGATTCTCTGTTGGGTATTCATCAAGATTGGTATTGAGATCTTCTTCGGTCAGGGATTGAGACGTGACACCGCTTTCTGGAACGTCTAAACCTGCCACCCACACGATGGCGTTGAGAACAATTTTTCGAAAGTCGTCGATTGCCCAGTTTCGGTGATAGTGGCCGCCTGTGAATCCGACACCACGTCCACCATCTTGGCGTTCAATTCCCCACATCAGAGTCTGTGTTTTGCCGATGCCATCGACACCGTGTTGGTTCCAGAGATTAATGACACGTTTGAGACGATCCGGAGTTGGAACGGCCGTAACAAGGTCGAGGACTCTATCGCGATTCTTTTGAAATCGCATGTTGTAGTAGAACTCATCGTATGCACGGACAAGGTCAGCGACGCCGTTTGAGATTGGGTGGTCGGGAAGTGCGCGGAGATCAGCGACCCAGTGAGGATTCACTGACCAACCGGTTTCCATGGCTGCACCGATCCACGGTCGAAAGAATCGCTCACCGTCTTCAGGGCTCGGGTGAACGGCGTAGTGCATGAACATGAAACCGACGCCCGTCTTGGCAAGCTGATCGGCTTTCTCCCAACCATGGCTAATGACTTTGGTGCCATCGGAGTAAATGATAACGGCATCGACTCCGCTGAAGACAGACTCATCTTCAGGCCAACCATTGATGACGGTGGCATGGACATCGAGGCCACTTTGCTCGTTGAGAGCTTTGGCAAGGAGTTGGCAGCCAGCGTTGAATTCATGTTCACCCGATTTGTGAGATCGCTCGCCAGCGAGAAAGAGAATAGTGGCGGTCTCTCCATGTGCGGCAGAAAGACCAAAGGCAATCGAACAGAATACGAAAAGTAAGAAAAAGAATTTCATGTGCATCAGAATTTTCCGACAATGGTTGTGTGGGTAATACGTCGATTCTATCACGGAATTTGTCAGGCTCGGCAGCAATACCTTGAGCCATAAAAACGAAGCAAAGTAAGAACAAGGTCGTTGATCATCGAGAAAACCTTCAACTTGTGTATTACAAAAAAAGAACACTTTTGAGACCAGCACGAAGCCTGCCTACGAGAGCCATTGCTTCCGGTCTCCTGTACCGACGCCCAAATAAAGAACATAGAACGACCAACTCCACTATTACACAGTTCCGCATGCAAGAGAAGAATCTTACGATACATTTTTCATGCTCAGTCCTCCGCTTTATTGGCATCCTAAAGAATTTTTGTTCCGTTTGGGTGAAGAACCCGGTATTCACCGACTCATCCTACCGAAGATCAGACTTCAGAACCTTGGGGTATTCTTTGTCTATTGAAGGAGGGCCTGCCGTATTCAGGCTATTCCTTCTGCGTGTGTGTGTTGCAGATAGAAGTCTCTTTGTAAATTGTTCTTTCCAACAGAAATGAATAGCTTATTCATCCCGCTATACGCTTCCTGTATAATCTTCCACGAGGGCATCAACTTGTGCGTTGCCCACTTTGATTTGCCTTCCCCTCAAAAGATTTTCAAATGAATCCAGCACTGTCTGCCTCAACACTAGAGACGAAACAATGTGTCCCCTGCGAAGGGGGTGTTGCGAAGTATTCACTAGAAGAAGCTACTGCCCAGGTTGCCTCGCTGCCTGCCTGGCAGCTCACCGAGAATGGGACACGAATCCGCCGCGACTGGGAACTCAAAAGCTTTCGCGATGGTATCCGTCTGATCAATACCATCGGTGCTCTTGCCGAGCGCGAGCAACACCATCCTGACCTCCATCTGGAAAGCTACCGAAAGGTCCGGGTTGAGATTTATACCCATGCCATCGACGGCCTCTCCGAGAACGACTTCATTCTGGCCGCTAAGATCGATGCTGTCTCGCCGTCATCATGACATTGATGACACAAGACTCGCTAGGAGAAATGGCCAATGCTCATTCCGATGGTCCTTCCAGTTCCGTGTGAATCGAAAAATCTGGAACATCGCATTAGCCAAATTGAAAAAGCGGTGTCCCATTCCATCGCAGTGATGCCGTTAATTACTGCAATTCTTGAAGAGAAGTTTGGACGCGAATGCATTCCTTCCGTGCTTCAATCGATAACCAGTGAAGTCAGTGCGACTGCGTTGGACAAGGTCCTCTGTGATATCGACTCCGCCTGTCAAGGTGGAGATAAGCCAGCAGCAGTGCGTCAGATTCGAACTGCCCTCGCATGCACCTGGGACGAGGCAAATCAGATCGTCAAACATTGGAATTCTTACAGCGCGGAACAAAAACTATCCTGGCTCCGAATTGGTTGCTTCATCAAGTCAGTAGAAGCCTAGAAAATTTCGCGTGTCTTCTCAACAGATGCTCTTGTCGAGTCATTAGAGAGAAGGCGAGCGTTGCAAATCCATAGGGTGGCCGTAGCACTGTGCCTATTTCAGGCTCGCTAAGGCTGTTTCAATCACAGTGATCCCACCGGTGGAGGTTCGATTGCTTCTTTCGGCACGGCGCGACGAAGGGACTTCAGAATGGACTCATGATTCGGGTCGTCCGACAGGTTGGTCCATTCGTTGGGATCAACGTTGATGTCGTACAATTCTTCACTCCCGTCGGCGTAGCGGATGTAACGCCAACGCTCTGTCCGCAGTGTCACGTTGCCTGGATCAAAGATTGTGACCGCTGTGCGGTCGGTTCCTTGCGACGGCTCGCGCAGCAGTGGGACAAGCGATTGTCCATCGAGTCCATCAGGAGCAGGCACGCCGCACAACTCTGTCAGTGTTGGATACAGATCAACCAGACTTACCGCGCGCCCACATTGAGAACCGGTTTTCGCAAAGTCATCTGTATGCTTCTTCGGTGGCACTACAATCAATGGCACGCGCGTCGAGCGTTCCCAGCCGGTCCATTTGCCCCAATGCTGCTTCTCACCTAAATGCCAGCCGTGATCGGACCACAATACGATCACCGTATTGTCGCCAAACTGCCCGGCGTCGAGTGCGTCAAGCAGGCGCCCGACCTGATGATCGACAAACGTTGTGCATGCCAGATACGCTTTGACCGCCTCTTCCCACTGCCCGTGTTTGACGACCGTCGAGTGCCGTCCAGCCGTGACAGGTTCAATCGCCCAACGCCGCGCCACGTTGCCCAGGTCATCCAGATCATTTTTCACAAACGGCGGCAGCTTCACATCTATGCCGTCAAAGCGATCAAAGTAAAGAGTTGGTGCGAACAGTGGAATGTGTGGCCGGTAGTAACCAACGCCCAGAAAAAACGGCTTTCCATCGAAGCCGGCTTTCAGCTGCTCAATCGCCCAGTCGGTAATCTGTGTGTCGCCCATCGCCGAGTCCGAAACATCGAGTGGCCCCCAATCGAACGACTCGCCTTCGGTGGCCTGCGGGTTACGGTCTGATGGTATGCGGTTCAGTGGCAGCACGACCGGTTCGCGACCTTCGATCCGAACGACATGCCGTGGGTCGTCGGTGCCCTTGGAAGGAATTTCCTGTTCGGTGTAACGCACTTGCTCGCGTGTAAATGGACTCCAACGCTGTTCAGGGTTAAAGTGCTGGTCGAACATGACACGGTTCGCTGTTCCACTTGAGTGCATCAACTTTCCTGTTCCCAGCGTGATGTATCCGGCATCGCTGAACGCCCGCGGAATGACCTGTATGTCGGGATGCTGCTGAAACAGCTTCTTACTCTTGTTCGACCACACGCCAGTCTTCCACGGCATCGTGCCGCTGAAAACAATTGCCCGAGACGGATTGCACGCCGGCGACGCACAGTGCGCGTTGGTAAACAGAACCCCACGTTTTGCCAGCCGATCGATGTTCGGAGTGTAGGCCTGAGGGTGTCCACCAAGACAGCCAACCCAGTCATTGAGATCGTCAACAGCCACAAACAGGACGTGTGGCCACTCTGGCCCATTTGCTCGTGCATGTACACCCAGAGCAGCAAGAGCCAAACAGAACAGGACTCGCGTCATTCTTCACCTCACATGGTGATCAACATTCTGGCCGATCTTTCAATGAATAAGACTTTGTCGAGCCGGGGAAACTCCCCAAGCAGGCATACAAATTTCTTTTACCATTGTTTTGACGTGTTGCCTTTGGTCAAGCGTGGTCGTTTTTTCCTATTGCCTCGATATGAGCCCGGTATCGTCTAAGTAACAAACAGCATGTGCTTCGTAGGTGTCGTGGTAAGGCTCTTCTCTGTATTCAGTGATCTGTATTCAGCGATCTGCCGGTGATCTTTTGTCCGTCTCGGTTTGTGCCTCAGCAAATATGACATGACGCTTTGGGCGACTGATGCCTACAAGTGGAGGTTTCTGTTGGTTTCGTGAACCGGTGCGTGAAAAATCCAATGCAAATCCTTGGCCTGGAAAAGGACAATCAAGTACAGATACAAGTTGCAAGCGGTTGTTGGAAGATTCTTGGCTCGGGAGTTTCATCTTATAAAGTACGGGGAAGTGATGGTGACTCGTCAGGAGCGCATCATTGATCCAGATGCCCCCAGACGCACTCATATCATCCCAGTCGCCTATAACTTTTTCAGGAAATAACAGTCGACGTTGTTCGTTGTCGAGGCCCCCGTTGGCGTATTCGACAAGACATGTTTTGTGGTTCTTCTTTCCGTAGTGGGCAAAACAACACCACCAATTTCCACCTCGCCTGATGCACCAGACAAGGCTTCCTGGCGGATCTTTGAAAACGTGATAGATGCGTATCGAACCATCTTCGGGGTCGAAGACACGGATATCACATTGGTGTGGTTCATTTGGATAGTTTGAGTGTGCGCAGAAAAGCTTTTGATTGAAAATAAACCCACTGTTTAAATGTTTTGTTGTTGGACTTGTTGCAGTGGTTACCAAGGCACCAGTTTCACGATTCATTTGAGCAATCGTCGTATTCGATATTGCATAGATATACGACTCATCAGCAGCAGCGGCCTGTGTTGCGTACATGGTCGCAATGTGGCTGGAAGCCTTCCACCCGTTTATCGGCGTAAAGGTAGTTTCTGAAATCGTGGGGTCACTGCCGTGTGAAACCTGAGCCAGTATTCCAAAGAAAACTACTACGTAGCCAACGAATCGAACCTGTTGAGATGGGTTCATACTCCAACACAATCTTTGTGGTACGTGCAATGTCATGAATCTATGAGTGATGTGTCATGGGAGGAACGTATTTTTTCCTACAGATGCATCTCATCATCGTTGAAAGCAATGTAGATCTTTGCGGCTCCAGCACCCAAAGAACCACCAAGAATAGCGCCAGTCCCGGCTCGTAAAATTCTGTGTAGCTCTGGAACTTTTTCCCATAATTCTCCCGAGGGTGCTTTCAAGGCAAACACACCAACGAGAGCACCAATCACCATGAGAGGCACGACACATCCAACCATTATGAGAAGTTTGGCGCCAAGTGACATGAAAAGAGTCTCTCTTTTGTCTGAGCGTGAATGAACATATGTATAAGCTCATCCCATTTACTGACCTGATACAAAAACTTGTCCGGGAAGAAGATAAGCCCAGTAACCAACGGCGGCTCCCCCTACGATGACCATCCCAATCAGAAACGACTGCATGGCATAGTGACGAACAGCAGGTGTGTAGAGATGCTCAAGGCCAGAGCTGGTCTCATTGTGGGCTCTTGTAATTCGCCAGAGTCCACTGAGTGGACCAGACACAAGTAACAGAAATCCAATTTCTACTTTCAACGTGAAGTCAGGATCTCTCTGGATATAAGCCAAAAATCCTATTGTCAACGTGACAACAATTGCTTGTAAAGAGATGACGTCACGAAAAGAGTTTTCTGGTTTTGGGCTCGTCGTTTGAGCAGGAGGCTGCTGAGTCGTTGTCATGAAACGTAAAACTCTTTGATATGCAAGCGGGGTTTTTTCATACAATGAAAGAGGTCGTAAGACCAGACTTTCGGATCAGAATACTCGAATGTACAGCGAAACAAGACCGGATACGAAGAGGAAAAATCCCCGAGTAGGCGACCAATTTGTTTCACCTGCTTGATCGACCAGACGTGCATTACTCACTGTCTGGAATGGTAATCGTCACTTTATCAACATTTCCGGTAAATTCGGAATCCTCTCTGCTTTTGAACAGATTAGATACCACCTGCGTCGCATCGTCGACTCCCACGTCAGCTGTTTCATCTGCTGAAAAGACAGCAGGCTGTGTTTTTTCTACACGTCCTTCTGCCACCATCTCACCGTCAACAAACAACTTGGCAATACCACCTTTACCGATGCCATCACCGTCATAGTCAAAGGTCAGCTTGATATTCGCTTTTTCTCCATCGAGTGCTTTAGGCCCTTCGATCGTGTACTGATCGAGGCCAAACCAATTGTAGGTATAGGCTGGTTTGCCTTCGTTCATGTAAAGCGCCCACCCACCAAATTTTCCACCCTGACAAAGGATGATTCCATTTGCTTTGTCATTGAGTGAAACATCGGCTTCGATTGTTTTCGAAGTGTTTTTGACATTCAAGAATGTGTTTTCAAGAATCCCTTCCATCCCGTGGGCCAAAGTCAGCGACTTTCGATCTCCCATGAGATCCGGCCGGCCTGCAATTCTTGCATTGAACCGTTCGTACAGTCGGTCATCAATTGGGAAGACATTGTTGGCCAACGCCT
>CBFIHW010000022.1:0-29292 GCA_965662325.1 uncultured Pirellulales bacterium | reverse complement strand
TGCACTCGTGATTACTCGGCAGATCGACAAGGTTTTTCGAAGCTTGCACAAAATTTCATTAGCTGTCCGTGGTCTGTACGGAGAGGGCTCACAGGCCTTCGGAGACTTTTATCAGATCTCAAACCAGATAACTCTTGGCCGCTCGGAGGATGAACTGATTGCCCAAGTTGCAGATGTTGTGCCTGTGCTCATTGATTACGAGCGTCGCGCTCGTGAATTTCTTCTTCAGGAAACAGAGCAGAATGTTCATGACCAGGTCAGCCGTGCCTTTGGGATTTTAAGAACAGCTCAGACGATTAGCGCTGAGGAAACAATGCAACTCCTTTCACGTGTGCGCATGGGAGTTCTACTGGGGCTGGTAGATGATCTGCATGTGTCTGATGTCAATAAGTTACTTGTTCGCACGCAGCCAGCACACCTTCAAAAGATGAGAGGTGTTGATCTCGATACAAAAGATCGAAATATCGAGCGTGCTCGATTCCTTCGTTCGTATTTTGAATTGGGTTCACCAGATGACAACTAGATGCTCTCAGAAAATCTGTTGATTAGTCAGAAGTGTTTCTTTTCGAGAATCGACAGTATGATTTGAGTTGTTCCATGACGATTCAAGAAACGATAGGGCTAAGTGTTTGTCAGTTTTGTCCGTAGTGCTTTAACCACCGCAGGAGGAACAAATTTTCCCAATGCGATGTCGTTTGCGAGGGGCGTTATTTGCTTCAGTAATGAAGAAGAGATATGAGAATATTGGGCGTCGGCCATCAGGAAGACAGTCTCGATTCCTGGGTCGAGCATTCTGTTTGCAAGGGTCATTGTGAATTCTGCCTCGATGTCGGTTAGTGATCGAACACCCCGAAGGACAACGTGGGCTTTCTGTTCGCGAACAAATGTTACCGAGAGCCCGTGAAAGCGTCGAACCGTTACATTGTCCAAGTGATCAACCGCTGCTTCTACAAGCTTGACCCGCTCTTCTTGATCAAAAAGAGGCTGTTTATCCGGGTTGATACCTACTCCGACGACAATATGGCTAAATATTCTACTTGCGCGCTCGATCACATCTAGGTGACCAAGAGTGATTGGGTCAAAAGACCCCGTGTAAACGGCGACTTGTCCATTATGAGGCGGCACGAATAATTACTCCAAACAATGATTCGTGATAGACGATAAAGATTTTGTTGGCTCCCTGTGAGTGAACAAGTATGGTATCTCAAAGAGAGATCTCAAGTGGAGAGATCTCTGGCACTGATTATTTCGTAAATTTCCTGGAGGGTCTCACGGCGTGTCGAAGTTTGTTCCGTTTGCCGGCATGATTGTTTCGGGGATCGTAGGTATCCTTTTTTTGGCTGATTTAGCAGTTGCAATCCCATTTAGTCGGGTGAGCGTGCTTGCGGATGTTGGGTTTATCTTGAGCAGTGGAATTCTGGCCTATTTGAGTTGGTCCACTTTAATGAGCAGGAAAGAAGAATAGTCAGATTGTCAGTGAGCTGTTGTTTTATGCTGCTTTGAGTATCGAAGCAGGAACTACTCTCGAACTACTGCTCGAAATAACCTCAGGCAACTGGTCAAGGCTTATTGCCGTTACCGACTTTTTGGAAATGAGCTTGCGTACCCGTCCTGTCGCTTTGAGAAATTTCTTATGGTCATACTCACCTGTTTGAGATGCGGTATCCCAAACTCGAAGACCCCCGAAAGGTTGTCGCTTGCGTGTCATAGCAGATAAGAAGCTTCCGATTCGTGCTTGCTGCTTGGGTGTGTCTAGTGAAACCTCCCACAGTCCCCACTGAATGTTTCGGCAGGGCCATCCCATCGGAGTTGGTCGTCGTGGAGACGATGTCGTACTGTATGACTGTGTAAGAATTACTGAGATGCCTTCTTCGACAAGCAGATCGTGATAGTGGAGTTGCCCGGTCTTGGGTGCAACTATTGTTCTAAGGTCCGGGAAGCTACTTCGTGCTGAACGTAGTTGCATGCGAAATCGGTGTTTCGAAACAATATCTGCAAGATCTATCGCCAAACAAACACCCTGGAAAGCATGAGGCATTTCCTCAAGTACGTCTAATGTGCCGTACCAGGATATCGGGAACTCTCTGGTCTGAATCCCGAAGGCAGTCTCTGTCTGTTGGTTATTGAGGGGTACTGGCGCACAAATGATGTGTGTATCCGAAAAACTTTGGTACTGCACACTGAACCTCCGTGGCGACTATGCTACAGGCTGAGCCATAACTACTTGACAGTTCACAGGAAGAAGCCTCAATTGCTCATCCGCACGACCACACCCTGTTTTGTCGGTATCGACACCGAAACAAAATCGCTTCAGCGATTCCCGCCTTTTCGGCTTATTCAGTCGGCACTGTTTTCCCCGCCGGAATTTCTTTACATCCTTCGTCTTTCGCGTGTTCAGTTTGCCAGGATTCTATCGAATCCAAAAGTGACTTCATTGTGGCTTCGGGCGCTTCAATCGTCGCTTGGTAGCCGAGTTCAGTGAGTTTCGAGGATGTGATTGGTGAAATACTCGCGATTCTCCACGCAAGTAAATGATCGCCAAAAATATTCACGGCGGTCTCCGCAATAAACGAACTTGTCAAGAGAATCCAGGTTACAGGAAACTGTTGAATCATTCGGAGGACAGTTTGTTGGTCAGAAGATGTGGGTCGACTTGCGTAGGCCGCTATCTGCTTGACTTCATGGCCAGCGGCTTCAAGCTCTCTTCGTAAAACGTCACGTCCCCGTTCAGCCTGTATAAGGAGGAATCGCTGCTTCTTCCCTTTCTGGTTAAGAGCATGTACGAATCCTTCAGAGACAAACATGTCAGGAACGAGGTCACAGACGAAGCCCCGCTCTTCAAGTGCTTTTTCTGTTGCCGGACCAATAGCAGCGAGCTGTGCACTTCCCAATGAACGTGGATCGAGTTTCCGTAGTCGCATCTGCCTGCAGAAGTGATCAACGCCATTGACGCTGGTAAAGACGATCCAGTCGAAGGACCATGCCTCATCAATTGCGAGTTGTAAATCCTTGGGGTCGCTGGCTGGCACGATGTCAATTAGGGGTAAATGTAAAGCCTCTCCTCCACGCTGGGAAATGTCAGCAATAATTTGCCCAGCCTGACCTGCCGGACGAGTGACTAGAAGTCGGCATCCTTGCAAGGGAGATACCCTTTTCTTTGGTATAGGGCTGTTCATCGGTGTTTCACCAATCATGGCAACTGCTGGTGAGGGAAGTTTTTCTATGTCGATGTCTGTCGCACATGAGCCCAGAGTTGTCTCAACAATTCGCTGATCAGGCCAACTGCAACGACTGACAAGCGTTACTGGTGTATCTGATGATCTTCCTGCTTTGAGGAGCGCGTTTGACCAGTTCTGAGCCTGTTCAACACCCATGTAGATTACGACCGTTCCTTCTCGGATTGAAAGATTTTCGTAATCAATAGTTTCTTTCTTTTCTTTGGCTTCGTGGCCTGTCACGATCGTAAGGCTGGATGAAATATTTCTTGATGTAAGCGGAGTAACTGCCGCTGCTGCTGCTGCCGTTGCCGATGTAATACCTGGAACGATCTCGAATGAAATAGAACGCTTAATAAGTGGCTCTATTTCTTCACGTAGTCGCGCAAAAATTGTGGGATCGCCTCCTTTTAGCCGGACGACGGTGTGGCCATTCGCTGCACATTCTGCAAGGTATGTTCCAAGCGTGAGTCCAGTATCATGTCTGGAGGAACGTCCTAGAATTTCAGAAAGTAATATTTTCTTTGCATTAGGATGAATAATGTTCAGGACAGCAGGTGATACAAGTTGGTCATGGACGACTACGTCGGCTTGCTCGAGTGCCCGGATAGCGCGAAGGGTCAAGAGATCGGGTTGGCCAGGCCCTGCACCCACAAAGAGAACGTGCCCACAGGGCAGAGCACAGTTGGCCTCGTCTACTGGGGGTAATTCATTATTGTGAGCGAGTGGAGTGACAGGACTTTTCATCGGGTACCTAAGATTTCTTGCCTCCAGCATACCGAAGCAACCCGATGGAGTGTGCGAATTGAATGAAAAAGGGTTTCAGGGGAGTTGATCTGAGGTGTCTTTGTACATCACCATGAGATTGCGATGGATTGCGGTTTTGTCCAAAAAGAGGCATTCTTTTTTTTCTCTGAAGATTGGCAAGTTTTGTTAGTATTTCAGGGGGTGTCGACTCGATTATATCTTTTGTTTAATTGTAGGAAGCATGTCAGAAAAACAGGAAGAAAAGAGAGCAACTGGAGCTCAAGGTAATGCTGGGAGTCTGTCGCCTCCATCACCTGCAGAGCGTAGTCGACTCACAAAATGTTTCACCATAGGATCAGACAACCTGAGGAAAGGTAATTATGATTATGCCATTGAGCTTTTTGGGAGTTGTGTAGCCGGCGATCCGACAAGTGCAATTTATCTGCAAGGCTTCATGGAGGCTCTGTCCAAAAAATTTAGTGGGAAGAAGAAGGGCGGTTTTGCTTCTCTACTTTCTGCTGGAAGTCGGGGTAGCCTGAAACGTCTGATTGCGGGTGGAAAGACGCGAGAGGCTTTAAAGACTGGCCTCGATGTTCTTAAAAAAGACCCCTTTGATATTGCATGTATCCTGAGTTTAGCCGATGCGTGTGGCGAGGCTAATTGTCTTGAAACGCAGGGATTGTTTTTGCGGAGAGCACTCGACGTTGCTCCAAAAGATATTTCAGTGAACAAGCACTGTGCTAATTACAAGGAACGATTAGGTGAGTATGATCAAGCAATATCTTGTTGGCAGCGGCTCGCTGGTACAAAAAGCGTCCAAGAAGAGGCAGAGCGTGAGATTGCCCGATTAAGTGTCGAGAAAACTCGGCAGAAACTTGAGAATCGTGGAGTCAGTTCAAAAGAGTCCAGTGACGTATCACCTCTGGTGCAACTCCGACAGAAACTGGCTGCATCACCAACTGATTATGAAACTGCATTCGAGCTAGCTGACCTATTGGAACGAGAAGCCTCAATCGAAGAAGCAGAAACAGTTCTTCTAGATGCATTAGCGGCATCTGGCAATGACCTGAAAGTAAGGGAACATCTTGAAGACAGGCAGATTCGTTGGGCGAAACAACGAGTTATGCTTGCAGAAAAGCAGCTTCAAAATACAGATAGCGAAGACAACAAAGAAACAGTTGCTCGACTGAAAACAGCTTTGCTCAAGCAAGAAATTGATGTTTTTGCAGCGCGGGTAGAGAGGTACCCAGATAATGTTTCTTGGAAATATGAACTTGCTATGCGATTGAAGACTGCCGGTAGTCCGGCAGAAGCAATAAAGTTTTTCCAGCAGGTGCAAATAGACTCACGCCGCCGCGGAGCTGTGGCCCTTGAGCTGGGAGAATGTTTTCAGAAAATAAAGCAATACCCATTAGCCATGCGAAATTACCAGGCGGCGGTGGAAAGCTTGGGGGATCGAGAAGTGGAATTACGGAAAAGAGCAATGTACAGAGCAGGCGTTTTGGCTGCCGCAATGAAAGACAAGGATGCTGCCTTGAAGTTTCTGTCGAATCTTGCGGAGATTGATTTTGGGTATCGTGATGTGGCGGAGCGGCTTAAAAAACTGAATGCCGTAGACGCCTGATGCAGTGATCTTTTGCGGTATAGGGTTTCCGGGAAACCCCAAGATTTGGCATGTTTTGTTGGGGTACTGGCGGAATTGTGTTTTGTCGGGTATTTTGAAGATGTGATCCTCGGGTGCCTTGATTACACGCCTTTAACGTTCAGGAAAAGACAGAATGCCTCATTCGGCAAGTGCTAAAAAACGATTACGTCAAAATGTTCGGAGCCGTGACCGGAACAAGGCTATGAAATCGGAAATAAAAACATCGATCCGAAAAGTGCTTGAGGCTCTTTCTGCGAAAGACGTAACGGCTGCAAAGGATCTTTTTAAGTCGGTTGCTAAAAAAGCTGATCAGGCAGCATCATCGAAAACGATTCATAAAAATAAGGCGGCTCGAATCAAATCAAGGCTTTCCGCTCGCATCGTCAAAACGGCTCAGTCAGCCGCTGGCTAAGATCACTTTTCCAAGCTCATTTCAGTGCCTTTTTAGATCATCGCGTCCCATTGGATTGCTCGGCTGTCAAAAATAGGCCCTTCGATACAAGTTCTTCGATAATCCCAGTTACCACTTTCATCAAGGACTGGGGCAACGCAACTAAAGCAGATTCCGATACCACATGCCATTGGCGTTTCGAGTGATACCTGGCAGTTGAGAGAGCGGGCTGCTGCCCACTTTGCAACAGCGGCCATCATTCTTTCAGGTCCGCAGCACGCGATTGTCGCCTGATTGAATACGCCATCTGTTTCCATACTATCAAGAAGGTCAATAACTGTACCGTGATGGCCTTTTGAGCCATCAAGTGTTGCAAAGCGGGTATTCATGCCGCAGTTACGAAAGTCTTGAGCATGCCCAAAAAGACTGGCGTGGCGTGCACCCCAGCAGAACGTGACCTGACTTGAGGGCACTGTGGATAAGAATTCACGGCCTAGCATGAGAAGCGCCGTCTGCCCGATTCCACCGGCGACGAGAACCAGGTGTTTAGTTTGTGGGGTTTCAAACCCATTGCCAAGTGGACCCCAGAGAGAAACACTGTCACCAGGCTGTAACGTGGTCAATGCTGTCGTAAATTTACCAGCAACCGCGTAGACAAAGTCTACAAATTGAGGATTTCCGCTGGCAGAATCTGAGCCAAGAGCCGTTGGCTGCCATTTTTCTGGTACTTGACGTTGAGGGAACACGTCGTACATCGCAAGAGGTCGGGCGAGAAGTGGATCGTTTCGATTGGTAAGACGAACCATTGCAAATTGGCCTGGACGAGTTGTCGAGGCCAACTGTGGACAGTCAACACGGATGCGCCATGTTGCTTCAGCAATTTGTTCGTGGGCAACGATGTCAGCCTGTTGATAAGCCGTCTTGCATGAATTAGTCGGAGTTGACATTGGCATTATGCGATTGTGATTGATTCAAGAAATTTGGAAATTTCTTTCATTCTAACTCGCTGCTTGGTTAGCGAGTGCGTTTTCTCCAAGAGGATGCTTTGCCCGGGCGTTTTGGCCGCCGTTTTCCACCTTGGTCACCGGATCGACGACCGGCCTCACTTTTGAAATTTTCACGGGGCGCTCTTGATCTGCCACCATACGTTCTTTTTGGTGCATTGGTGCGTGGTGTTCGTGTTTGAAAATCACCCACGGCAGCGGTTGCAGATTTACGTAATCGCTCAATCTCCTCCCACGTCAATTTCCGCCATTGTCCCGGCAGAAGATTTCCGAGCGTCAGGTCACCAACTGCTATACGTTTGAGTTGCTGTACTTTATGACCAAGGGCTGCAAGCATTCTCCGTATTTCTCGATTGCGACCCTCGTCGAGAACCATCTCTAACACGGTACTTTGCTTGTGTTGTGAACGGACAGTAACCCTCTTTGCTTGCACAGTCGCTTCGGCAAGACTAATTCCCTGCCTTAGTGATTCAACTGTTTCAGCTGTTGGAATGCCTGCGATTTGAACGAGGTATTTCTTTTCAACTCCATATCGTGGGTGAGTGAGAAGATTGCCAAGTTCGCCATCATTTGTCACAAGTATAAGTCCCTCGCTGGCACGATCGAGACGACCGATAGGGAACAGTCGTTGATCTGCCGGCACAAGGTCAATTACGCGTGGGCGGCCTGAAGGATCATAATTAGTCGTTACCACACCAACAGGTTTATTGAGGAGATAGACGGTACGTCGTGGGTTAGGCAATCGTTCTCCATCCACACGAATGTGTTGTCGGACTGGATCAACCTTACTTCCTAAGGTTGTAATAATTTCATGATCAACTTCCACTCGACCGGAAGTAATGAGTTCTTCACATGAGCGACGGCTACCAAGACCTGCTGCAGCAAGAACCTTTTGGAGTCGTTCGAGACCGTCGTTATCTATTCCGAAACGTGGATTCTTTGCGTATCGGGGTTGGCCTGATTCTGGCCGTGCCGGAACTTTTCGGGCCAGAGGGCTTCGTGAGGTCTGTCTAGCGGCTTTTGATTGGTTTCGTGGTCGAGAGGGCACAAGAAGAGTTTCCGGAGGAAAAAGTCGTTCCCCAAGGATACAGCATTGTGCTACCGAACGGGCGCCCACCAGCGAGATCGTGTGACTTCCGGTACCGGATCCGCAAAATCACGTGGTCGAGCTCCGTCCATCAGGGGCAATCTCAATACAGAAGGTGCAATATCATCTTGTAAATAGGGGTCGAAGCGGACGGCTCGTCGCTGCTGGTTGACTGCGGGACCGGGTTGAACCCAGTCAGGCCGTCCGAGTGAGGCGCAGCCCGTGCACGCAAAACAGCAAATAGCTACGACTGCGCGAGTAACGTGCATGTGTCCTCACTCCAAAAAACCGTGTACGACGCGTGATAAGCCGAGAGTCTAGTGAGCCCCCCTGCTTTTCCCAAGGTCGAAAACCAGACGTTTTATCCCTCCTTTGAGGTTTTTTCTGTCATATTCCGTGACGGCGACGGAACAGTGACTCTGAGAAGGTGAGGATTCTCCTGAGCATCTGGTCGGCATGAAAGACTCTGCGGTTGGAGTTCTGCAGGAAAAAGAACGCAGTCACCTTTTTGAAGAGTCGGCAGATTCCAGTGAGACGGAAGGCTCACTTCGCCAGATAACACGGCAATAATTTCACAACAATTTCCAGTTGTCACCCACGTTGAATTCGGAAGCACTTCGTCAAAAAAGAAATAGGGGCATTCAACGAGCCGCCGAACAGCTGGATCGGTTGTCGATTTTTTTGGAGCGAGCGTGACTGGACCCAAAAAGCGAGTCGCCTCAATGCCTTCGTCAAGGTGAAGGGCTCTTGGTGTGTTGTTTTTATCAACACGGTTCCAATCGAATAGACGGAAGGTGATATCACTTGACTGTTGAATCTCGGCAATGACCAGGCCAGCTCCTATTGCATGAACAGTACCGGCAGGGATAAAAATGCAGTCTCCCGCTTTTGGTTCTATGACGTGGAGAACGTCTTCGCACGTCCCTGCCATGATGGCCTGCCGTAGCGAATCTTCGTTAATGCCGTTTTGTAGGCCAGCATAAATTTTGCTTCCTGGTTCTGCTTCGACAACATACCAGGCTTCGGTCTTGCCTCTGTCGGGTGGTGTTCGCTGTGAAGCTGCTCGATCGTCTGGGTGAACCTGCACGGAAAGCACTTTGTGTGCGTCAAGAAATTTAAATAAAAGTGGGAACGTGCTTGGTGTGGAAATACCTGCCAGGGCCTGCGAGTCCCTTCGCATTAACTCACCGAGGCTTTTTCCAGTGAGTGGGCCGTAGCGGACGATGCTCTGGTCCTTTCCGTGATCAACTATCTCCCAGGATTCGGCGTACGGTCCAGGCTTTTCTAATTCACGTCCAAGCAAACTCTGAAAACGGCGGCCACCCCAGAGATACTGGCGGTAGAGTGGTTTGAAAATAAGTGGGGTGAACATGAATGCTTTCAAAGAGACCGGGGTTGTATGAACAGTCGTTTAGGCTTGACCGTAGCCCTCCAGAATACGGCCTATGCCGAAAAGACACACTGAGACAACCAGCATCATCAGCATTTGTCCAAGAGAAATCGTGTGGTTGAGTTCAAGGATAATTGCAAATGCTGGAAGGATTAATCCGAGACGTTGACTAATTTGGCCAATAAGTCGCATTTCTATTAGTTTTTTTTGGGGCTAAATAGGTTTGGAGGGGGTGTGTTTGTCCCTGGGATGGCCGACTGATGCTGAAAGGCCCGTTAGTTTACAGCGTGGGGTTGTGTCATTGCTGTGTCCGGCAATACTGCACGCACCATATCGAATTCTCACAGTTTAGATCAAGGAGTCTCTTATGACGAATCATCGCACTGGCGCAGTTACTTTCAAAGGCAATCCATTAACGCTTGTTGGCGATGAATTGGTGCCTGGAGCGAAGGCCCCAGATTTTGATCTTTGCTGTTATGGGGCAGACGGTATGCAACACGTGAAGCGGGATGATTTTTCCGGAAAGCCACTTATCGTGAGTGTGGTTCCCTCCCTTGATACCCCAGTCTGTCAGGTTCAAACAAAAACATTTAATTCTCGAGTGGCATCTCTGGGCGACAAGATCTCTGCATTGACGGTGAGTCTCGACTTACCGTTTGCAATGAATCGTTTCTGTGGTGCAGAGTCAATTGAATCTATGAAAAACGGAAGTGATTACATGGATCGGAGTTTTGGCAAAGACTGGGGCGTTCTTATCGACGAATTAAAAATTCTCGCGAGAGCAGTTTTTGTTCTCGATAGCGAAGGCGTGGTCCAGTACGTTCAGGTTGTTCCAGAGGTTGCCGAGGAACCTGATTATGAGTCAGCACTAGCAGCCGTGGATAAACTGCTTACGTAGTTCTTCGGTTGCTGTGTGTCACAATGCGTTGGAGCCCTGGGGGTTGTCTTTTAGCCTTCGAGAGAACTTCGTATTTCCTGTTTTGCGCGAGCGAGCGCCTCGGGTAGCTTTGCTGAAAGCTTGCCGCCAGCTTGTGCCAGATCTGGGCGTCCACCACCGCGGCCTCCTACCAGAGCAGCAGGTTCGCGTATCCATGTACCTGCCGAGACCCCTTTTTTCTCAACTTCGCGACTAATTCCTGCAACAAGTGTGACTTTGCCGTTATCAGTACTTCCAAGAAGCACAGCGACAGGGCTCGCTTTCCGGCGAAGCTGGTCGATGCAATGGCGCATTGCTGCTGCATCACATCCTTTCGTGTCCGCTACAACTATTCGGACACCAGCTACTTCCTCTGCTGAACTCAACAGTTCGTCGATAGAAATTTCAGCCTGATTTGTTGCAGCGTGTCGTTTGAGAGTCTTCAGCTCTTTTGTTAAGGAGTTGAGCCGTGTTGGTAGATCAGAAACGGGCACCTTAAGTGCATTTGCTGACTCTGTGAGGGTAGCTTCTGCTTGCCGGAAACGTTCGAGGGCACGGAGGCCCGTTATCGCAATGACTCGTCTTGTGCCAGCCGAAACGCTTTCTTCATGAATGATTTTGACGACACCGATTTCACCGGTATTTTCAACATGCGTTCCACCACAAAGTTCTCTGCTGATCCCGTCAATGGAAACCATTCGGACAACGTCAGGGTATTTTTCACCAAACAGCATCATTGCGCCAGCATGCCGAGCCTCTTCCAATGGCAGAAGGTTTGCTGATACCGGTGTCGCCACCAAGGTGCTTTCGTTCACCATTGCTTCGATGTTCTGAAGCGTTTCATGACCAACAGGCGTAGCATGACTGAAATCGAACCGGAGTACATCGGCGTCAACTTTCGAACCTTGCTGCACGGCGTGCGAGCCAAGAAAATGCTGTAAGGCGGCATGGACAAGGTGGGTTGCCGTATGGGCCCGGCGAATTGCTTTTCGTCGGGCTTCGTCAACGTGAGCATGGACTTCTTGGCCGAGTTCGATTGAACCCTCACGTAGGACACCACAGTGAAGAAAAAACCCACCCTCTTTTTGGGTGTTGATAACTTCGAATTTACCATTCGCTCCTTCGATCCAGCCGGTGTCTCCAACCTGTCCTCCTGATTCACCATAGAAACTGGTTTTATCGAGAATGACAGTAACAAGTTGATCGGGCTTGTGCTTAGTTTTTGGTGGTACAGCGTCTGTTTCAGTAAGCGATTCGCAGAGCCGATCTTGTGCAATAATGCCCACAATGGTGCCCGTTGTCGTGACCGATTCGTAGCCTACGAATTCCGAGCCATGCATGGCCTTCTTTAATGCATCAAGTGGCCCAGAAGTGAACACTTCAACCCGAGTTCCAGCCCCCGATTTTTTTCCATGGGCTTCCATGGCTTCTCGGAATCCATTCCAGTCAAAGGCACAATTTCTTTCAGCGGCCAGTGTTTCAAGAAGTTCCGGTGGGAAACCGTACGTGGTGTAGAGTTCGGCAGCATCCTCACCACCTACTAGACCACCCCCTGACGAACGAATTCCGTCGAAAAGTTTATTGATTCGCGTGAGGCCACCACCGATGGTTGCTAGAAAAGACTCTTCTTCACGTTTTATAACACTCGTGACATGCTCAACAGTTTCAGCCAACTCGGGATACGAGTGCTTCATCTGCGTGACTACTGCTGGGGGGAGCGTATGGAGGAATGGGTCCCGTATGCCCATTTGCCAGCCATCAAGTACCGCCCTGCGCAAGAGGCGTTTGACGACATACTTTTCTTCATTGTTGCCTGGTAGCACGTTCTCATGAATAGCAAAAGTGCAGGCTCGGACATGATCAGTGATACGGCGTATTCGGCGGCCGTTGTCGTCGCTGGCTATATACTTTTGGTCACAGGTATCGGCGACAATTTCAACGATGGGCAAAAGAATGTCGATATGGAAGTTGCTGTCGACTCCCTGAAGCATCGCGCATGTGCGTTCCAACCCCATTCCTGTGTCGATGTTTCGGCTTGGAAGTGGTCTAAGGTTATCAGGCGGATCGCCGATTCGGTTGTGTTGGGTAAATACCAAGTTCCAGATTTCGACTTCACTGCCGTCTGGCATTCGGTAGAACACTTCACTGCAAGGCCCGCAGACACCATCAGGGCCACGGGAAGGAGCACCTGCAGGCCAGAAGTTGTCATCTTCCCCCATTCGTGTGATGCGAGTTGAGGGTACTCCGATTTCGTCAGACCAGATGCAATACGCCTCGTTGTCGTCTTCGTACACTGTTATGGAAAGTAACTCTGGAGCGATATTCAACCAATCTCGGCTCGTAAGAAACTCCCAGGCCCACAGAATTGCCTCTCGTTTGAAGTAGTCACCAAAGCTAAAGTTGCCAAGCATCTCGAAAAACGTATGATGCCGTGGCGTTCGTCCAACGTTTTCGATATCTCCTGTCCTTAGGCACTTTTGGCAGGAGGTTGCTCGCGTGAAGTCCAGCTTGCATTTCCCAAGGAAATGATCCTTAAACTGATTCATGCCAGCTGGTGTAAATAACACGGAAGGATCCCACCGTGGGACAAGCACATCGCTTGGCCTACGGATGCATCCTTTTGATTCAAAAAAGGCGAGATACGCTTCCCTGAGATCGTCTGCCTTCATCAGTTTCTTTGCTCCGGAACGGGTCGAGATTGTTGAGGATATGTCGCACTATACATGCTCTTGGTGTGTGATACAGTCCAGTCGTTTTTGCTGGTATGCTGGCTAGCACCTCGAGCCTCTGTCGCGGTCAGGTTTGCATTTTCCGAAAAAACCCCCCCAAGAGTCAGAGTCTCCTGAGGGGGTTGATGAAAGCGGGCTTCTCAAGGAAGGCAGTTCCAGAAGGGCTGGAGCAGGAATGGTGTTTCAGGTCAGGCCTTTTCTTCCTTTTCGGTTTCCACGAGAGGTTCTCGGCTTGTTTTGATTTTCTGACGAATTTCCTCGGCGACGTCTGGATTTTCCTTGAGATAGAGCCTGGCCTTTTCGCGCCCCTGCCCCAAGTGCGAGTCGTTATAGCGAATCCATGTTCCTGATTTCTCAATCAACTTGGCGGCCAGCCCGAGATCAATCAGATCACCTTCCGCACTGATACCATCAGCGTGCATCATGTCAAACTCTGCAATGCGAAAAGGTGGAGCGACCTTGTTTTTGACAACTTTCACACGAACACGTTGTCCAACGACTTCTTCACCATCCTTGAGTGCTCCAATTCGACGAACATCTATTCGGCATGACGAATAAAACTTCAATGCTCGTCCACCCGGCGTTGTCTCTGGACTGCCAAACATAACACCCATTTTTTCACGTATCTGGTTGATGAAGATTACACAGGTTTTGCTTTTCGCTATGGCACCTGTAAGTTTCCGCATCGCTTGACTCATTAGTCGAGCCTGGAGCCCCACGAAGGAATCACCGATTTCACCGTCAAGTTCTTTTTGAGGAACGAGAGCGGCAACAGAGTCAACAACGATGACATCAACGGCGTTTGATTTAATAAGCAATTCCGTAATGTTCATTGCTTCTTCACCACTGGTGGGCTGGCTGACGAGCAGTGTTTCGAGGGTTATGCCAAGTTTCTTTGCCCAGCTTGGATCTAACGCGTGTTCGGCATCAATAAATGCTGCGACACCACCATCGGCTTGGGCTGCCGCCACGGCGTGAAGAGCAAGAGTGGTTTTACCGCTCGACTCAGGACCAAAGACTTCAATAATTCGGCCCCTTGGAAACCCATTACCACCGAGTGCTAAATCGACGGAAAGGCTTCCACTTGGGATGCCCGGAACAACTATCGTCGAATCTGCTCCGAGCGGCATGATGGAGCCCTGACCAAACTCTTTTTCGATCTGTGCAACAGCTGTCTTGAGTACGGGATTCTTATCAATGAATGCATCGGCTGAACTAGCCGTACCTTTCTTTTTTGTTGAGCGGCTAGTTGCTTGTGATGTTACGGCCTTCTCTTTCGTTTGCTTCGTCTTGGCCATACGTGTTGACGCTCCTTCTTTTTGTGTTGACGATTTAGATGGTATCTTAGGTGATTGTTTTACCGCGCTAATCATTATCGATTCCTTTCAACGATTCTTTCTGCGCGAATGCCACCATTACGACAGGCGTTGAAACAAAAGTGTGACCAATTCCTGGAAAACCGGCTACGCCACGGAGGTCAGTTTTGAATCTTTGCAATAAATTGAGGTTTGCATTCGCGTGTTTCAACGAAGCGAAGGGCACACACCACATCGCACAATCACCCTCACACGCAGAAGGTGAACATGCGTATAGTATCGGCATTTTCCTGAGGTAGCAAGTGGAAAAACTGATTTTTTTGCGTTGGAGTGGGCATGGTGCCTGTCGCACGGCCATAGAATCGTCAAAAGCTAAGCATTTGCCGGTAATCTTTGAATCGCTGGTCGACCAGTGAGCGATCCAGCTTTTCAAGTTGGTCGAGGCTGAAGTCTTCAACAGTAAAACTGGCTGTAACTGTGCCGTAGGCAAGGGCTTCTTTCAACGCCTGAGGGTCGAATCGGCCGAGTGCAGCAAGGTGTCCCATCATGCCCCCGGCAAAACTGTCGCCGGCACCAGTTGGGTCAAGTACTTTTTCGGTTGGGAAGGCTGGCATGACATACGTTTCGTGTTCACTGAAGAACATGGCGCCGTGCTCGCCTTTCTTGATGACTACAAATTTTGGCCCCATTGCCCGTATAGCATGACCAGCTCGGACAAGATTTTCGTCCTCTGCAAGTAGTTTTGCTTCGGCATCATTGAGGACGAGCCCATCAATTTTTTTCAGCAGTTCACCAAGCTCATCCCGTTGTATGTTGATCCATAAATCCATGGTGTCCGCAACAGTGAATTCAGCATTCTTAGCTTGCTCGAGAACATTGAGCTGGACCGCAGGAGAGGCATTTCCAAGAAAAAGAAATCGGCAGTCTTGGTGGGATGCTCCTAATTTTGGCTGGAATTCATCCAGAACATTCAGGTGTACTTCAATGGTCTCGCGGTCATTCATGTTCGGAAGATATCGGCCTCGCCATCGGAATGTCTTGCCACCGGGGATTATCTGAAGCCCTGATGTGTCGATCCCCTTTTTCTCAAGCATGGCAGTGTGCTCTGCGGGCCAGTCTTCACCCACTGCTCCGATCATGCGAACCGGAGAGAAGAAACTTGCTGCATATGAAAAAAAAACGGCAGATCCCCCGAGGACATCGTCTCGCCTGTCTGTTGGGGTTTCGACACAATCAAAAGCGACACTTCCAACGACAAGCAGCGGCATTCATATCTCCTTCGTAAACGAAATAACTTGAGGAATAGATTTGGCTTCTTTCATGAAACCAAATGATCTCGAAATCGAACTGTACCTGTTTCCTGTACTGCGCGCCTACCAAAGCTCATTTTATTGACAGAATTCAAGAGCATCGTGGAGTCGAGCCAAAGATTTTTCACGACCCAAAATCGTAAGACAGTCGTAGAGCCCAGGCCCGACGGTTGTTCCTGTTACCGCCACACGCACTGGGTGAATAAGATCGCCCACTTTCTTTCCGGCATTTTCAACGACAGACTTCAGGGCAGTCTCAAGCGTTTCGGGATGAAACGGCTCAACGGACTCGACGTGCTCAATAAATTGTCTGAGTAATTCTGCGGTTCCGGGCTTTGCTAATCGTTTGGTGACAGCAGCGGGATCTAACGTCAACTCTTCAACAAGGAAAAATGTGGCATAGGTCAGGATGTCTCCGGCAACCTTAAGGCGGTCTCCAGATGCTTCAATAATTTGAGCCACGAGCCCCTTCATTTCATCGGCTACCGGTTCGGTAACAAGGCCAGCCTTCAGAAGAAACGGCATCATAAGGTCTAGTTTCTCAGCTGTTGAAAGTTGCTGCATGTAGTGGTCTTCGACTGTCCATAACTTTTTTGGGTCGAAACTCGCTGGTGAGCTATTTACGCGTTCGAGTGAAAAGTTCTCAATCAGTTGGCTGCGGGTGAAGAACTCGGTGTGGTCATCAAGAGACCAGCCGAGGAGCGTGAGGTAGTTGTCAATCGCCCATGGAAGGTAGCCAACGTCCCGATAGAAATCGACAATAACTGGGTTGAACGTATCAGACTCTGGTTCAAGACCAATCTGGTTCGCGATCTTCATGCCGTGTTCATTCACTTGAGCGAAGTCGCGGTTTTTGAGATATTTTGCAAGTTTACGCTTGCTGAGTTTGGTGCGGCTTCCTGGTTCTGCAACAAGTGGCAGGTGTGCAAAAGTTGGTAACGGATAGCCGAGGCTTTGATAGATAAAAGCTTGTCGAGGTGTATTCGAGAGGTGTTCTTCCGCCCGAATGACGTGACTGATCTCCATTTCGTGATCATCAACAACAGTTGCAAGGTGATAAAGACATGATCCGTCAGCCCGTTGTATGACGTGGTCTTGTTCCCGTTCCCAGGCGAAGGTCACCTGTCCACGTACTTTGTCATCGATGACGAGTTGCCCTTCCCTTGGCATTTTTAGTCGAACGACGGCTTGACGGCCTTCTGCTTCAAACGCGGCAGCTGTTTTTTCATCAAAGGCCGCGAATCTTCGGCTATAGAGAAAAGGACGGCCAGCGGCCTGTGCCTCCTTGCGTTCAGCATCAAGTTCCTGAGGGGTTGCAAAGTCTCGGTAGGCAAAGCCAGTATCAAGAAGCTGCTTGGCTGCAGTTGCGTATCGGTCGGCACGTTGAGATTGAAAATACGGTCCACGGTCACCGTCAACACCCGGGCCCTCATCCCAACTTATCCCAAGCCACTCAAGACCTTTGAGAATTGGTTCCAGAGCGGTTTCCAGATTACGGATTTCATCGGTGTCATCAATCCGCAAAATGAATTTGCCGCCGTGGCGTTGAGCAAACAGCCAATTGAATAAGGCGGTACGGACACCGCCGATGTGAAGAAAGCCGGTAGGGCTTGGCGCAAAACGAGTTCGTACTGTCACAGGGTACCTCCGAGGACACTATCGGGAAACAAGAGCGTTTCGTCAAAGGGCTGCTAAGCAGCCCGCCCGTTCCTCGCGAGTTTGCGGAGTCGACGACGTTCAGACTTTGATAGACGACGTTGCAGAGGAGGTTCGTTATCACTTGAACCGAAGTCATTCTCGATTGCGGTTTCCGCTTGTATGGTGGGCTGGCTGGCTGTTCCGTGATTTGGAACCTCTTCAAAGTCAATGGCTGTCGTTGCGATTGGCTGTGTGTCCTTAGGAGAAGAGGATCTGGCAGCAGAGGTGACCAGACTTGTTTTTTTCTTAGGTGCCGGAGCCTTTTTTTGCTTACAAAATCCATCAATCTCTCGGAGGCTACTGCGAACTGCCAAGAGCATGGCGAACAAGATGCAGCCACTACCAGCGAGCCACGTTGCATTCGCGAGAAGGAGAAGACGCGGATCACGTACAGAAAACCAGACGCAGGCTGTCGAGGCACACCATAAAAGAAGTCCTGGTGTCAGTGCCAAGAAGGAAGCAAGCCGTTCACGAAGCTTTAAGAACGTTGCTAAAACAGAAATGCAGATGCACAAAGAGCCAACCGAGGCCCACCACCCGAGGCCTTGCGGTCCAAAAGGCGTATTGGTTGACTGAAGCAGTGCTGCTGCAACTGCTGGCCCGATCGGTAGTGTTGTGGCCAATGACGTACTGGCCAGAACGATCGCCAGTGCTCCCCATAGTCGGAAGCCGGGCTTTATGGTGTCGCAGCGATTGCGTTGGAGGGTTCGAAGGATCAATGCTACTCCGGTCGCAAGCAAAAGAAATGTTTGCGTCAGCCAGCCCGCCAGATTGGCTTGCCCTTGAAGACCAAAGCCTCCCCGAAGGATATCAACGCTCAGGCTGTATTTGCCTCCATCCGGCATGAATTCATAGCCTGCAAATTCATGACTCAAGCAGGGACCAAGTGCAAGGAACAGTACGCAGATTTGGATTGCGGCAACGCCGAATAGAGATACTACTCGGGTCGGCACAAACGAAGCCAAGTGCCTGTAAAGGGGTGGCAGAGTCTCCGATATGCCGGAACCCGTATTCCCACTCCCTTGATGCGGTACTGTCTTATTGGCTAAAGGTGAGGTGCTCGGTCGCTGTGGCTGGCTGCGACCGAATAGTCGGGTCACGGACGGTCTCCTTGCGAAAAATAGAATGCAATGTATCAATCGACTCCTTTGATTCTCTGTCGGTTTTTCTGTCCTGCTTACTGAGATTTCGTAGTTTCAACGCAGGCGTCTGCGTGATCGGTTTTCTCTGCCTGACCGTCAGAGTTTCAATGCGGTAGGGTTTCCAGGAAGCGTTTGCCCGTTCTCCGCAACTCAGGTACCATCACACAAGGTATTCGTTCAGATTGAGACTGTTTTGACCCCATATCACTTGTTTTAGCGGAGACGTACATTTATGGCTTACACGCTTCCCCCACTGCCCTACTCCTTTGACGCACTTGAGCCTCATATTGATGCTCGCACAATGGAAATTCATCATGACAAACATCATGCTGCCTATGTGGCAAACGTGAATAAAGCTCTTGAGGGTAGTTCTTTAGCTGACCTTCCCATAGAAAAACTCATCAGTGACCTCGAACAGGTGCCAGAAGGAATTCGTACAGCTGTGCGAAACAATGGCGGTGGGCACGCTAATCACTCACTCTTTTGGGAGTCATTGGGAGGTGGCAAAGGGGGCGAGCCGTCTGGAGAACTTGGTCAGGCGGTCTGTTCGGTGTTTGGCAGTTTCGCAAATTTTCAAGAGACGTTTACGAAAGCTGCAATGACACGTTTCGGTAGTGGGTGGGCTTGGTTGTCCGTTGATCCTCAAGGCAAAATCCTTGTGGAGAGCACGGCGAATCAAGACAGTCCGGTCATGCATGGGAATGCTCCTCTGCTGGGAGTCGATGTATGGGAACATGCCTATTATCTCCTGTATCAAAACCGCCGAGCCGACTATGTAAAGGCGTTCTTTGACGTTGTGGATTGGGATGTTGTTGGGAGCCGTTTTATGGCAGCGAAATCGTAAGGCGACTTCCCCAGTTACCCTATTTTGAGCCATTTGTCTGCTGTATCACGTTGAGTCCGTGATACAGCAGTTTTTTTTAGTTCGAGGTAATTCAGATAAAGGATGACGTTGACAGCTAGCCGATAGAAAACGTATTCCTTGCCCAACCCGATTTTCTAGCCATGCTGTTTGGGAGAAACGTTCATGCATCTGATCACCCGGATCAAAGCCTACCGTTGGAGTGCCGTAGTAGGCACAGTTGAGTTGTCGTGTCTCATCATGCTTCTTGCTTGCGGCAGTGGTTGCAAAAGTGGGTCATCGATGGGTACGTCGTGGGGATCACTCGGTATGGGTGGGCCTGACCCTGCAACGCTTGCTGAGGCACCGGCCTTTGAGGGAGACACAACAAAACCATCAGCAACCGCGCAGCCCTATCCAACAACATCAACACCTGATAGCTACGCATTGCAGCCGAACGGCCAGGGTCTTCCTGGCGACCAGGCTCTTCCTGCCATGGTTGCTGCAACACCTCCGGCTCCACAGTCTCCTGTAACGTATGGTTCAACGCCTCCAACTGCTCAGCCGACAACATCAGACTCAGGCGCGGTTGCATCCACATCACCGCAACCGCAGGTAGGTCCATATCAGACGGTGCCGTCGGCAGTTTCTACCGCACCTGACACATTGGCAAGTGCTCCTCAGGCATCTGGTACCATGAGCAGGTTTGGCAATTCTTCTGCCCCCACGGGTACGGCTCCTCCACCGATGGCGAGTACTGCAGCAAGTGGACGTTTTTCAAGTTTGGGTGATCAGCGAGTAGCGGGTCTTCAGCCGTCGGCCAGTATGGTTGGAAGTCGATTTAGTAGTCCGCCGGCAGTCAATGCTCCGGTGAGTCCTGCGTTTTCCCAGACCGCTCCCAACGCATCTTCTACCGGAAGTCGGTTCTCAGCTATGTCCGACTCTCCCGCTGGGTCACCAGCAGTGTCATTTCCCGAGACTCGGCCAAATACTCAGCAGAGTGTGTCTTCTGCCACGTCTCCAGAAGAATCACCATCGACCGTTCCACGCGGCCATCCGTCTCTCGAGTCACCGATGCATTCTCCTCCAGTGCCTCCAACCTCTCGGCGTCCTGATCCGGGGTACAGGCCGGGCGGTACTTCGAGTTATCAGCCAGCAAGTCCGATCATTGTTCAGTCGCCAGGCTCGAAGCACGATCTTGACGGTGTCAGCGGACAACCGAATTCCGTTCAGGATATTACACCCGCCTCGTTTGAGGCTCAGCTAGGCAGCCCGCAGATACCAAACTAGTTGTGGTTGGTCTCAATAGGAAAAAGCTTCTCAGCTTTCGATAGTCACCAACCCATAACCATATTTGACTCGATAACTTTTCTGGCTCGCTCAAGGTCGTCTCCGGTTTCGTTCATATAGAGACGAATGGCATGAAACTTGTCACCTGATGCACGGGCAAGGCAGTCTCTGGCAGTGCTACTCGGCAGGAGTGGCTGAGCGTCATGTGTTTCCGACACAATTCCCAGTGCAGATTTTGATATCACCCACGAGTCCCGTGGTCGCCGAGTGAGGCGAAGAATTTTTTCTTGAGGATATGCTTCAGAGACGACAGCAGATGCAGAATGCTCATTATCTGCCCAAGAAATAATAATATGTGCTTCGGTTTCAATCTCGAACAGTGGCATGGATGGAACTGCCTTTCACTAATCAAGAGACAATTGTGCGGATACGTCTGTACCCGACCGCCTTAGTCTATCGTTCCTCTTGTCTCCTTGGAATAATGTAGACGGGGGTTCTCAAAAGCTTTTAGATTCTCTTTGCCGGAAGCGGTAGGGTTCATATGTCCGATACATGAAAGAGTTCAAGGATGATGGTGCCAGCTGGACAGTTATTACCGGAGTTCATCGCTTTTGTGATTAAATCGGGTCCTTTCGGCCATTGTGTTTTCTTCCAGGGAGGTTTTCTTCGGAAAACGCCCAGCCCCCTTTCTGGCATCCTTTTTCTGCTATATTCTCACATGCTTGCGAGGTATTCTCGCCCTGAATTTCTGTAATCACTTCGATTTGCGAAATTTGAGGGGGGTGTAGCTCAGTTGGTTAGAGCGCCAGCCTGTCACGCTGGAGGCCGCCGGTTCGAGTCCGGTCACCCTCGCTTGTCGATTGAACGCTGCGGGCGTTCCCGACGTTCTTTCAGTACGGTTTACAACAATGCCTATTCCCCCCGCTGGCCGAGCCATTGTGACGGGTGCGGTAAGTGGACTCGGCAAGGCGATCACCCGGGAGCTGGCAAGCCGCGGTTGGGAAATCGCAACTGTTGATTTAAAAGGCACAAGTGATCAGGCCTGGTGTGATCTTGATCAGGAAGTTATCTCCAGTGGTGGGAAGCATCTGCCAAGCCCCTTTGACGTTCGCGATGTCGACTCCTGGCGTCGATTGTCCGACCAACTCCAAAAAGAATGGCCTGTCGTAGATCTTCTTGTTAATGCTGCGGGTGTCGGTGCAACAGGTGAAGTTGGGAACTTGCCGATCCAGCAGTGGCAACGAGTTCTCGAAACGAATCTTCTTGGGACAGCCATTGGTTGTGAGACATTTCTGCCGCGTATGCGTCGCCAGCAAAAAACAGCAAGGGTTCTGAATGTTGCCTCGGTTGCCGGACTTTTGTCGCCGCCATCCATGGCTGCCTACTCTGCAAGTAAGGCGGGGATTATTGCCTTGTCGGATGCACTTGCAGCAGAGTCTCGAGGGCAGCCACGTATCACTGTTGCATGCCCAGGTTTTTTTCGATCAGGACTCTTAAGCTCATGGCATTTCACCCAAAGTATCGAGCGCCGTGAGGCTGATCGTCGTATGGCGAAGACCGTATGGACATCCGAGTTGGTAGCTCAGCATGTATTGGCAGCAACTTTTCGTGGGCAGCACTATGTGGTTCTAGGTCGACAAGCCTGGCTGCTTTGGATGCTGAAGCGTTTCGCACCACGCCTAACAATAAAATTGATGAGTCGTTTGTATCATCAGCTGCCGCCAGGTAAATAGATGTTTTGATGAGAGGTGGCAGGATTGTCTCTGGTTCTTCAAGAATTAGATAATGCCTGTCATGTCCTGAAGCCACGCACGAATCTCATTCTCATATTCACTGGCTAAGCCACCAACAATGAGTTGTCGGTGGAAACTTGCCGCACCTTCTTGCTTCAAATCTGCATCTTCTGCGCTGGGGAATCGCTGGTTCGGATTTGCTGCAACAAGGCCACTACAGAAATTCATCAGAAGTTCGTTGCAACTGACTTCACTTGGAAGTATTTGAGGTAGCCTATGAGCCAAAGAACGTTTCGCCTCGAGCAGATCCTGGAATGAAGTGAGGCCAGCGAATGGAGGCTGGCCGCTAAGCATTTCTACAAGCACATAGCCGAGGCTTGCTAGATCAGACCTTGGAGAATGATCACGGCCCTCCAAGACTTCTGGCGCTGCGTAGGCTGGTGTGCACGTTCTGTGAGAGGGTGCTGTTGCTAGTGTGACGGCTGAGCCGATGTCAATAATCTTTGCATTGCCAGTACGCTTCACCATGATGTTCGAACTCTTCACGTCACCGTGAAGAATATTAACTCTGTGAAGTGCGGCCAAGGCTGCCAGGCATTCACGCACAATTGCAATCGCTACGCCAGGCTTGAGGCGAGACTGACGCGGGCCGGGCGTCACGATGACATTGTTTAGGTATTCCCAACGAGAAGCCGAGACTCGTTCCCGTGTTTGCTCGAGAAGATCTGGAGCTAAAAGTCGGGAAAGGTCGTATCCGTCAATCCACTCCATTTCCATAATTCGGATCTGACGCTGCTCAACAAAGTTTTGTACGTCGAGTAAATTGTCTTGCTGGATTTGGGCCACTTGTGCAGACACTCGAGCGATTCTTTCCATAGCGGTGCTGTACGCAGATTCAGAGTCGTATCGCTCAGGAGAAAAAACCTTGAGGGCAACCGGAAGCGTAAACCCATCTGTTCCTTTCCGAGTAGTCAAGAAAACAACACCCTGTCCCCCTGAGCCGAGACGACGACCCAGATTATGGTATTGAGTCCAATTGAGGCGACCGCCATCAAGAATCTGGCCGTATCGAGCAAGAAGAGCGTCCGGACAGCGGCCGCCTCCTACACCTGCTGCAGGTAAAGTCGGTTGACCATCTTGGAAAATCGTTGTTGACATGCGTGGCGACCTGAGGCCGTAAGGAGGTTTGTGTTTTAGTGTTTCTAGAAAGCGTGCTCTTGTAAGGTCTTCTCGAGAAGAAACTCGGCGGTGTAAGGCACCGTACGGGTCGTCAGGAACCAGGCGCAGGAAACCCCAGCTTTTTATCAACGGAATTGATCAGTGGCCGGCCGCTCCTATATCGTATGATGTTTTCGCAAAACAGATCAGTCATTCGGTCAATTCTTTTTGCAGATTGTCCACCAACGTGCGGAGTAATGATGAGGCCCGGTGCCTTCCAAAGGGGGCTGTTCGCCGCCGGGGGCTCCTCCGGAGTGACGTCAAATCCAGCAGAATCAAGATGACCTGATTCCAATGCATCGACAACTGCCTGCTCGACCACAAGGCCGCCTCGGGCAACATTAATGAGCACGGCACCAGGTTTCATTGTGGAAAGTGTAGGAGCGTCAAACATGTTTCGCGTCTGATCAGTGAGAGGGGCCGTGAGGAAAACAAAATCAGCTTGTGGTAGGAGATCGTGCAATTCATCCGGTCTACCAAGATAGTTCAAAAGCGGGGCAGGTCGATTTGGAAAGTAATCCGTGGCGAGAGTTTTGGTTTTTAGTGGGTGAAGGACTTCTGCTAACCGCTGCCCATTGCCTCCAAAGCCAACAATCAGAACGGTCGAACCAGTGAGATCGCGCGTTGGCCTCCGTGTAAATTCTCTCTCGTGCTGTTGCCGAAGGAACAAGGGGATTTTTCTACTGCATCCTGTCGCCAGAGCGAGTGCATGCTCGGCAACCTGATCCGCGAGAACGCCCGATGCACTCGATACCACTATGTCTGAATTGACCACACAAGAGACAAGGCAATGATCCAGCCCAGCTGCTGATGACTGAATCCAACGCAGGCGTTGCGCTTTGACAGTATCTTCCCACGGTACCGGCACCTTGGCATGCCCGCAAAAGATATCAGCGTTCGGAAGTTCTTCCGCGATGCATTCTTGCCCAGCAGAAACTACCGTCGCGTCTGGGTAAACAGCTTGAATCTGTTCAATGTGTCGAGATTCAGCCGGGTAGCAGAGAACGATTCGCACGAAAACTTCTTAGGGCTTGAGTGAGGAACAGATGAGAATGTGAGGGTTTCACAAGCTTCCACGCGATGCCTTCTCGGAGCGATAGAAAACCTTCCGTGTCTCTACCGATAAGGTATATCTGGCAATCACGGGAATCGCAATATAGGAACCGAGGACGGAGATTCATCAATACTTGTTGCAAAAGTACGAGATACCTGAAAAATGGGTAGTGATTGATTTGTTTGCTATTACAAGTTTCTTCAGTCATAGATTCCATTTGCTGACATTTATATTCCAGAATCATTTTTCTTTGGACGTACAATAAGTATGAGTTGTATGCGAACAGCGGTGTTGGTGACGGCCGCTCTTACATTTTTACGGATAGTGATTGGTCTTCATTTTTTTCTTGAAGGTTCCAGTCACTTGCGAGATCCTTCGTGGTCAAGTGTTGGTTTTCGTAAAGCAGCAGTTGGGCCGCTTGCTCCCCTCCTCAAAGCAGATCTTCCTGAAACGGGTGACTGGAAGAACACACTGGGCAAAGTCGAGGACGCGGATCCTGTTGCTGTCGTAAATGCAGCAGGAAGCTGGCGAACATCTCTTGTCGAAGAATGGAGGAGGTTAGGTGTACGACGCGAAAATGTTCTGAAGGCTTCAGGTTGGACGCCCCCAGAAAATTGGTCGGACACCGCATCGAAAGCCATTGAGGCCGCCAACAAAAAACTCGCATCGATGCTTGATGATGCGCAGGAAGACCTTGTTGATTACTGCCGGCAAGTCATTCGACTTCAAGAGACTGAGGAATCAGCTATGGCTCAAGACCTTCCATTTATGCGAGACCGAGTCGCCACCAAGCGACGGGAGTTAGCAGTACAGAAGGCAGGGTGGATGGCAGAGGCAGATGCTGTTGGCCGAGAATTGGTAGCAGCTTGGAATGAAAAGTTGTCGGCTCAAGACAGGCGAAGAGCCGCCGCTGCAGTTGAGCCGACGCGACTATGGCGAGCAGATCGGTTTGTCAGTTGGTCTCTCGTTACTATCGGTGCGTGCCTCGTCGTCGGATTTGTGACGAAGTTTAACGCAATGGGAGGTGTCTTCTTTCTTCTTTCAGTTGTAGCATCACAGCCATTTTGGTTACCAGCTGCGCAGAGTACATACGAGCAATGGGTCGAAATCGCTGGGCTTCTTGTCTTGGCGTCGGCCCCCCTTGGTGCCTGGGCAGGTGTTGATGCATTCCTGATGCCTATACTTCAACGATGGTGTCCATTTAAGACGTGCTGTAACTCGAAGCAATAGTGGTGTTTCAGGACCGAGTGCGAAATTATTATTACGAAGTCAGTGAAGCGGAGATAATATTCGATGAACCTAACCCCAGAACAGCAAAAAGTTGGTAAGGAAAATTTCAATGAAGCCGTTGCAGTTACGCGACGTGACTTTCTATCCGGTACTGTTGCTGCGGGTTTAGCAACCGGAGCTGGGTTAGGATCAATCTATTTTGGATATGGTGCCAGTGTTGGTGATCCTCTGCGGGTTGGTTTCATTGGAACTGGTGATGAAGGAAGTGTGCTGATTGGAGCACATAACCCCGACTATCTCAAAGCTGTCGCGATTGCGGACATTCGGCCATACAACGTGTTTCGTGCGTTTCATGGTGATGTCTCCAGTCCGAATGCTCAACGCGTCCGGCCCGGTCTCATGTCGAAGTATGGTTGGAAAACTGAGGACGAGGCCCGCAAGCAGGTCAAGGTGTATGGTGCGTATGAAGAATTGCTCGCTGACAAAAATATCGAAGCTGTTGTTATCGCGTTACCATTGCACCTGCATGCCGAGGCAGCTATCAAGGCCATGCGGGCAGGTAAACATGTGCTGACGGAAAAACTCATGGGACATTCGATTCATGAGTGCAAAGAAATGGGACGGACTGCTCGTGAGACAGGGAAGCTTCTAGCCACCGGTCATCAACGCCACTACAGTGTCTTATACGACAACGCTGTGCATACGATTGGTGATGCTCGTCTTATTGGAGATGTTCATTCGATCCGTGCCCAATGGCATCGTGGGAATTTGCCAGGTAAGGATAGCTGGAAGCCGCCGTTGCCTACTGACGAGTCGCTTCTCAAGAAAATGGCTAGCTGGAAACGAAGGCTTGAAGAATCTAAGCCATCGGAAGTTGATGTTTGGTCAAAGCGAGTGGCGCAGTTGGAAGCTCAGTTGGCGGACAGCGACGTTGCTGCGGATTTGTTTGGCTATACCGAGAAGCAGCTGCCTGATGGGGCGGCTCGCACTCCGCTTGAGGAACTGATTCGCTGGCGACTTTGGAATCGTACCGGTGGTGGGTTGATGGCAGAGCTTGGGAGTCACCAACTCGATGCTGCCGGCATTTTCATTTCAGCCATGCACGGAGCAGGAAAGAAAGTGAAGCCCCTGACGGTGACAGCTGTTGGGAATCGCAGTATTTTCCCCGATGACCGTGAGGTTGATGATCACGTGTACTGCATGTATGAGTACCCGGCTCCTGATTACGCAGAGAATCCAAATAAGAAAATAGTTGTCACCTATTCATCGATCAACGGGAATGGTTTCGGTGGGTACGGTGAAGTCGTTATGGGAACCGAAGGCACCCTCATTCTCGAGCAGGAGCAGAACGTAATGCTCTACAAGGGATCGTCACGGGACACTCGGGTGACCGTCTCGAAATCAAAGAGTGGTGAGGCTGTACTCGACACAACAGAAAGTGGTGGTGCCGGAAGTGTCGTTGCTGTCCCAACAGAGGCTGCAGGGAAGGCTCCACCTTCACGTGGCTATACCGAAGAAATGGAACACTGGGCGTGGTGTGTTCGCAATCCAGATCCTACGAATCAGCCACGATGTAAGCCGGAAGTTGCGCTTGCTGATGCTGTTATCGCCTTAGTCAGTAATGTGGCATTGAAGGAGTCAGGCGGACAACCTCGTATTGACTTCAAGAAAGAATGGTTTGACATAGAAAGTGACGTGACTCCTGAAGGTGTCAAGCCAAATCTGCAGCGTGAGCAATATAAGACATGATCCATGAAAACTGTTCATCTGATGGACAAAGCTTTCTGTGGATACCGGTTTATCGTATAACGTCACGAAGTCGGTGTTGAGGGCTGCTGGTTGCCCGATTGCTGGCTGTTAGAAAAAGCTGGTACGCGAGGGAACAGCCATGCTTGAGCAATTCTGTAGTGCTTCAGGTGGACGATTTGCGGGTCTAGCCGGCCGAAGTCTCATGGTGCTCTGTGCCGTAATGGCTGGGTGCAGTGAGCCACCACCGCCACCACCTGTTGTTGAGGTTCCGGCACCCGTTGAGGAACCAGAAGTCATTGAACTGGTTGAAATGGGTGACGTCGAGTTAGAGCCAGCCGGCAAAGGTGAATTCGAAGTGCGAGTGACCAGGAATGGTAACAAGGGGAGTATTAAGGTCTCTTTCCAAGGGCTTCCAGACGGAGTCACTTCATCTCCAGAAACACTTGACATAAAGGAAGGATCTTCGGCCGGCAAAGTCGTTTTTCAGGCATCACCAAGCCTCGGTGATGCCGTTGTCAAGGCGTCGGTTTCAGTTAAAGCAAAACTGAAAAAAATGTCTGCTTCGGGTTCCATCGATGTTGTTGTGAATAAGGTTTCCCGTCCTGAGTTCGGGAAAGTTGAGAAGTTTGTGCTTCAACCGGGTGCAAGCAAAACTGTTTCAGTTTCCTTGAAGCGGAACGGTTTTTCTGGACAGGCTCCTGTTTCTGTTTCCGGAAGAGGTGCGTCGCTCACTGCCAAGGTTGAATCTCCAGCCGATGGTAAGGATCCCGAGGTTGTCCAAATAATTGTATCCGCTGCTACGACTGCGGTTGATGGTCTTGTCAATCTTGAGGTTGCAACCAATGCGTACGGGCGAAAGGTTGTGGGGAAAATTCCAGTTGAGATTTCTCGTTATCCGTTTCGGATAGAGTCCTTTCGTGTTATTGATTTAAAGCGTAGTTCTAGTGAGGTTATTCGTCTGCCAGTTAAACGACAGAGCTATGACGGCCCGCTCGATATTGAATTGAAAAACCTTCCTTCGGGAGTTGATGCCTCAGCAAAGTTGGTTCCAGCAGGTGGGCAAGAGGTTTCCGTGGCTCTCTCGGTAACTTCGACTGCCAAACCACAAGTTCGTTCAAGTCTGATTGAAGCATCTGGTGGTGGTTTACAAACATCGAATTACATAATCTTGCGTGTCCTGGCTGATGATGATGAGAAGTTACCGGCCGGGATCATAAACGTTACTGCAATCAAAAAGATTTTTTCGGATCCAGCAGCCTCTGCTCCGCTCCGAAGAAAAGGCTCAATTGGTGGTCGTCTTACGCTTGCAAGTAAGCAGGCACTCATTGATTTCTACGGTGCGACTCCTCGGTCGCTGGAATCAATTCGCGAAGGCATTGACTGGTTAGCAAGGTGCCAGCGTGGTGATGGTTCCTGGGCACTTGATGGATCCCTCGAGGATGCTGGAGATGGTGGGGGTGAAGTAAAGGAGGGACCAAGCCCGAATCCGATTGGTGCTACTGCGCTTGCATTACTGCCGTTCCTCAGTGAAGGTATTGCCCACAGTCGTGTGCCCGATGGGCAAGAGGAACTTCAGCGGTATCAAGA
>CBFIHW010000021.1:0-31120 GCA_965662325.1 uncultured Pirellulales bacterium | reverse complement strand
CAAATAGTGACGGCTGCACAGCCGGTTTTTCCGACTCGTGTGTCATGGGTCTAACTGCCTGATTGAGCCGGAGCAGCGGTTGCGGCAGAGACCAGTTCTGATGTTGCAGCCATTTGAAGAGCTCTCGAGCGATAAAGGAAATCGATGATGTTTCCTTCGTGAGGTTGTAACCAATCGAGCTTTATTGTTGGCAGAGGACCAAAATTCAAACGATCAATATGATTCGCGTCAATCAATTGATGCTGAAAACCACTGTCATTTGTGATAGCCGTTGCAACAAGGGTAGGGCCAATTCGGTCCAACATTTTCTCCTGTGGGCACTTCACCACACTGCAAAATGGAAACATATATTCCGCGTGTGCAAGTTCTGGGTCCGGGGAGTCACATTCGACAATTGTCGGTCGTAGCCATCCACATCGCTCTCCTTCTACAAATCGAGAGCCATATGGTGCAGTTGCGTGACGAACGCCAGGCTTGTCAAGGAGACTCTCGATTTGCTGCCAGATGGCTTTGGCAGCTCCCGGAATGGTGAAGGCAGCAAGCGTTGCCTCAGGGTCATCCGGAGGACGAACATCCTGCGTCCCGATGCGTTCAGCGAGTGCGTCAGCAATTTCATCTGTGTGGCGACTTGCATATATTGCAGAGCAATTGATGCACCCCCGGCCGCTGTTTGCAGCGATACTCTCCGCCATCACATCAATGTAATCACGCCAGTGATCAACACAGTCATCCCCCAGTAGTATTTTGGAGAACCCAGGGCCATGGACCTGAACAGCAGGGTTGCCTCGATATTGCTCAACGGTTTTGGCTGATCCAAAAATCATGCTTCGCCCACAGTCTGCAAGGATTGCAGCACCCACATCTGTGGCGCCGGGGTAAAGCCCAATAGCTTCTTCTGGAATACCTGCCTCAATCATCGCCGCCGCCATTCGATATGGGGTCCACGGTTCTTGGCCGCCAGGCTTGAGCAACAATCCAACGCCAAGTGCGATGACAGGAAGCCAGAGGGTGTGGACACCAGGTGAGTTACTCGGAAGGACAAGTCCAAGGACTGGAGACTGGCACTGGTAGCTCACTACAACATCTCGATGCTCTGTACCATATCCTTGCCACAGTATCTCTGGTGAAAGGCCTCGTGAGAGTGCGTCGAGCATTCGATCCATATTGGATAATACAAACAAATTCTTTTTCATGTTCGCGTGGCAGAGACTCTCCGGCAAACCAGTTGTTGCCGACTGCTGCCGGGCAAAGTCATCTGGAGACTGCTTAACTCCGCCAACCTCGACTGTCCCTAATGCGTAAAGGTTCCCAGCAGTCTGAAGCCGCTCCACAATCTCTTCAGGATCAATTTTGAGAAGAGCCTTTCTGGCGTTATCTGCTTTTCGAAGATCACGGCTTACTATAGCGCCGCCAACTTGACTCACCTCGGCAACTGGCTCACCGGTCATGAAATGAACCAATTGATTTCTTTCGAGTGATTCGTATGGTTTGCCGAACCGAAATGCGGTGAGGTGCATAGTTTTTCTCCTACCAGAGCAAGGTCTTGTGCTGCTGAATCTTATGCAACGAACAAAAAAGTGTACGAGTTTGCAAAAGACACGGCCCGAAAGGTACTGGTCACGTAGTGTTTTTTAGTACACCCCAACTGTCGTGGCCGTAGCTAGTTTACTGAAAGGTCGCACGCCACTAATGCCATCCCATGGATAGTGTGCGTATGGGCGTTCCCGCTCGCCTTCATCACGTTCAAGGAAGCCAGGAACAAACGTTTCTTTTGTAAGCGTTGTCAGCTTCACTCGGCCCGTTCCACCGTAAGGCACCACCGAATTTGTGTCATCAAAATCAACGACCTCGATAACGGCGCGTGGCTGCGGCGAATAATAGGCAATCGTGTAGCCATCTTCAGGAATCACAGGACGAGAGGCCGCGAGTCCCATCAACGTATTCCCGTAGGTAGGGGTCATAAAAGCACCGTCAAGTAGTTCTTCGACTGCGAATCGCGTCCATTGAGGAGTAAACTCGGTTCCGCCCGAAAAAATACCTGTGATGCCGGCTTCTCGAATGGTTGTCCCTTTCTTCTCAAGTGCAATAGCCAAAGCCTCAAGCAGTTTTGGTGTGGTGAACATGCAGCGGATATCGTGACCTGATTCAAGGATGGTGATCGCTTGGTCAATACAGTGGTCCTTATAGGCTTCTAGATGTTCCATCCATCCTTTTTGGATCAACTTGACAACCCAGCGTGGGTCGAGGTCGATGCAGAAGCAGATGCCACCTCTGTACTGAGCAAGATGTTCAATAGACAATCGAAGCCTTCGTGGCCCTGAAGGGCCAAGCATTAACCAGTTTGCACCCTTCGGGAAGTACTCCTCTGGAAGCGTTTCACTGAACTCCTCGTAATCGGTTCGGAAGTCGCTTAGGTTCACGCGAGATTTTGGAGTGCCGGTGGTTCCGCCTGTTTCGAAAACATACGCCGGTTGGCCGGCAAAACCTTTTGGAATCCAACGGGTTACCGGCCCTCCTCGCAACCATTCATCTTCGAACGCCGGGAACTTTTTAAGATCATCAAAGCAGGTCACTTCCTTGAGTGGATCAAAAGTCAGTTTTTCTGCATACTCAAGCCAGAAGGGCGAACCTGTTGACGGATGAAAATGCCAGGCGACTATTTCAGCTGTGTGAGCATCAAGCCTTTCTCTGCTCTGCGCGATACTTTTTTCATCGGCAACTTTGAATACAGGGGGTGTTTCGGTTGTGTCTGTGGACATTGAAATAATTCTTTCAGAATACTGGATGTTGGCCGGCGAGTTATTTACATAGGGCTACGATATTTTTAACTAAGGCAAGAAAATTGATTTGTCTAGCCTCTTTGTGTTGTAGTATCTTGGATACGATATGGCGACTTGTCAGTGGTTATATTCAGTTTTGGTTTTCATCTTCTGGCATCGCAAGTTGGCTCAGAAGTTGCATTACCCCATTAAAGTGAGCTAGGCGGGGGCCGTATCGATCAATAAATTCACCGAGTGCATAATCGCTATCGGTAAAGTCTTCCGCACTCTCGGCTGCTTCTTCGGCAAGTGTTGTGAGAAAATCAGTATGGACATGGGATAATCCCTTTGCTGCTTTTCGGCACGCCTGTGCGACGTACGGGTTGTTTTCCCGCCATGTTTGTAATTCTGCGGCTCGTTGACGCTGCTGGAAAGAAACATGCTTTAACACTTCGCTGAGGAGATCGCATGATTTCTTTTGGGTCACGAGTATTTCCTTGAGAACAGCCACCATTTCTGATTGCGAACTGCTATTTTTTTGCTGAGTGACAGTTGTATCTGTCGGGTTCTCAGTTGATGTGATGTCGATTTGTGTGCAGTGAGATGGGAGATTGGGCATTTTTTTGAGTATCCGTAGGCGGCGATAAAAACGCAATCAACTCCATTTGTTGAGAGTGTTCCTTCAGAATGTGATGGTATCCATTCTTTTCATTTCGACCAAATGGCGAGGCCCATAAGGCCGTTGTAACCGCTACAGACTACTCCATTTGGAGCAATCGAAGGTTTTGCAACACCCGTGATTCAAGACTCTTCGGTGTTCTCCCGATGGATTGAGGCGGCGGGCGAAAGAATCGATGAAACCGCCAGAGGTAGGTTGTAGCCAGCGTGGCGAAACGCCTGTCAGTCGTTTTTGGAGTCCGCCGATGGTTTCAAGCGTAGTGTCATCGCATGATATGACGTTCGGTTTTTTGACGGTCTGCGATGCGGCAAATATCGGAATGTTTGGCGGATACCTGCTGGTTGACATTACGGGACGACCACTTGAGTTTCACTGCACAGCACCTCTACGGGTAACGAGGGCACAGGAGATTTTATACGGTGCAACGCTCCAAAGACATCTGCACGGCGAGCAAATAGGTGGTCCTTTGCTGAAAGCCACACAGCTATCACCAGTTGCGGTTCTTACAGATCGAGAATCATTGCTGCATGCACGTTCTTATGGAGCAAGTCCTGTGGTGGCAATTCAAGAACAAGAAACGGATGGTCAGGAAAGCAGAGAGGAAACCTTGTGCCTGGGTGCCATTCGGCTACGCCCGCATGCAGAAGACATGTCAAAAATGGATCAGCTGCGTCCACACTTTGAAACACTTTCTTCAAGTATTGAACTCGCTGAACCATTTGATCGTATTCGAGCTGCAATTGATGAAGCCCAGAATCATTGATCGGGCAAGACCTCATTTAGAATCTTGATTAGTGAATTATGTCAGCACGTGAATCTGAGCGATTAAGGAAGTCTGTTGACATTGAATCAAGTGAATGTCGTCTTCCGTCCTCACTTGTCTCAACGGTGAAATCGTTTGTCGTGCCTGCAAGTCGAACGCTTCAGGTGCCAATTCAGGCACGTCCAGTGGACATTCAAGACGTGCCGTTGTTGCATCAACCAGTTGAGGTTCATAGTCATCAGTTTGTCAGCTGTCCATCCTTGCCGTTGGAGATTAATGATCGAGAGGTTCGAAGTACGTCGCATGCTGCTGTGTCACGAAAACGTACTCGCATTCAGCCGCCTCAGGACATCGTCAAATTGTCGGAGCGGCTTTTTTATCTTCTGCAACCAGATCTTGAGACGCTCCTCGCTGGTTGCCACTTGTCTTTTCCTCATCCCCCATTTTCATTTCAGTTTGATGGCATGGCTTTTCTGATGCCCCGCTTTGGGGGCATTTTGGCTGATGAAATGGGGCTGGGTAAATCGATGCAGGCAATCTCATCACTTCGACTCCTTGTTCACTCGGGGCAGGCTCGTAGTGTGCTTGTCATTTGTCCGAAGGGTCTCGTTTCAAATTGGGCTCGAGAGTTGTCCGTGTGGGCTCCTGAGCTTGTTGTTGGGGTGATTGCCGGCGATCCGGAACGGCGTCGGTGGCAGTGGTCGTTACAGGATGTTCCTGTCAAAGTGACTCATTACGAAGCAGTCATTCGTGACCGTTCAATTCTTGATGAAATGTGTACTGAGTTTGATCTCGTCATTCTCGATGAAGCACAACGAATCAAAAATCGCGCAAGCCAGACAAGCAAAGCGGTCTGTTCGATTCCTCGAAAACGCTCATGGGCGTTGACAGGGACTCCGGTTGAGAATCGATCTGAAGATCTTGTTGGTATCTTTGATTTTGTCGCACCGGGACAGGTTCACGATGGTATGTCTCCTAGGGTTCTTGGTGCTGCGGCCAAGGGACATTGCCTCAGGCGAACAAAAGACAAAGTCCTGAAAGATATGCCACCTCGACTCGATGCTGACCGATATATTGAGCTCTCGAATGAACAGCGAGAAACGTACCGACGGGCCGAAGAGGAAGGTGTTCTCAGGCTTTCTGAAATGGGCCAGGAGGCAACCATTCAGCACGTTTTTGAACTGGTTCTACGGCTGAAACAAATCTGTAACTTTGATACGGCAACGCGTGCAAGCGCAAAAGCCGATTGTCTTGCTGCGGAGCTTGAAGAGGTGCAGTCCAGTGGTCGGAAGGCCATCGTTTTTAGTCAGTGGGTTGAGACGCTCTCTCGCCTTCGTGAGAGATTAAAAAGTTTTGGTCCACTTGAATATCACGGAGGAATGTCAACCGCGGCTCGAGATGACGTCATTGAATCATTCCGAAATAAAAGCCAGCATTCTGTACTCTTGCTTTCATATGGAGCAGGGGCAGTGGGACTCAATCTTCAATTTTCACAATATGTTTTTCTGTTTGATCGATGGTGGAATCCAGCCATTGAGGATCAGGCGATCAATCGTGCCCATCGGATTGGAGCAGTGGGTGCGGTAACAGTTACCAAGTTTCTTTCTGTTGGCACGATTGAAGAGCGAATTGATGAAGTGTTGGCGAGGAAGCGGAATCTTTCGGATGTCATTCTCTCGCAAGCAGAGCTGGAGCCCGCTGCAAGTATGTCAGCGGAGGATATTTTTTCTTTATTTGGTCTCAAACTACCAGATCAACTAAACCGCCGAGCTGCTTAACGTATGGTGGCTTCGAGCCCGCTGTTTTCTATGTTCCCAGCATGCCAGTGCTGGTTTGTTGGATTCGTTGCGTAGTGAAAGTGCTTCTGAGACAATATCTTCAGTCGAGATAATCAATTATCATTGGAAGAAGGTGTGTTGTGTCTCCGAAGGTGTTTTAATGTCTGCTACCTATAACTTTGATGTGTTGGTTATTGGTGGGGGGCATGCTGGTGTTGAGGCAGCAGCAGCGGCAGCACGGCTTGGTGCTCGAACAGCGTTGCTTACGGCCAACTGCGACACGGTTGGCCAGATGAGTTGCAATCCTGCTATTGGTGGCGTTGGCAAAGGGCAGTTGGTACGCGAGGTCGATGCACTCGGCGGTCTTATGGGACGCGCCATCGATGCAAGCGGTATTCAGTATCGTGTGCTGAATCGTTCAAAAGGTCCGGCAATGCATGGGCCTCGGGCACAGGCTGACAAGCGCCATTATCAAATGGAAGTGAAGCATCTCGTTGAGTCGACGCCGAATCTTGTGCTCCGACAAGAAATGATTGAAGGGCTTCGGTTCGATACGCAGACGAAATCTGGTAATCGTCCGCAACGACGGATAACAGGCGTCGTTGCTCGAGGTGGAATCGAGTACCACGCGGAGGCAGTTGTGCTCACGACGGGTACGTTTCTGCAGGCTGTCATGCATGCCGGTGAAGCCCAGACGCCAGGCGGTCGAGCAGGGGAGGGCACAACTGCTGGAGTAAGCCATGCTCTTCAGGAGATTGGATTTCGGCTCGATCGATTTAAGACGGGCACGCCGTGTCGGCTGCATGGTGCAACCATCGACACAAAGCACCTGCAGGAGCAGCCAGGAGATACAACGCCACAGCAGTTTTCTTTTCTGACAGACTCAATTCAGCGAGAGCAGCTTTCATGTTGGATTACGAGAACGACGCCAGAGATTCATGAAGTGATTCGCCAGAACCTTCATCGTGCTCCAATGTACAGTGGCCAGATTAATTCACGTGGTCCACGTTACTGTCCAAGTATCGAAGACAAAGTCGTTCGTTTTTCGGATAAAGAAAGCCACCAACTTTTTCTTGAGCCTGAGGGGCAGCGGACGCATGAGGTGTACGTCAACGGTATTTCGACGAGCCTGCCAAGAGATGTTCAGGATGCCATCATTCGAATGGTTCCCGGGCTTGAGCAGGCAGAAATAATGCGGTACGGCTATGCCGTGGAATACGATTACGCTCCACCGGATCAACTGACTCTAAGTCTTGAGAGCAAGCCAGTTTCGGGGCTTTTTCTTGCTGGACAGATTAATGGTACGACAGGGTACGAAGAGGCAGCAGCGCAAGGCCTTGTCGCCGGTACGAATGCCGCACGGTCTCTCCAGAAAACAGAGCCGATGATACTTTCAAGGGAAGAATCGTACATCGGCGTATTAATCGATGACCTCGTGACCTGCGGTGTTGATGAACCATATCGAATGTTCACAAGCCGCGCAGAGCATCGGCTTGCTTTGCGTCACGACAATGCAGACAGGCGATTGACTCCAGTAGCTGAAAGGTTCGGTCTCGCTGAGCCTGTTCGTGTCGATCGCTTGAATCGAAAGCTCGTCGAGATTGAAGCAGCAATGACTACCTTGGCTAGTCATCGTGTGGAGGGAGTGACACTTGCCGATCTTCTCAAACGTCCGGAAGTGACCTGGAAAGACTGTCTTGAAATACTTCCAGCCTTGTCTTCAGTTCATCATGAAGTGGCATTACAGATCGAGAACGATATCCGGTATTCGGGGTACCTTCGTGTTGAGCAGCGGCGGATCGAAAGACGGAAACAGCATGGTGAAAAACCAATTCCAGAAGAATTTGACTATGAACGGGTGAGGCATCTTCGGGCTGAGGCACGCGAGAAACTCGAGCAGATAAGACCCCGTACCTTGAGTCAGGCTGGCCGTGTGAGTGGTATTACTCCGTCTGACCTTGCCCTGATTCTGCTGCACCTCAATCAGCCGGGCCGCGCATGAAAGGGAGTTGCGACTTGTGAAGATTGTTCAAATCACAGCTGGTGCAGGCGGTCGAATCTGTGGTTCATGCCTTCACGATAATGCGCTTGTACGGACGCTTCGTCAGCGTGGGCGAGAAGCTATATTGGTGCCTGCATATGTCCCCACGACGTCTGATGAGGAGAATGTTGCGGAGCCCATTGTTGTGATGGGAGGAGTCAACGTCTTTCTACAGCAGAAGTCATCTCTTTTTCGCCGAACACCACGTTGGATCGATTGGTTCTTTGACCGCCCGGTTCTTCTGCGGGCATTGTCACGTTGGACTGGAAATACTCGTCCTGCTGACCTTGGCCCGCTGACTGTTTCTACGTTGCAAGGCGAGGAGGGATGTCAGCGGAAAGAAGTCTATCGTCTGGCAGAATGGCTGGCTTGCGAAGTCAAGCCAGATGTTGTTCATCTCTCAAATGTACTCCTTCTTGGCCTTGCAAAAACGATACGGGAGGCGACAGGTGCGTCTCTTGTCGTGACACTTTCAGGTGAGGATCTTTTCATTTCACAATTGCCTGAACCGTACCAACACAAGGTGAGAGAGTTGCTCGTGCAAAGAGCAGGTGATGTGGATCGGTTTATTGCTCTGAATCAACCATACGCTGATCGTATGCAGAAGATTCTGGGCTGTCAGGAAGATCGCATTACGGTGATCCCGCATGGAATTGACCCAGAGGGTTTTCCTGACGATCCGCCTGACTTGGTAGCCAGAAGAAGCTCACGAGGTGATCGTCGAGTTATTGGTTATCTCGCACGGGCGTGTCCGGAAAAAGGTCTAGATCAGGTGATTCAGGCGACAGCACGCCTTGTGGAAAGAGGAATGAATGTCGAATTAGTTGCAGCAGGGGCAACTATTGCAGCCGAAGAAGGCTACCTATCGAGTTGTCATGCCCTGGCCCACGAGTTAGGAATAACGGATCGATTTTGCTGGCGCGGACAGATTAATCGCAGCGAGAAGATTAAATTATTGAAAGAAATTGATGTCTTCGCTATGCCGACACCGGTTCCAGAGGCGAAAGGAATCCCTGTAATCGAAGCCATGGCAGCAGGTGTGCCGGTTGTTGCATCGGCCTCGGGTGCATTTCCCGAACTCCTTGGTATTCATGAAACTACGCCTGCTGGCGACGTGCATATGCCGAGCGACATTACAGATCTTGCGAGTTGTCTAGAGGAGATGCTTTGGGATGAATCGCGGGCTGTCAATTGCGGTATGGCCGGGCACGCTCGCGTGAAGAAGCTATACCAGTCACATCACATGGCTGCATCGCATGAGTCTCTTTATGCAAATGTACGTCGATAACCGTACTTTTACAAAGCAGCGCTAGTCGTATGTAAAGCAGCGCATCTCTGACGTCATGTTCGCGTAACCGAAAAACAGACTATTTTTCTAGGGAGGAGACGTTTTTATGCTCCTCGGCTTCAGCCTTTTTGGTGCCCGGAAATAAGAGAGATGCAGCGACACTGATTCCGATAAGGCTAATAATTACGATAAGTGACGCCCATGGCGGCACAAGATGACCTTGAGCGTGTGCGTCCCAGCCACCAATCTTTGCTAGCCATTCAGTGTGGTGAGCGGCTTCAGCAATCATTTTGCCTCCGACAAAGACTAAGACCGCCGAGAGGCCGTAGTTAAGAAAGCGGAAAAGGTCCATGACTCCCGCTAAGAGGAAATACAGTGCGCGGAGCCCAAGAATTGCAAAAACATTGGAAGTGAAAACAACAAAGCGAAAATAGTGGGCATGCTGATCAACAACACCAAAGATTGCCGGCACACTATCAACTGCAAAGAGGACATCGGTGCTCTCAACAACAATGAGGACAAGAAAAAGTGGCGTCGCGACCCATCGTCCAGCTTCTTCAACAAAGAACCGGTCACCTGCAGGCTTGGTAGTGACAGGAAGAAACCTTTTGAAAAACTTCAAAAGAATGTTGTCTTCCGGGTGTACATCTTCACTCGAGAAAGCAAGTTTCAGCCCCGTATAAACGAGAAAGCCACCGAAGAGCCAAAGGATGCCTTGAAATCGTTCGACCAGTTCGGCACCCACAAGAACAAAAGTCAGTCGCATTAAAACAGCGCCAAGAATTCCCCAGAACAGAACGCGATACTGATATTTCAGGGGCACGCCGAAATAGCCGAAGACAACTGCAAACACAAAGACGTTATCCATCGAAAGCGACCACTCGACGAGATACCCAGTCAGAAATTCTACTGCTGCTGCGTTTCCCAGCCACCACCAGACTAATCCGTTGAATGACAGCGCAAGGGTGGACCAGACACATGTCCAGAAAGCGCTCTCTGACAGGGACGGTTCACGCGAGTGTTTGTGGAAGACCGTGAGGTCCAGCACCAACAGAACTGAAACAAAAACAGCAAAGGCTGCCCAGTGCATCATTCTGATTGGACTATCAGAGACGGTACTCGCTGTTGGTGACCCGGCAATCGCAAGGAGTGCGTGTAGCCCATTCCAGGTGTGTTCTGCCAGAGCGACGGAAAGTGCAGCGACCACGTTGGTGTACGATCCTTTGTGTCTTACCGGGAAAAGAGGAATGCAGATTGGCAAACGAATCCTATCAGACCGTCCCTAATCTGATGAGGGGCCATTTCCGATTGTCTCTCGAATGAAGCTTGTTGTCATAGCCCTGAAAACGTGGTGAAGGCGACTCCAGTCGCGATCCTCTGCCTGGCTAAAAATTACGTAACAGGCGGTTGGGGTGGTAAGACAGCGGACTTCGGCCGTATTCGTCAAATCGAGATACGAGAAGTTAAAATCGGCACCAGAAAAGCTGGTTCCGAAAAAATCATCCGAAGCGGGGCAGGCCTCAAGATCAGGGTATTCTTCCCGCAATTGTTTTGTCGTGGCATCAGTGAGTTGCTGCAAGTCGGCCTCGGCTGGTTGTCGGCTGAGCGACCAAAACGCCCCGTCTGGGGCTGCTACCGAGAGAGTGATAACGCCATCTGGAGAGCTGTCTTCCTCAATTATCCAGTTCTCGGGGTATTCAAAGCGAATACCATTGCGGTTGAATTCCATGCGTATTTCCCGAAAAAGTCGACAAAACTCGATTTGGAGCGGTATGGACGTCCTTGGACATACCACGCTATCGTCTCAATTCGAATTATTTTACCACACCCGGCGGCCGAGTCGCCGACTCGCTCCTATGGCTCGTTCTTCAGGCACCACGACGGCATTCTCCCGCATTGCTGCTGGCCATGTGGCGGATCTTGCTATTCCTGTCGTTATGCTTCTGGCCGTTCTCGTTGTTCTGGCTCCTGTACCGGCATCAGTTGTTGATTTGCTTTTGTCTGCAAATCTGACGGTTGCGGTTCTTGCACTTCTGGGTTCACTCGCTGCCCGTACTCCGCTTGAAATGGCAGTGTTTCCAAGTTTTTTACTGACAGCTACTCTTGTTCGGCTGGTACTCAATATTGCGACAACACGCCTTATTCTCTCTCAGGCTGGCACGGTTGGAGCAGGAGCTGCCGGTGATGTTGTCCAAGCGTTCAGCAGTTTTGTTGCAGCTGACAATCTTGTGGTCGGCATCGTGGTTTTTTCGATTATTGCGGTCATTCAGTTTGTTGTGCTCACCGCGGGGGCTACCCGAACGAGTGAGGTTGCTGCACGGTTTACACTCGATGCACTTCCGGGTCGGCAAGCTGCGATTGATGCGGAGGTTGCTTCGGGCGGTTTGTCACGAAGTGATGCTCGACAACTTCGAGGCGAACTGCAGCAGCAGGCCGAATTTTATGCAAGTATGGATGGTGCCAGCCGTTTTGTCCGCGGTGAGGCCGTGGCAAGTGTCGTGATTGTCTTGGTCAATCTCGTTGGTGGCTTTGCAATCGGCGTTGGTCAGCTTGGTCTGCCTGCTACCGAAGCAGCTGGTTTATATACTCGACTTACGATTGGTGACGGCCTCGCGAGTGCGGTTCCGTCGCTTCTTGTTTCGGTTGCGACCGGTCTGCTTCTCTCTCGATCAACAATGCGACAGAATCTGCCTCGCGAGCTTGGCAGACAGCTATTTGCACGACCGGCTCTTCTGGTGGTGACGGCGGTTTTTCTCGGTCTTCTGGCGATGTCGGACTTGCCTACTGTTCCATTGGCGATCATGGCGATTGGGACAGCGATTGCCGCATGGTTGTTTAGCTCGACTGCCATACGATCTATTTCCAAACAGTCGTCGACCAGAGGAGGGAAGCTGGCTCACAAAGTCGAATCACCAATCAACACAATCCTTAGTCAGAGCCGTTTGGTTGTGCGGGTTGGAAAAGATCTCGTTAGCCTGATTGCTGAAGAGCGAACAGGTCTGCCTGCTGCGGTTGAGGGTGTGCGCAAACGAATAGCCGAAGACCTTGGTGTCATTGTTCCGGCTGTACTTTTTCGAGATGACGTAACGCTTGGTAAGGAACAATGGGTCATGGAGTTGGATAGTGATCCAATCGACGATTCGGTCATGCCATTAGGTCGGTGGCTCTTGGTTCCCAGTCCAGATGACGAAGTGACTCGTCGACGCTGGCGGGAAAAACGGGTCGCTGCAGATGCTGTTCTGCCAAGTCAGTGTGTTCGATGGGGGAGCCCCGCAGAAGCTGAAGAAGTTACCGGTCGCGGAGGGCGCGCCTTTATTGGTGCAGACGCAATTGCGTATGTATTTGAACAGAATCTTCGCCGATGTGTTGACCGACTCTTGTCCCGTGACCAGATGGCGAGAATGCTTGAGTCATTACGGTCTACTGAACCTGCAACTGTTGAACAAACAGTTCCTGATTTAGTCAGTGTGGCAACAGTACAACGGACTTTGCAATGTTTGTTGAGAGAGGGCCTACCCATTAAGCCACTTGCGATTCTTCTTGAAGCCATTGCGGATCATGCATCAGAAGGGTGTTCGCCAGAACAGCTTGCAGAGAAGTTGCGATCGCACATAGATCGTACGATCGTTCGTCGTCTTCGTGACAACGAAGGACGCCTTACGATTATTGAGGTGACACCACAAGCGGCCGAGTTACTTATTGCTTCAGAATCTAATGTGGCGTCACGATTAGAACAAAAGCGAATGCTTGCTGAGTTGCAACGAGCACTGCGTCCGTTGCGGGACCGCGGGCGACGGTGTGCAATTTCGGTTGCGCAGAAGAGTCGTGGAGCTTTTGCTCAGCACATGCGAGCAGCTGGCATAGCGGTTGCAGTCGTTGCTGACACAGAGTTGCAGGGCCAGCCCGGCCTCGAGATCTTTGCAACCATTGCCGCACCAGGAAGTTCGGTTCCCGGCAGTAGCAGAGCAGCCTGACCCACACGTCCATGAGAAGTTTGGGGGTATAGGGGGTCGCGGTCGACCAAAACGGACGTTTTGGTGAATTTCCTGAGCCTGAGCCGAATAAATGAAGTTGTGTTGGGAATAGGTTCGGGCATATTCTCCCAACTGGTCGGGAGACTGGCCAGCGGTTTGATCACGGAAGTTCGGACCGCTCGAAAGGCGATCAAGGAGGAATGTTGTGGCGAAGGATTTCAGCCAACCCCCACCGGAAGAGATGCTTGAGATATGGAAAACGTTCAAGCGAGATCAGTCTGATCAGTCTCTGCGAAATCGTCTCATCGAAATATTTCATCCATTGGTGAAATATAACGCTGAACGGATCTGGGCGAGACTGCCTGATGGTGTTGAGCTTGATGACCTGATTTCGTCAGGAACATTCGGACTCATGGATGCCATTGATGCCTATGATCTTTCACGCGGTGTAAAATTTGAGACCTATTGTGTGCCACGAATTCGTGGAGCAATGCTGGATGAATTACGGACGATGGACTGGGTTCCACGTCTTGTTCGAAGTAAAGCCAGTAAGTTAAACGAAGCAATAAAGACACTTCAGGCACGGTTTGGGCGAGCGCCGGCGGACGCCGAGGTCGCAGCTCACATGGAATTGTCTGCAGAAGAATTCGAGAAGCTTCTTGTTGAAGCTAATGCTGTAAGCCTTGTGAGTCTGAACAAAAAATGGTGCGAGACGGACAGTTCCAAAGATGTTCGTGAAATCGATATTTTGGAAGACAAGAAGGGCGAAGATCCCACTCGCCGCATTCAGAAGGGTGATCTCATGCGGCTTGTGACAAAAGGTCTTAATCGTAATGAGCGGCTTATAATTATTCTTTACTACTACGAAGAATTAACGATGAAAGAAATCGGTCTCACGCTCGATCTTTCTGAAAGTCGCGTGAGCCAGATGCATTCTGCGATTGTTGAGCGACTGCAGCATCAGTTGGTACCAAGGCGTAAGGAATTTGCGGCCTAGGGTAGGTTGGGTAATCTGCGTTGACAGTTTTATGACAGCAAAAAAAAGTTTAAAGAATTGACCTGTCTCGAGACGATGAGACTAGGCTGGTGTGAGGCGAGGATTAAAGCCATCGAATTTTGAATCTGCAGGGATGCGATCCGAATTCGAATAGTAAACAGAGTGTCAGAGGGCAGAATCGACGGATTTCATTGAACCAAAGGAATGTTCAACACGTAAACATTTCTCTTGGGGAAGCGGGAATCAAATCACGAACTGCAAGGAGTGCAATAATGAATATTTCAGGTGTCAGTTCAACACACGGTTCAGCATCGGTGAACAGTGTCCGGGGTATTGAAGCAACAGAAGCAACTTCAAAGACTCAGTCCGAAGGTCTTACCGAAGTACGCGACAACGTTTCGCTCTCAGTGGATGCCGTTCAGGCAACCGAGACCGTGGGTGACGTGCGTCTCGATAGAGTAAATTCGATCCGTGCCGCGATTGCCGACGGAAGTTATGAGACTCCCGAAAAGCTAGACGTCGCACTTGATCGTCTGCTTGATCGTTTGTCGTAAACGTCTGGTGTTTTTTCTCAAAATAAGCATATAGAAGCTCCTCAAGCTGTTTGGCGGCTTGGGGAGTTTTTAATTCCCTAGGTATCTCCCTGCTTCTTATCCATACTAGTATAATATGATATTGATCAGCCTCGAGTTGGTACAAAATGGTCAGATTGGTTGCTGTTATATGTTTCCGGCAAACCCCGAGCTCTTTTTGATATGTCAGTAGACGCCAATTTTTCTCTCGGCCGCGTGAATACCGCCCTTACGCCGCAAGAGCGGTTTGAGGAATTTATGCAGACGAGAGGGAAGCGAATTACACGTCAGCGACAAGTCATTGTTGATCATGTGACGACTCGTCATGAACATTTTGATGCTGAGCAGTTGCTTGTCGACCTGAAGAAGACTCCTGCCGGAGCACAGGCCAGTAGGCCAACGATTTACCGAACGCTTAACGAAATGGTGGAAGCTGGAATTTTAAAAAAGATGGAGTTGGACGGACGGGCCGTCTACGAACATGATTACGGATATCCGCAGCATGACCACCTCTATTGCACGAGTTGTCAAAAGCTCATTGAGTTTTCAAGTGAAGAACTGACCAAAATCCGAAATGCCGTAGCTGAGACGCATCAGTTTCGAGCGCAGGGTCATCGGCTTATCGTGTCCGGGATCTGTTTTGACTGCCGTAGCAAACGCGGTACAACGCGTCACCAAGATCGCGTGTAGGCCTTTCAAGCCAAGACAGATAGCTCCCCTGCTATGTTTTCTACTAACGAGTCACAGCAGTGAGTCTGCCGTCCGGCTATGGTCTTTTCTTCGGTCGATCTAATTTAATCCGCGGCTGGTCTTCTGTAGCCGTAGCGCTCAATGAATGGTTGCCATCGTTCCGCTATTTCTGAAACGATCCTTGGGTCATGCTGGTATGTGTTGGTGGCGTAACCTTTCATCGACTCTGCCTGTCTCTCGAAGGCTGGCCGGACTTTTTCAAAACCGTCAATCCGCAGTTCCTTATATGCTTTTTCCATACTTGTTACGGGATCTGCAACGAGTTCTTCGTAATGTATTTCGTGCAACTGGCCATCCTTGAGTTCGGCCCGATCGCGTTCGAATGCGGCATACATGGTATCGAAGCATTTGAAGACATATTCCTCAGCATTGTTTTCAGAGTCTATTTGCAGGGCCTGAACGTGATGCAGCGAATTCCAAAGACGTTTTGTTGAAGGAAATACAATAAATGGGTCTCGGACAATGTGGAGAAACCGTGCTCCTGGGAACATCTTCGCGAGGGTTGCCATCCGTGCGGTGTGCGTAGGACTTTTCAAAATAGGTCGGCGGGCATCGCGAATGGCGAGTGTTGTAATAAATCGTCTTAGTACAGATTTCCAGCGATTGACCTCATCGGCTGGAAGAGTCTTCAGATCGAGGGCAGTCGGTTCTGCCGGCATGGTGTTGGGGAAAGCCATTCTTCGATACGGAGATGCCGCTCCCATGTTCACAAGGGCGAATTCATCTTCCTGTGGTCGATGCCATCCGGCGGCAACATTATCCATCGGTCGCTTTGACGGCATGATCCATGCAAGTGCAGTCGTCAGAAAGGTTTCTGTCAGTAAAAAATGGCTAGGGGCAAAACACTGGTACGTTGACGGACAGCAAAAACGATCATCGAGCATGAGGATCTCATGGAGAAGAGTCGTTCCACTTCGCCAGTGACCAATGATAAAGATAGGTGGATCAGTGTCGGGAGGTGATTTCAGTTGCTTTTTAAAGCGTGCATCACAGAGTGTTCCAGCTATTGAATTGAAGCACGACGCGAGTGAGATCGTGCCTAGAAGCCCAAGGCGACTTGGTGCAATCTTCCAGTGATTTTGACGGACAAGATCAAACCATACGCGCATCGGCATTCCGTGCCAAAATCGTGGGCTCCACCACGGGTAACTGTGAAAGTCTTTGTTTGACGGCTTTTGCTTTGTGGGTGTATTCATCAGGATGCAAGACAGGTGAGGTTGAAAGAAGGAATGCATAGCCTGATAAGGGAATGCATGAGAGTGCGATTATCGGGCATTTTTTTGTGTTGTACTCTTTGCTGTATGGATCGTGTCTGTAGTTGGAGCGGGTTCGTCATCCTCTATTTCCGTCACGATGCGAGTATCTCCGTCAGGGCTGAGGTGATGAGCAGCAATCTGGTTCGAAGAAAGAGCACTCTGCAGAAGAGGTGTGAGATCAGCCACCATGGTGTGACCGCTTCTTCGTATGATTTCGTTGTCGTCTGTATCCACAATAAGAATTGTCGGGAATTGTGTAACGTTGTACTGCCGGCATGTTTCGGCATGCCGGTCAGCATCAACTTGAACACATATAAAGCTATCAGTCAGAGCTACGATTGATGGGTCGCTGAGTGTCTGGTGAGTAAGGGCCATTGACCAGCGGCACCAAGCTGCTCGGAATACGATGAGGAGCGGTTTGTTTGCAACGTCGGCTAAACGCAGGCCGATGTCACAATTTTCAATAAAAGAAATTCTTGCTGAGCCATAACGTTCAGGTTGCGTGTCGCTCTGATCGATACGGTAGGTCACCGGTTCTGGCCAACGGGTATGAGTTGATTGTGTCGTATGGACTACTTCATCGCGAACGTCACAGCCGACCACTAGAAATACGACTAAGGCCAGTCGGATGAGGCAACGGTGACAGAACAGGGGCATGTGGTCAGTCCAGAACGGGAGCGAAGCTGCCTCAATAAAGCAGGAAATGCGGGTTTTATGACACTCAACTCTTTGTTCATTCGGCAGAGCACGAACGATCTGTTTGTTGTCCTTGACCTGGAACGGACGACCGCCCCAAACCCTCCTTTTTGCCAAGATTCCATAAGGTTCTTGGTTGCTTCAGCAGACCGAGCGGCGTTGTGTCTGTGCCCGGAAACCTTCTAAGGTCTTGATAGTTTGAGAGTTGGTATCTCCGTGTCTCTGGTTGATTCAAAGCCAGCTTTCGCAGCGTTGTTGAGGCAATCGTGTCAACGGATCACAAAAATAAATGGTTCGTGCCAGTCGTGCTGGTTGTAGCGACATCTTCTGTCGGCTGCCGGCTTGTGCCTCGAAATGGTCCTGCTCCCGAGCAGGTTGCTGAAGCAAGGCGTCTTAGCAATCTTGGGCTTTCAGCCAGCGATGCTGGTGATCTTTTAAGAGCAGAAGGCCTCCTTGAGCAAGCTGTTGACCACTGTCCAACAGATGTTGATTCTCGGAAGCATTACGCGGGTGTTCTCTGGGACCGCGGTGAGAAAATGGAAGCTGTTCATCAGATCGGAAAAGCACTTTCGCTTTCACCTGGAGATATCGATTTATGCCTTGATGGTGGAAAGATGTATCTCCAGCTTGGTCTTCTTGACGATGCAGAGCGATTAGCAGATGAAGCGGTGGCTTCGGCGCCACGATCTTCTGAAGCATGGCAGCTTCAGGGGCAGGTGAATCTGGCTCGTGGTAAACCAATTGATGCGCTTGCCGACTTTCAGCATTCCTTGGCTTTTCAGCCAGATAATCGAGAAGTTCTTCGTGAAACCGCGGAGGTTTATCGCCAACTAGATCGTCCTAAACGGGCGCTGGCAACGCTTGCGATTCTCGAGGAGACGTATGGCCCGAATCAGGTGCCGGCAGATGTGCTTAAACTTGAAGGGCTCGCGCAAGAGTCACTCGGCCGTCGAGTCGACGCCGTTGAAAGTTATCGAGCGGCAATATCAAAAGGGGATGTCTCGCCAGAAACTCTCGATCGACTGGCCGCTCTGGAATCAGGAGATCCAACAACTATGCTGCGGTGACAACTTCGCCGCAGCATGAAGATTGTCGGTCGGCTTTCAACGGCTTATGCGTCACCAGTTGAGCTTCGGCCGGTAAGAAGATCGAAGGCGCCGATAGCTGGAACAAGAAGTGCAACCGTTGTGAATCCATACGCAACAGCAGCAACAAGAAGAACCTGGAGTGTATTGCCTTGGAGGAAACCTGTGATGCCAACAAAAGTCAGTGCTGGCAGAATGGCAGATGCCCAACCAATCGCAGGTGATGGATTACGTGCTGACAGGGCTGCATATAGTCCAATCCCACCACCAACGATGACAGCAAGAAACGGAGCCAGTTGTAATTCAAAGCTCGATCCAAATGCGACCATGATTCGCATTGCAGTAGCGACTCCGATAAAGAGAAAAGCAATGGTCCCTAGTCCCACTGCAATTGCTCGGCGAGATGAAGGGTAGGAGAGACCAATATGGATTCCCAAAACAGCGGAAAAAAATAAAAGGATTGCAGTGCCAAGTAAGAGGTAGCAACCGTTTTCAGCTGAGGCGATCCCGCTCACAACGAGGGCAACGCATAGCAACAAAGGAAGGACGACAACCTCACGTGCAACTGCAAGTGCCCCAAACAGTTTTCCCCAGATGAACTCTTTGGGTTCCAGGTCACTCACGAGCAAAAGGTCGAGTGAGCCACGGTCTCGTTCGGTAGTAATGCTGGTTACAGCAAGTGCCGTTACAGCGAGGAGACTGGCCAGTGCCATTGGAATGACAGCAACAGCAACAGCAAAACGATCTGGGCTTTCAGTGCGAGCCTCAGACAAGATGCCAGCTACCGCTGCAGCAAACAGTAGCATCCAGGCGAGCCGTACAATAACGATCGTGCGGCCATATGCATTTGTGCATATTTCTCGCCAGAGAATGGGGTTTCTCCAGATGTCTCTTGTGGCACGGCGAGTTTTTGAGACGCTGGTTCCGCGAGCCTGAGCAGCTCGGCGAGCGTCTCGGGCCATGTTCCAGCCTCTCACCTTTTTAATTGCTACGAAGTTCGTCCCAACAATAATGAGTCCACAGAGACCAAGAAATGAGCCAAGATTTCCACCGACAGGAGAGAGTGCGGCAAACATCGCCCGAGCTGGTGAGATCTGTTCTCCAACGAGTGGTCCAAACCACGTGGCTACTGCCTCACCAGTAACGATCCATGCGACCAAAGCGAATGCGGTGATCGCAACTGCTTGAAACGTGGTGTCCTTCCAGAATGCCACGGTTGTGGCGATGCTTGCAGCAGAAAGGGCAGCAGCAGCCGTGACGACAAAGAGTCTTCCAAGTTGCGTGCCTGTCACACCGCCAAAAAGTGCAGCAATACCGAAGACAGGAATTGCTGAGACGAGCATCAACATGACACGCAGAAGGCTCGCGGCGAGTTTTCCGAGTACAAGTTCCCTTTCACTGAGGCGGCTGAGGAGCAAGAGTTCAAGCGTACGACGGTCTTTCTCAACACTGACCGCGACAGCCGAGGTCATGGCAGCAGCCAGAACAGCAAGGGCAAGTTGTAGCGGGGCAAGTGTTCTGAGGAGCGTTGCCCCAAATCTGGCAGTATCCCCAGCTGAGGTAATGGCTTGTGTACCTGTCAGAACAAGCCAGCATGTTGCAATGATCGCCAGAAGGCTACCGGCATAAATTGCACGACCAATAAAGAGCCCTTTTGATTTTGGTGCAAAACGCACCTCTCGCTCAAAAACGGCCCCAAGCAACATTGGTACGATTCCTTTAATTACGTCATTCGGATTCTCAAGAATCTACCAGATGATGCCCTCACAGGAAATTTGCAGTCGTTCCTTCTGGGGTCTTTTCACTATCTATGTCGCAACGAAAGGAATTTTCACAGCGGTTTATTCAGTTAGCGTCGTCGCCATCGAATACGGCGGGTCTGAGTTGGAGCAGGCGTTTGAATTGCTTCAGGTGCCGGGGAAGGTTTCACATCTTCTTCAAATGTCGGCGCTGTTCCCGTACTAGGCATCGCCCGAATGGTGATTCGACCATTTCCAACGGGCATACCTGTTTGTTGGGGAACTCGGGAGGCCGCTCTTCTGCGGGCTCGTAGGCGGTCACTTCGAAGAGGAATGCCAGGATAGGCTTCGATTGGTGTTTCAAGGCTTGGTAGTGGAACTCGACTTCCATCACCAAAAAACGTAAACATTTCAATGGCATTCGCAGGACGAGGACACAAGATAGCCGCAATGACAGCGATCACTAGAATTGTCAGGGCTCGCAAGGGAGTGGAAACGTGCGTGCCCGAAATACACGAAGACATATCTTGCAAAGAGGTGGAGCGTCGCATGCATGGTCTCAAGGGGTGATAGGAATTCGGAAGCAGGACACTCTATTATGCAGTCGTACTGCATGCATGTCTTCAAAAAGCAATTAAAATGCCTACGGTAAAGTCAGTACAATCGGCTCGACCAGAAAGGTCAACCACAGCTCTACATGCTCACCGAACTCTTTTTTTCCCTCGTGCCGCTTGATCAATTTCTCGATCGCGGGCAGCTTCTTGCCGTGGGAACAAGTGGAGTGGCGATTATCCTTGTCGCTCTTTCGTGTTGCGCCGTGTGGTTTGTGCGAGGGTCGACAGCGGTCCCCGCTGCTTTATGGAGCGCTGCTGCCTCCGCTGTTTTCGCAATTACGACACTCCAGCAGGCGACAGAAGATCCTAATATCGCGATGTTGGGGATTCATCGAGTTGTCGTTGCCGCCTTTTCGGTTTGTCCGGTAATGTCCCTTCTTGGTGCAAAACGGCCGCAACATGGAGTGTGGCAGTTTATTGTGGCAACGCTCGCTGCAGTGCTTGCGTTGCCAGCTGCATCTGCGGTTCTTATTCGTCCTGGAAGTCTTCCTGACCTTCATATTCTCGGACGAATTTTTTTACCCATTTTGGTCATAGTTGGTTGGATGAACTTTGTAGGAACTCGTCGGGCAGTGGCCGCTACACTCGTTGCTATAGGGCACTTTGGCCTGATCTGGCCGCTTTTGCCCGGAATACAACTAGCAGACGCCTTGCCGCAGTCAACTCGCGACTTGGCTGCAATTTCCTGTATGACTTGTGGCGGTCTTCTTGCTCTGTCTCAAACTGTTTTCGCTCGCTCGAGTCGACTATCGGTGTCGGCTGACGGTGTCCAATTGTCGTCAGACAATACAGAGTTTATACGCCGCGTGAACACGTGTTTTTTCGCTCTCCGCGAAACACTTGGGGCAGCCTGGACGCTGCGGCTGGCAGAGCGTTTTGATCTGATGGCCACGCAGCGTGGTTGGCCGGTCCGACTCACTTTTCATGGAGTCCGGTTGCAAAAAGAATCACAGGGCTCGAGCTGGCAGCCTGATGCGGCACGAGTGATGGAAGCCTTGCTCAGGCGATTTGTTTCATCGGCTTGGCTCACGCGACATGGCTGGTCCCGTTTCACTAAGTCAACAGTGAGAAATGCCTCAGAAACGCAGGTTCAATCTCCCCTGTAGCCCCCAAATCAGAAGGGGAGTAAACTTTTCAGTGGTCGGGAGCGTACAGCTAATGTCATTCCGACACAGTACGGTTCCCACGGCGGCTGCCAAACGCATCCGCACGATTCTTAACATGGAGTTACGTTGATGGCTGAAGAAAAAAAACAAGCAGCAAGTCCTGCACCAGAACCAGTTCCAGTTGACGAGACAAGCATCGCGGCTACGTATGCCAATTTCTGTCGTGTAACTGGAACGCCTGAAGAGCTGATTGTTGATTTTGGCTTGAATAAACAAGTCGTGGGGAACGCCCCTGATACGATCCAGTTAAATCAGAGAATTATCGTGAACTTCTTTACGGCGAAGCGACTTGCAGCCGCGCTTATGATGGCTGTTCAGCGTCATGAGCAGGCCTTTGGTGTCCTTGAAACTGACGTTCAAAAACGCGTTGTCACACCACCGACGAAGGCTTAAGTAGTTCTTTGAGATATGGTGAAAATAGTCGACCACAAGTATCGGTGTTTTACCTTGGATTGTGAAACGCCGATACAGTGGTTGAGCTGGTCCTGAGAAAGTTTGAGCCCTATGAGCACTGTCGACCCCCGGTCGGTTGAAGAGGCCCGACAGCAGATTCGTGCGCTCATTAGCGAGATTGAAGAACTCTCCAAAACGGATGCAGCGGAGGCTGAGTTTTTTGGAGGCCTTCTTGAGCGAGTTATTGAGGCCATGGGCGCGGTGGCTGGTCTTGTCTGGCTTACGGGCAACGAGGGTCGTGTCGAACCAATTGCGCATCTGAAAATGCAAGACACTGGGCTTTCAGACAATGAGGAAGTTCAGTCTGCCCATAGCGGTATGGTGCACGCATTGATGAACTCCCCGTCTGGCCTTCTTGTGCCGCCGAAGGCCGCGATCACATCTCCAGATGGCAAGCCGAGTGGCTCAAATCCTTCGAGTCTCCTGGTTGTCGGTGCACCGATTGATCGTGGTGAAACTCGTCAGGGTCTCATTGAGATATTCCATCAGCCGAATCAGGCTGATGTTGAGCGGGGCTATTTAAAGTTTCTGCAGCAGGTTGCAGTTGTTGCAGGTGCATATCTAGACCGAAAACAGATTAAAACACTTGATACGCAGCAATCCGCATTGGAGCAGGTTGATCGATTTAGTCGAGCGCTTCATGAATCACTTGATCCGGTTGCAACAGCATTTGTATTGGCAAATGAGGCTCGGCGGATCATTGGTTGTGATCGCGTTAGTGTACTTGTTAAGAAACGTCGCAAGTTGCGTCTGGAGGCGGTAAGCGGACAAGAGTCAATCGAACGCCGTGCCTCCGCAGTCCGAGCGATTGAATCACTTGCCCGGGTAGTTGCTAAAGCCCGTGACCCACTGTGGCATCCAGATGCAGAACGAGAATTGCCGCCTCAGATCGAGGAAGAGCTGGAAAACTATATTGATGAGTCTCACTCAACGGCTATGGCGATCCTACCGCTTGAAAAACCGCGACCAACGCCCGTTGTGAAGCCGGGCGGGGTTGATGCCGTTGCGGTTGCCAAGGCAGAGTCGCCACCAAAAGAAGCCCCAGATCCAATTGGCGTGTTGGTTGTTGAATGGTTTTCATCGACGACATTTGAGGGCGGAAAAAGAGCTCGTGTGGAACTTGTTGCTGAGCACGGCCGGGTGGCACTCTCTAATGCAATTGACCACACAACGATGCCCCTTCATTGGCTCACAAGTCTCCTTAATAAATCAAAGGTTCTTACCACGGCACGAAATCTCCCGAAAACGGTTCTTGCTGTAGTGGCCTTCGTTGCTTTCATTGCTGCCTTGACGCTCATTCGAGTGGACCTGAGGCTAGAGGGAAAAGGCACGCTTGAACCCGTTCATAGGAGAGATGTCTTCGCTGATATTGAAGGCGTCGTTGAGCAGCTTGAGCAGAAATTAAAGCATGGGTCAGAGGTGGAAGAGGGAGAGTTGCTTGCGCAGCTTCGAAATACAGACCTTGAAGTAGCGATGACGGATGTGCTTGGTAGGAAAGCATCGAGTGAAGAGCAACTTGTTGCAACACGTCGATCTTTGCTTGAAGACAAAGGTCTTTCCAATGACGAAAAGAATCGGATGGCCGGTCGTGCGGCTCAACTGAGGCGTGAAATCGAAAGCCTTGAACAGCAACAACGGCTCTACGAACATAAAAAGACAGACCTTGAAGTCCGAAGTCCTATTGACGGCGTGATTGTGACCTGGCAGGTGAGAGACCGGTTGCTTTTCCGTCCGGTTGAACGAGGTCAGGTGCTGATGAGTATTGCCGACAAGACAGGCGAATGGGAACTTGAGATTCACATGGCTGATGACCGGCTTGGGCACATCAATAAGGCTCTATCGAGAGCGGAAAAGGAAGGTCAAAAGCTAGAGGTCGACTACATTCTGGCGACGGATCCGGGTACACGGCATTATGGTGTTGTTGAAGAAATTCATGAGCAGGCAGAGGTTCGAGGAGAGCAGGGCAATACAGTGCTTGTTCGAATCACGATTGATCCGACAAGGCATGAAAAAGAAGAACTGGGTGCCGGAGCCACCGTCACAGCAAGGGTAAACTGCGGAAAGCATGCCTTGGGGTATGTCTGGTTTATGGATGTTATGGCATTCTTGCAGACACAGATCTTTTTCAGGCTCTGGTAAGAGAAGGACACGGTGCATCAGATGGACATTATGAAAGTTGTTTTAGGATTTTTATGCGGAACTTTCTTTTTAGGGGCAAGTTCTCTGGTAGCAGCGACACCAGAAGAGCCAGTGCTGAGTCGCTGTCTTGTCTCAATTGTTGAAGAAGCTCGAGTTCCTGCGCGTGAAGCCGGAGTCTTGGTTGAGCTGTCAGTAAAAGAGGGAGATACGGTTCGTCGAGGTGGTGCCATTGCTCGGATTGATGATTCCCAGCCTCGTTTTGAAAAACAAAAGGCATCTGCTGAACACGATCAGGCGATTGCTAGAGCAAAAAGCGATGTCGACGTACGGTACTCTGTGGCTGCTGAAAAAGTTGCTGAAGCCGAAGTAGAAAAGGCAGTGGCATCCAATCGAAGAATCCCAGGCAGCGTGACCCAAGTGGAGTTAGCAAGGCTCCAATTAAACCAAAAAAAGAGTGAGCTTCAAATTGAACAGGCGCAGCTTGAAAGGCAGCTTTCATCACTTGATGCACAGTCGAAAGAGGTTGAAGTTCTCGCAGCTGAAAATCGTATTCAGCGACGGCAGATCGCTTCACCAATTGATGGCATGATCGTTCAAGTCTATCCGCATCTTGGTGAATGGATGCAGCCCGGAGACCCGTTGGCGAGAGTTGTCCGGACTGACAAGCTTCGGGTTGAGGGGTACGTGGATTCATCTAAGTATGAGCCAAGCATGGTGCATAACCGCCCAGTAACAGTTTCGGTGATGTTTGCAGACGAGCGTGAAGAGTCATTTAAAGGCAGGATTGTCTTTGTGAGTCCACTTGTTGAACCAGGTGGTGACTTTCGTGTCTGGGCTGAGGTAGAAAACAGGCAGGCGAACGATTCTGTGGAGTGGCTGCTACGGGCTGGTCAGACAGCAACAATGACGATTCATTCCATGCAGCCACCACTACCTCCCGTCCATCGAACAGTGACAACGGCAGATGCCGAGTGAGGTGAACCATGGCGATGGCTGAAGCCTTCCGCTCGAGTACGTCGCGACCTGTGGGTCTGCGGTACCGTGGTGACTTGGTGACCAATCGTCAGGTGTATCAGGGGCAGGCGTGGTATGTAGTCAAAGACCCCATCGGCTTGTCGTACTATCGTTTTCGGCCGGAAGAATATGCCCTCCTTGAAATGCTTGATGGTGAGGCGAGTCTCGAAGATCTCAAGGACAATTTCGAGGAGCGTTTCCCCCCTCGTCGGATCACGGTTGATGAGGTGTCTCGGTTTGTGTCCACACTGCATCGCAGTGGGCTTGTTATTGGTGATCGGGCTGGTCAGGGTCCACAGCTTAATGAACGGCGACGACAGCGTGTCTGGTCAGAATGGAAAAACTGGCTGCGGAGCATAATGTGTCTGCGGTTTCGAGGTATTGATCCGGACTGGATTCTCAACAAGCTCAATCCGTGGCTTGGTTGGCTGTATTCGCCGCCTGCACTCATGATCGCTGCTGCGTATATATTCACAGCACTCATGCTGGTTCTTGTGAACTTTGAAACATTTCGTTCAAAGCTTCCTGAGTTTCACCAGTTTTTTGCAAGTGGCAATTGGTTTTATTTGGCAGCAGCACTCGGAATCACCAAGGTGATTCATGAATTTGGCCACGGACTTTCCTGTAAGTATTACGGCGGTGAGTGTCATGAAATGGGTTTCATGCTGCTTGTCTTTACACCGTGCCTGTACTGTGACGTGTCCGACAGTTGGATGTTACCGAGTAAATGGAAGCGGATGATGATCGGTGCAGGGGGGATGTACATTGAACTTATTCTTGCATCGACAGCAACATTTCTCTGGTGGAATTCCCACGAAGGCCTCTTTAATCAGATGTGCCTCAACGTGATGTTTGTGTCCAGTGTGTCGACGCTGCTGTTTAATGCTAACCCGCTTATGCGTTTTGATGGGTACTACATTCTCTCCGACATGCTGGAGATTCCGAACCTGAGGACCAAATCAAGCACGAGTCTAAGCCGGCTTGCGAAGAAGTGGTGTCTCGGAGTGAAGTTGCAGGACGACCCGTTTTTGCCGAAAAGGCACCAAGGCCTGTTTGCGCTATATAGTGTTGCGTCAACAATTTATATGTGGGTCTTGATGATCTCAATTTTCATGTTTGTCTGGAATGCCATGAAGCCGTACCGCATGGAAGCCATCGGGCGTATGCTGGCTCTCTTTGGTATTTATGGTTTGATAGTCCGTCCGATAACTGGCATTTATAAGTTTCTGAAGGTTCCTGGGAGGAGAGATGAGGTGAAGAGTCTCAACATGACAATTACAGGTGTTGTGGTTGCGCTGGTTGCCGCAGCGATCTGCTTCATACCGTTACCACAACGAGTCTGGTGTCCAGCAGAACTTCGGCCTCGCGGTGAAGAGACTGTCTATGTCACGGTTGATGGACGCCTTGAAAATATCTTTGTCGAGGCAAATGATCGTGTGTCTGAAGGTGATGAGTTGGCTACGTTTTCAAATATCGATCTGGAACTTCAGATCGCCGAGCTAGAAGGTCAGGAGTCGGGGTATCGTGCGAGACTTGCCAGCCTTGAGCGAGAGCGTTTTACAGATTCAGCAGCAGGTATGGAAATCGGGACAGTTGAAGAGTCCCTCAAGAGCGTTGAAGAGCAGCTTTCCAAGAAACGCAAGTATCAAAGTGAACTCGTGCTTAAAGCGCCGCGTGCGGGGTTGGTACTGCCAGCGGAGACAGTTGATGAGAAGCCTGACCCGAGTGGACGATTGCCGGGCTGGTCAGGCAGTGCGCTCGCAAAGAAGAATATTGGTGCGACGTTTGCCGAGGGTACTGTGCTATGCATGGTCGGTGATCCGGATCATTTTGAGGCCGTTATGATTGTCGACCAAAGTGAGGTGGAGTTCGTGCAAAGTGGGCAGCGGGTTGATTTGAAGCTTGATGCTTTTCCGTTTGAAACTTTTCGAGGCGCCGTTGATGAGATTGCAGAGACTCATATTGAAGTCGGGTCTGAAAGGCTCAGCGTAAAAGCAGGTGGGTCTGTCCCAACGACAACCGATGAGATGGGGCGGGAAGTTCCGATATCAACCAGTTATGAAGTGCTAATGCAGGTCGATGACACACAAAATGTACTCACTCCGGGCATGCGGGGAACGGCCAGAATCGAAGTGGGGAACCGAACTGTTGGTCAGTGGTTACTAAGGCTCTTCTGGCAGACCTTTAATTTCCGGATGTAATTCAATCATTGTGAATCTTTTGGAGGGGCCGTCTTCGATGCCATATCTTTCCGGCATCACGATCTATCCGGTGAAAAGCCTGGACGGCCTGAGGCTCCCTGACGCGACGGTGCTGCCATGTGGCGCACTCCTGAACGATCGACGATGGCGTCTTATTGATACTGAAGGCAGAGTAGTAAACGCAAAAAGAACGTCCCGCTTTCATTCGATACGAGCACAATTCGAAGGCATGGATGATGACAGTACCGGGGTGTCCCAGTCTCCATCAGGTCATTTCGTGACGCTGTGGATTAGCCATGATTTGGCTGAAATTTCTGGCAATCCACAGTCTGCCGAGACGTTTCCCCTGGTTCCAGGATCAGAGGGCCCATGTGAATGGTTGTCTGACGCGCTACGAGAACACGTTTTTTTAGAGGAGCGTGTAGAAGGTGGGTTTCCTGATGATCGTGATGCCGCAGGTCCTACGGTCATTTCAACTGAGACGCTCGATGAGGTAGCACGTTGGTTTGGTTGGGACGATGCCGAAGCAAGACGTCGGTTTCGAATGAACCTTGAACTCACAGCTGAATCAGCTGAGGTGTCTTCAGATGAAAGTCAGAACTCGGAATTGTTTTATGAAGCTTTCTGGGAAGATCGTCTGGCCTTTCCAAGATATGAAAGAAATTCAATAGCTTCATTAAGTGAGTGTGATGATTCACTTGACTATCTTCCTGTGGGTGAGCCTGATACTTTTTCACTAGGTGGAATTGAATTCCGACCAGCCGGTGCCTGTCGACGGTGTGCTGTTCCGAGCAGAGACACTCAGACCGGCACGCAGTTCAGACTGTTTCGAGACGTCTTTGAAGCTCGTCGATATCAGCGGCTTCGGCAGGACGTTGACACAAGAGATTGGCAGGACTATTACCGACTTGGCCTGAATACGTCAGTCGTGCAGTCATCTGCCGGTACTCGGCTGACTATCGGTGACCAGTTGAAACTGCGTAAGACTCCTTAGGCGGCGTCTCTGTGTGAACTAAAGTCAAAGATCTCGTTCGCAAAAAAGATAGGCTTTGGTCCGGAACCAACGGATGTCAAATTTGAAGGAAGCGACATGCTTGTTTCCTGACCAATCGAAGCCCATGCAGCGAGCATTGCCCGTTGATTTGTTGAGAGATGGTCCAAACTGAACGGTGCATTCAGGTTACTTATCCCAACGTTGTTTTGTAACGCTGACCGAACCATCTGTCGCGAGGTATCGTCCTCAGAAAGTATTATTGCTGGCTTGTTCGGGAAAGTGATTCGGGCTGGCAGAACCCTTCCTCGTGATGACATCGCTGGCGGTGGTGCGACTGGTGGTGGTATTACTGAGGGTGACATGGCTACCGCATTTGATATACCTGATCCGAGGGCGTTTGATATAGCTGCTCCGACTGTCGTGACGGTCGTTGTTGGTGGAGAGTAGGGTTGTGCCGCATTATAATTCACATCGTAGCCCATATCATCGAAGGCACCGACTGTGATCACGCTGAGTGGATTTGTACTTGTGAAATCCAGTGTCCCAGTCATCAGTTCATTGCCAAAAGTCTCTTCATCCCAATGAGCGAATGCTGTTCCTGCTCCACCATCCTGCTCAATTGGAACCCCTGCAGCAACAGCGGCCGTACCAAACAAAAGGTTGTACTGCTCTACAGCTTTAGGACCAGTGAAATTAGTCGGAGTATCGCTACCTAGCGGGGTAACATTATCTTCCCAGCCACGCGAAGTGGGGAACCCAAGGCAATGGCCAATCTCATGAGCCATGATGGTTGATAGCGCCGGGTTTGATATATCCGCTACGTCTACTCCAATCTGAGCCAGATACGGAAGGCCAGTGGCATCAGTGCGAAAAAGAAGGGGCTGGCCTTGTGCAAGGGTGTTTCCATCTCCATCGGAGTCGCCGGATAGGAGGCCGAGTTGAACACTGATCTGAATATCATCTATGGTTCCGAAAATGGGATTGTTTACTTCGGGAAGATTACCAGTAATTACCGACTGCCATAAGTTTGCAGCAAGTCCTGCAGCGGTGACGAGGCTTTCTGGTGCATCATCGCTAAACGTAAAGTCGATCTGAAAATCAAGTGGTGGAACATAGTCATTGATAACAACTAATGAAGTTATTTCTGAAGGTGTGCCTCCGATGGGTTTCACGATGACGGTAAAATTTTCTGCCCCTTCAATCGACTCAACAGGGTCACGAAGCGTTGGGACTGAAAAGTTTTTGGTTGTCTCGCCCGGGAAAAACGTAATGCGCTCAGTCCTCTGCATGAAGTCACTGCCGATAATCGCAGTGCCAGATTTGCTTGTGACAATGACAGACTCGGGGACCGCGGAAACGGCGTCGAGCGTCAGTTCAAAATCTGCGGAGTTTCCTTCTGATACGACCTGGTTGAGCGGTGTCAGAGTAAAGCCAGCTGGGCAATCTCGGCGCTCAAGTGTTTCAAGGTGGTACACGTGGTTCCGGCGACGTGGCATGCGAAAGTTCCCAGACATATATGAAGGACACGATTGAAAACGGTATGGGTCCTCTCGGACACCCCCTCATTCATGTTGATCGGTTCACGGAAGTGGGCTGTTCCGCACGAATTCCTCTGTCTGAGAACAGACAATCCAAACTTCCCATTTCAACTGATCGTGGGTTTTTACAAGAACTCAGAAGACTCATCAGAAAAGGACAGCATTTTGGTTGGTTCACACCGCAAGGGCTCAATTCACTGAGGCAATCATGTCGTTCGTTACAGGATTACCTCGATGATGGAAACTTGTACCGTTTAGCGAAACAAATTGGCCTGCACCTGTGCAAAGTGTTATGGCGAAAACACCGTGAGATTGGGTTGCGACACCATTTTTAGCAAGTGTCTTTTGCACACACTCTGAAGGCCGATTTCTTAGATGTGTGGAGATGGTGCGTCTGAATGCGACCTTTTTGATGGGGAAATATGCAGGTTTTTACGAAGTTACGTTTTTCAGCGAACCAATTCCTTGCACATCCGTACTATTCGGAGGAGTCTATATACACATCGCTTTTGCTCTCTAGATCAGCGTTTATCCGACAAAAAACGAGAACTGGCACAGTTTTGTGTAACACCAAACCGACCTCCTCGTCATCGGGTAATAAAGCTTCAGGGGCCTGTTTGAGCA
>CBFIHW010000020.1:0-31154 GCA_965662325.1 uncultured Pirellulales bacterium | reverse complement strand
TTATAAAGAAAAAACGTGCAGATCCATTTCTTGTTTATTTCCCGATGATTCTTCCACACAACCCGTTCCATGTTACTCCAGATAGTAAAGACCCTCATTCGGCCGATGCCAAAAAGAACTTCATCGACATGGTGCAGTACATTGACAAGAACGTTGGCCGTCTTGAGGACACACTCACTTCACTGGGATTGCGCGAGAAAACTCTCATCATCTTTACCAGTGACAATGGCACGAACGCACAATTGACATCTGAACTCGATGGCGAGGCAATTCAGGGAGGCAAAGGTTATACGCACGACTATGGAACGCATGTACCACTCATCGTCAACTGGCCTGGTCAGATTCAAGGCGGGCGGGTCACAAACGATCTCATCTGTTTCTCTGATGTGTTTCCGACAATGGTGGACGCAGCACAGCTCCCTGCAAAACAGATTGATGACGGAGATGGCTGGAGTTTCTGGCCGCAGTGCATTGGAAAAACTGGCCGGCCACGTGACTGGATCTATTGCTACTATTTTCCCCGTCCGTCATCTGCAAAATACAACGATAAATACAGCCACTACGAGGTCAGCTTTGCACGGAACAAGCGGTTCAAGCTCTACAACAACGGGGACTTCTTCGATACCACAACCGATGTGCTTGAAAAGGAACCCCTCACCGAAACCAACCCTGAAGCGGACCCTGATTCTGCCCGCACCATGCTTCAACAGGCAATTTCTTCATACCCTGCTGCCGGATTAAATGCGAACCGCCCGACGCGAAAGCGGACTGAAAAAAAGAAAAAGTAGCATGTGCCTTCACACCAAGCAGCGCCGCAATCCATCACACACGTACTCAACGCGGTCAGGAAAAAATTGAATGCATACAGAACTCTCAACACTTTGTTCCGTGTGGCTGCCTTCTCTGCGTCAAATGGCATCCATTTTTCTTGCGTGCTCTTTTAGCTTGCCTCTCATGGCTGAACCGTCTCAACCAAATGTGCTGCTCATTTTGTCTGATGACCACAGCGTGCCCCATATCAGTTGCTATGACGATCCAAACACGATGAAATTCAATATCACTCCAAATCTTCAGAAGTTCGCTGAGCAGGGAATGAGATTTGATCGGGCCTACACAACTGCTCCGCAATGTGCACCATCACGTATTTCAATTTTCGCCTGCCGTTCTCCTGTGGGGCTTGGAGTCACGCGATTTGCACAGCCGGCTCAGGCCGGCATTCCTTTTTTTACCGATGTGCTACGAGCGGGTGGATACTGGGTTGGCCTTGACGGCCGCCACCAACACCTTGATGGCCGCATTCGGGAAGCTGCACATATTGACATGGCTCTCCGTGATGCCGGCATGCAAAATCTTGAAGAACGGTTTGATCATTTTGTACGCAGCGCAGGAACGAAAGGTGATCAGCTCGATCAAGTAGGCCAAAGAGTAAGCACTGCCCTTGATAAGGTCCCCGAAAACAAGCCCTTCTTTCTTTATTTTGGATTCAACCAGCCTCATAGAAAATTTTCAGCTACTTATGATGGCATTAATCCAGATGAATTGAGGCTGCCTCCCGACTGGCCTGACTTGCCAGAAGTTCGGGTTGACTACGCCCGATACCTCGCGTCGGTTCGCGAATTGGACCAGGGGTTTGGGCAGATTATGCAACTTCTTATTGATCGTGGCATTGAAGACAACACACTTGTTGTTTTCATGGGTGACAATGGAGAGGCACTGCTTCGTGGCAAGGGCACGCTGTATGACCGCGGCACGCATGTACCATTACTAATTCGCTGGCCGGGTCATGTGTCACCACGTTCGGAATCACCTGCTCTCGTTTGCGGCACCGATCTCGGACCAACGATTCTTGACGCATGTGGAATGAAACCAACAAAAGGGATGACAGGTATAAGTTTTTTTCGTGATTTGGTCGGAGAGGAAACAACCCAACGGCGTTATGTTTTTGCGGAACGCGGCTGGCACTTCGGGCCGATCACACGAACAGACGGCCTTGACTTATCGCGTTCAATCACATCAACACGGTATCGCTACATTTATAACGCGTTACCTGACCGCAGCTACACACCAGTCGACATGGCAAATAAAGACGCCTGGAAAGCCATTCAAAAAGCCCATAACGCAGGTCAACTTTCACCGCTCCATCAACGGCTGTATTTCGAAAAGCCACGCCCGATGACTGAGCTCTATGATCTGAAAAATGATCCGCTTGAACTCTGTAATCTTGCCGGTAACACGTCCACTCGTGACACGGAAGATTCACTGCGCAAAGCACTAGAAGCATGGATGGTCCACGAGAGTGACTTCCTGCCCTTGCCCACGCACGCACTGCAAACAAGAATAAAGAAATAAACAGACAAATAAACCCGTGTTGTCTTGCTGCAACCTTCCAAATCAACTGACAACTTTCGCTCCTACCAAAGCCAATTAAGAAAGAGGCCACCCCATGACTCACCTTTCCTTTGTTTCCGCTTGTCAACTTGCTGTTATTGGCTTATGTCTTGGAAGCCCTCAGGCACAGTCGGCTGAGAAGGATGAAACCGATAAATGGACAGCAACGAAAATGTTTGAAAAGAAGGACATGGACCAAGACGGCTTTTTGACATTTGAGGAATTTAAGCATGGAAGAAGCGAAAAGTTCCTTAAAAATGCGGAGAAACGCTTTACGGTTCTTGACACGAATCACGATGAAAAAGTCTCACTTGAAGAATTGAAGGCTGGCTGGGCCGACATGACTCGGAACAAAAAGAAGTGACTAGCGCGCCATCAAGTAGAATGCACGTGAATGACGTCTATTTTTCTTCTCATCGCTGTTTTCTGAGCATTTATTGCAATAACGTCTTCAACCAGAATTCGGTCATGCTGCAACCCTGTTACCCCTTCGAAGAATCGGAGCGGGTTTCTGACATACACAGGCAACTGATCTCGTACCATTCCCTTATCTGGCATCAACTTTAATAGGATACGAAACTCATTATCACCAATTTCGGTTGATTGAATTGGTTGCGGTGTCAGGCGAATCATCCAAATGAAGCCCACATCATGAACTTGCCTCTCAGATCCCCTGCCTGAAAACCGTACTTCTCTTTTTACAGTTGGCGTAATGGCATGAAAGCCAAGGACTCCCTGCCGGTACCACCACACGCACGGTATGAGTGTCACAGTGAACACGCCTTTTCCAGGAAGACCCTCGTAGACAACTTTAGGACGAATACACGGGAGAACGAAAAATGGCAGGATAGCTGAAATAACAAACAAAATCTGACAAGTTCGGTAGACCATCGCAGAAATTGGTCGGGGTGGTGACGGTTCAGGAACAACAAAATCTTGTGTCTGCTTTTCCGCTGTCATTAAATCTTGATTGAGCTTTGTGATCTTTTCCATAATCACTGACGACACGTTCTTGCCAAGCATTGAGTTCACCTGCAATTTACTCAACTGCCCCTGTATCAACTCCACTCGATGTTCTGCTTCTTTTCCAGCACGCAGAAACTCTTTCTGCTCTGCGGCAGAAAGTTTGTCGAAAGCCATCCGCCGTGGATCTTTGGACTCACCAAACGACCACCATTGAACCCCAAGGAGCAATGCCATTAAGAATGCCCAGATAAACGCGGCTGCGTATCCATCTGCATCGGGCTTCATCCGGAGTTCACGACCATCAATCTCAATTGAGTAGCCAGACAGATCAAGCGTTCTTGACATGTGGATTGTTCCTCTGCTCTCACGTCACTGACACTCATCGCCCACGTTTCCTTTTCCACCACATGGCGATTCTATTGCACGAAGTGTTTCAATTGCCTCATCCAGACACAACTGAATCGGCTCACCATTTTCTTCGGCTCGAGCCGCTTCGGCGAGCAACATGACATCATCAAAGTCTTCGTGCGCTATAAGACGATGGCGTGCCCTGTACCCAAGTGTTCCGTGGGTATAGGAGAGTGCACTATCCCGCATTTCAATAAACCAGGCCGTCCGTGGTGTCACCAGACCTTCTGCAGCCCGAAGGATTACCTGAACCGACTTTTGACGATCAATGACCCGGCCTGCTTCAGCGAGTAGCACAGCAGTGAGTAATTCTTCATCAAATGGACGCCTCTTCCTAACATAAGAAAACGATAAAAGAGTTGCATCAAGAAGCGTGCCGACATGGTGACACGATCCATCAAGTCGTATTGCCGAAAGAGGCCGCACAAGTGCAGCAATTTTGTCAAATCTATCACCGACAAGTGATACGAGACCAGCTGAACGATCATCGTCATCTAGAAGCCGCTGCCGAGAAAGTTCATTTGTTATCTCACGTGAAGAGGGTAATTCGTCATCAGGCACCCACTCACGAGAGAGCCTTCGTGCTGCCCCAATTCGAGCCCGACGAATGTCCCCACCTCTCGCGAGACGCCGTGCTGCCTCTGCTGCTATTCTGCCTCTTTTTTTATCACGGTGTGACATCTTTCTTTTCCTGAGGCTCATCTCTTTCACTAAGCAGCCGATACTGCAGATTTCGTAATCGGCCAGTCGTCGCATATGTCGCAACGCCAAGAGGCTTGCACATAAACATCTCAGGCCGAATCGAAATTTCTCGCCCTGCCCTCTCTTGCACGATGAGTTCCTTGCCATCGAGCAAACAGGTTATTGAATCTGCCTCAACACGCACCCTAACCCCATACCATCGATTATCATCGAGTTCCATATATTGGTTGGTATCATTTTCTGATGCGTCCAAACCATCAATTGATGACAATCCGACAAGGCCACCACCCCATCCCCCGAGGATAAGACTGCAACTGTCTTTCCCAACAGGAAATGTCAACCCGCAGAAAAAGTCAAAGCCCTCAACCCGCTTTGCCTCAAGTGATAACTCATAGTTGTCCTGAGGAAACTCACCATGCCAGGTAATCCCACTGAGAGGGTCACCCATGCCTATCGAAATTTCTCCGTTGATTACCTCAAGAGGACCATCGGTGCCAAACTCACTTGACTGCCAGTTACCAAGCGTGTGTCCGTCAAAGAGCGGCGTCCAATTGACGCTGCTCATCTGCCTCGCCTTTTGCAACTCAGCCACCAATTCGCCAGCGTGATAAACAGATTCAAGTGATTTCATAATGGCTCCAACAGAGACCGAAATCGCTCGGGCCCGATCACCGTCATAGGCTACATCAAGCACCAGGGACTCCTGATTCCCATCAAATATGACACCCACAAGTTCACTCGCGACATTCACAACCGGGCTACCTGAATTTCCACCGATGATGTCAGCAGTTGAAAGGAAATTCAGTGGTGTCAACAACTCGTCAAATTCAGTTCGTTCATCTCGAGCCGCCACCCACGATTCCGGCAGATCAAACGGCACTCGACCATCTTCCTGATCCGCCTTTGAAAAAAGATCACCGATTGTTGTCCATGGCCTCGACTCACTTTTCCTCCCTACAACACCCCGCACCTTTCCATACGCCAGTCGCAGCGTAAATGTGGCATCGGGTGCAACAGCTGAAGAAGCTGACTGAAGCCTGAGTCGCGTGAGTTCAGCGTGGGCCTGTTTTTTGATTTCTAAATTTTCTTCAACAATCGCTCGCAGCGCCCGTGATTCTTCGTCGACACGCATCGCAAGAGCAATCATTGTGTCGTCACTTGATTCAAGCGCAGCGAGACCACCTTGATAGAGTTTGCTTCGATCATCGGGGGCTTCCTTCGTGTTTCCAGAACCACGCTTTCCGAGGGTTGTGCCAGCGATCAGCCCAACTGCTCGATCAGCTGGTGATTGTCCGTCGAGCACATCTTGCACAAGAGGATCATCGATTCCAAGTTGCTTCACCAAAAAAGTGAGTGAATCGGCAAGCACGAGGGTTTCGTAGTCATCGTATAACGGCTGGTCTGACAACAGCCGAAGTTTGAGAGACGTGTGAGCAGCCTCGCGATATTCACGAAGTCGAGCACCATCCGGCTTTTCTGATTCTGTCGCCAATCGCAACAGCGTCCTTGCATTCGAAAAAAATCGACTTCGAAAACCCATAGCTCCTTCAAGCAAGTTGTACCGAACAGCGACAGAATCAATTGCCTGTTGCGCGCGTTGGATTTTCTCCCATGGACTTTCCTGGCCTTGCTTCTTCCACTTGCCGCGTAACGTCTCCTCAGCTTTTTCAAGGCGGTCAAAAATGTCAGGCCGCAAGAGGGCTGACAACAAACCGCCCCGGGCCTTGCGGCTATTCTGAACCGAGAAAAGATCCTGCATTGACCGCTGCTGCTCAACATGTCCTTCTTCAGCATAGGACTGTAAGAGAACTTCTCGTCTATTCAGCCATTCCAATAAAAACGGGAGGCTTCGGCCGCGCATTGAACGAATTTCAGCGATCGTCTTACCGCGATCTGTATGACCCGGATGGCCCGCAACAAAGACCGCATCATCGCGTCTCACATCATTTTTGGCGAACGGAAGAAACGATCTGACCGAGAGTGGTTTACCTTTTTCATACACCCGAAAAAAACAGATGTCGAGACAATGCCTTGGGAATTCAAAGTTGTCTGCATCGCCACCAAAAAAAGCAATCTGCCTCTCGGGCGCAAACACAAGGCGAACATCGGTGTACCGTTTGTATCGATAGAGATGATAGCGACCACCACCGAATAAGGTAACGACATCACTTCGAAGACCTGTTTTCACAAGTGACTCCTGCTCAATAGCTGCAAGTGTGGCTCGTCGTGCTGCTAGCGCATCTGATGAACTTTTGGCACCTGCAACAGCTCCTTCCACGCGTGCCGTCACGTCTTCAATAGAACGGAGTACATTAAGCTCAAGATCAAGACAGCGAATTTCTTCCTCGTACGACCGCGCCAGATAGCCGTCGCGGGCCAGATTTGTCTCGGGTGTCGAAAGTTTCTGAAGACTACTGGCCGCAACATGGTGATTGGTCAGTACAAGACCGTCCGGTGATACAAATGCGCCAGAGCCACCGCTGTTAAAACGAACGGCAGATTGCTGAAGGTGATCCAGCCACGCATGCGAGGGCACGAATCCCACATCACGCGACAATCGATCTTCTGGAACAGCATTGAAAAGCCACATCCCTTCATCAGCACGCGTCGAGAAACACACCACCACGGCAAACACACCAACGACTATTGGCAAACAATAACTTGCACTTCTACCAGAATGTACCCGTGTATCTTTCACCTGTTATGTCTCTCTTTCCGTCTCACGACTCGCTCACCAGTGAACAACCATCACCATACTACCGAGTCCCTGCGGTCCCGGAGGTCTTCAGAAACATCAACCTATGGCTGGATCGGTCGACTTGCAGATATATACTGTACGTTTGTATACTTCCTGTCGCCAGTTGTAGACCATCGCTCATTCTTCCCGCACTGCGTTTAAAGGACTTCGCCTATGCTTGCTCGCCTACAAACTTTTTCACTGGTTGGCGTCGATGCCATACCCGTTGATGTTGAGGTTGATGTTTCCGGCGGGGCACTGCCGGCGACCATTCTGGTTGGGCTACCTGATGCAGCTGTTCGAGAAAGTACTCATCGAGTTGCACGAGCCATGGTGAACTGCGGATTCAATCGGCCGAATGATCGGATTATTGTCAATCTTGCACCTGCCGATCTTCCCAAACAAGCGGCAACCTTTGACCTTCCAATAAGTCTTGGAATTCTGGCTGGTAGTTGCCAGTTTTCATCTGATCGGTTCCGTGACTACGCAGTGGTTGGAGAGCTATCTCTTGAGGGCTCAACCAGGCCAGCACGCGGAGCACTTTCAATGGCAATCCGTGCAGCAAAAGAAAACAATCTCAAAGGTATCGTCGTCCCAACGGCAAACGCGAGTGAAGCTGCCGTTGTCGAAGAATTACAGGTCATTCCTGTGGCAACACTTCGTGAGGCTGTTGATTTCTTTTCTGGAAAGCTTGATATTACTCCCACCGCCCCACGCGTCGACGAGTGGTTTCAGAATTTCGAAACCTATGACGTCAACTTTTCTGACGTTCGTGGGCAGGAAGCAGCCAAACGTGCTCTTTGCATTGCCGCCGCTGGCGGCCACAACGTTGCCATGCTCGGTCCACCTGGCAGTGGCAAAACCATGCTTGCAAAACGCATCCCTACAATACTCCCGCCACTTCGAGCGGAAGAGAGCATTGAGACATCTCAAATCTACAGCGCGCTTGGGCTTCTTGAATCAGGAAAACCACTTCTTGTAACACGGCCATTCCGTGCACCACATCACACAATCAGCGAGGCCGGCCTCATTGGTGGCCGCTCGATGCCAATGCCTGGTGAAATCAGCCTTGCGCATAACGGTGTGCTGTTTCTGGACGAGTTGCCTGAGTTCAACCGCCGCACACTTGAGGTGCTTCGCCAGCCACTTGAGGATGGAACAGTGACAATCAGTCGTGCTCGTTCCACTACGTGTTTCCCGTCAGCATTTATGCTCATTGCCTCAATGAATCCGTGCCCCTGCGGATATCGTGGAGACCCAAACCGCGACTGCCAGTGCACCGTACCGCAGGTCGAGCGGTACATGGGCAAAATTTCTGGCCCGCTCCTTGACCGTATTGACATTCATCTCGAGGTTTCGGCAGTTCCTTTTAATGAGCTTGCGGCCAAGCAACCAGGCACCTCCAGTGAATCCATCCGAGATCAAGTGGCGGTCGCTCGTGAGATTCAACAAAAAAGATTCAAAAATTTGAAGTCACTTGGACATCGTTGGAACGCCCGGATGACAGCTAGAGAAATCCGCCGTTATTGCCACATCGAAAAGAAGCCTATGGACCTTCTGCGCACAGCGGTTTCAAACCTTGGCCTCTCTGCACGTGCCCACGACAAAGTGCTTCGTGTCGCGCGGACGATTGCAGACCTTGGCGGAACAGAAACAATTTGTACGCAGCATATCAGTGAAGCAATTCAATACCGGCTACTTGACCGCAAACTCTGGACATAGAGGATCAAAGCACACAAGCCCAACAGATCCACCTCGACAGACTGCTGCACGCCGTGGCACACTTCTCGAACTGATACTGGCTATTTCTCAAGTAGCCCGTCTGTTTCGACCTGACTATTACCTCTTTCACATTCGATGAACTCGTCACAACAACAAACATTTTCACCACTTGGCAATACCGGCTTCAAATCAAGGGTGTTTGCTGCAGGCCTTCTTGCCGCCCTTGGCCTCCTTGTATTCCCTGCTGACGTTTCCGTTGCTTTATGGGCGAAAAGCTCACATCCTCCCAAAGATTTGATGCAATACCTCGACCTTGCTGAAGTATTTGGTCATGGCATTGGGGTTACCATGATCATGATTGGCACATTTTGCCTCGATCGGTCCATTCAATTTCCGTCGATTCGTTGGCCTGCAATCCGCTGGCCTACCTTTCAGCCTACAACGAAAAAAAGATTTGGTGCTCGGATGCTGGGTGGGCTTATGTTTGGTCCACTTGCAGTCCTTTTTATAAAACAACTTGTTGACCGCTCACGTCCTCGAGCAACAAATTTCGAGCTCGTCACATCGGCATTTGACACATTTGGAACTGTCTCACTCGTTGCTGGACCTCGGGGCAGCAGTGATCTCCACAGTTTCCCATCCGGGCATTCAGCAACAGCCGCAGCGTTGGCAACTGTGCTGATTTGGAAATACCCACAGGCACGTCTATTTTTTCTGGTCGTGGCTATCAGTGCATGTCTCCAAAGAATTTTCAGCATGGCTCATTACCCAAGCGACGTATGCATTGGAGCAGCCTGTGGCATTCTTGGCGCTGCTCTTGTTCTCGGCCAAGAATCTGCGAATATTTCGGCGTGAAGAGTTTTCATTGGCTTTTCAACCATTACAAAGCCAAAACCAACTATGACGTTGCCTTTTTGTCATACCTGAACCGCATCAAACCCAAACTAATCTGCTACTATTAAGTAAGCCGAATAAGCACATTTCGATTTCACCCCACTTCAGCAGTAACAGTACTCTCAATGCCAGCAGCAAAACGCGCAAAAAAAGCAACCCGTGCCAAGAAGTCAACAAAGGCAGCAATCCCTGCTGCGACAAAAAGAATTCTTCTTATTGATGACGATGCAGAGATTATTGAATCCATGCAGACTATTCTCGAGGCGAAGGGGTACTCTGTTATGGTCGCACGTGACGGCAGTCAGGGAATCGCGGTTGCTGAACGAGAAAATCCTGATCTTGTGATTCTCGATATGATGATGCCGAAACGAAGTGGATTTCTTGTTCTTGAAAAATTACGCCGCGAGTATGGGCATCCGATTCACATTATCATGGTGACAGCAAATGAGGGCAATCGTCACCGCGCCTATGCGGAGATGCTCGGGGTTGATGACTACATCCGCAAACCATTTGCAATGGAACGTTTGCTCGAAAGTGTTCAAAAGCTTCTTGCCTGACAGTGAGGTGGAACCCGAGATTTGATCGGAAAAACAGCTTTCTAGCTTCTCCATTTTCACATTTTGTCCCGAAATGTGAAAATGCGCTCTGGCAAAAAAACTTCTGTTTGTCACTTGGTGGCTGCGGGTTAGAACGATAGGAGTTTCAGTCCCGTTTTATAAAAACAAGAAGTTCCAACCACCACCTCGTCCTGATTCCCTCAATCACTTCAAGAAGTCGTTCACTGATGCACGCTACCATGAACAATCTGAGTCCACACACCGGACATGATTCAGGCGGCGTCGCTCATGGTGATGATGTCAAAGAGCGCATACGAGAGGCAATCGATATCGTTGACCTTGCCGGCAGCTATATCTCGCTGCGGCGAAGTGGGAAAAACTTTGTTGGCCTCTGCCCTTGGCATGAAGACTCACGCCCCAGCCTTCAGATCAATCCGGAACGTCAGACATTTCGTTGTTGGGTTTGTAATGTCGGTGGTGATGCATTTAGTTTTCTCATGCGAATGGATCGATTAGATTTCCGTGAGGCACTTGAACAACTTGCTGATCGTGCGGGAATAGAACTGTCTCGAGGACATGGGCCGGGTACCGATGTCAAGCGTTCTCTGTATGAGGTATGTGGATGGGCATCTGATCGGTTTGCTGACTGTTTCAAAAACAGCTCACTTGCCAAGGAAGCGCGTGCATACCTCCGCGAGCGTGGCCTAACAGATGAAACACTTGAAGCCAGCACCGTTGGATTTGCACCAAACGAATGGGACTGGCTCCTTGGTCAGGCACAGGCCTCAGGAATTTCGACAAGTCATCTTGAACAAGCAGGACTGGTCGTCGCGCGGCAGGATCGATCTGGGCATTACGATCGATTCCGTGGACGGATCATGTTCCCGATCTGTGACCCACAGGGTCGATGTGTTGCGTTTGGTGGACGAGTGCTACCCAACGCTCCACCTGACAGTGCAAAGTACATTAACTCTCCTGAAACACCTGTTTTTTCAAAGCAATCAATGCTGTATGGCCTCGACTCGTCTCGAGAATCCATCAGTCGATCGAAACGAGCCCTTGTTGTGGAAGGCTATACTGATTGTCTTGCTGCGAGACAAGCCGGTATCCACGACGTTGTTGCAGTTCTCGGTACAGCACTTGGTCAGCGGCATGCACGTCTTTTGCGTCGCTATGCAGATCGTATTGTCGTTGTGCTCGATGGTGATGACGCCGGTCGCCGACGCGCAGACGAGGTTCTTGAAGTCTTGCTTGCCGAGCCTGTTGATATACGGATTGCTCGACTGCCCGCCGGAATCGACCCATGTGATCAGTGTCTCACAGCTGGCCCTGAAGCATTCGAGGCTATTATCGAGGAGGCAGTCGATCCGCTCGATTACAGAATGCGAGAAACATTTGAGCGGTTACCCCAAGACGCTTCGGATGAGGTTGCGTTGAATGCCGTGGAGAGTGTTCTAAAAATTCTTGCTGCAGTATCCCCGAGATCTCCCCTGCCTCCGTCACAGAGGCAACTCAGACAGGACCAGATCTTAGGAAAGCTCGCTCGTCGTTTTGGACTTTCGCGAGACGCCCTCCAAACACGCCTCCGAGAACTCTCCCGCTCAAGTCGCACGAACGATGCCTCCCCCTCACCTGAGGGCCTCCAAATCAATGCCGCGGAGTTGGTTCCATGGGATCGAGAAGTCTTGTCTGCAATTCTCGCCGTCCCCGAGGAAGTCTCTGGGCTGCTTGCCCGTATTTCTGAGGATGAGCTCTCGGCGGAACCCGCCAAAATGATTCTCAGAGTTGCAAAGAGCCTGATTGCCGCTAAAAAGCCGCCAAGCCTCGCAGCCTTATTGCTTGAATTACCGGCAACTGATCTCCATGGACTTCTTGTACAACTTGATGAGTCAATTCGTGAACAGACTCATCTTGATCAAAATGGCCGCTTGCATCACCTTAGTGAAGCATTGGAAAGACGTGAGGCTGACAGAACTGCTTGGCAAACCGTCCGAACATTGAAAACCTCGCCGCTCCAGCCGGACGACGAGGCAGCGATGATTGAGCAACTCGTCTCCGCAAGACGTGCTGCTCAGGGCATGACCGATCCCAAGGAGGGGTGAGGATGTCCGTCTCGTCACTACATTCAAATCGTTTTTTTTGGCATGCCGCCAATAACGATTTGGGGGGTTGTGTACGAGTGACTTGAAGAGTGCGTATCACATTTTGGTGATACGCCGGTGAAGGAGAACCCGTAGATGACAATGAATAACGCTTCGTCCACGAATCGGCAGGACTCCGCAACGCCTCCCGCAGGCGCGACGCAACCGATGCAGCCTGAGTCTGACAGCCTACAAAGTGCTGATCTGAATGGATTGATTGCCGAAGGTCGGCGAACCGGCTACCTGACTTTTGATCAGGTGAATGAGTATCTTCCTGACGAAGCTATGGATCCTGAAAAGATTGATGCCCTTCTTGTCGCCCTCGATGGCAAAGGCATCGAACTTGTCGAAGAACTACCAGAACACCTTGAGCCAGCTGCCACTGCCCAGGCGACAGCTACCCCCGCTCCAACAAAACCTGGGCGTGCGCGGCGCGATGAAGCAATTACGACACCACCATCAAACGCGGCAAATGATCCAATTCGTATGTATCTTGCCCAGATGGCAGAAATTCCGCTGCTCACTCGAGAAGAGGAAATTTCGCTCGCAAAAAGAATCGAAGTCACACGGAAACGATTCCGTCGTGCCATTCTTGGCTGTGGCTTCGCGATGCAGTCAACCGTTGAAACGCTCCGCCGAGTACATGAAAGCAAATTACCATTTGATCGAACGATCAAGGTGTCACTGACTGAGCGTCTCACAAAGGAACAGATTCTTGCCCGTATGCCACATAACCTGGCGACACTTGATCGTCTAATGGAGCAAAACAACGCTGATTTCAAACTGCTTATTAGTACCCGTACTGGACGAACAGAAGCCCGGCAGGCCCGCCAAAGATTCCGCCGAACTCGCGGTAAGACACTCACGCTTGTTGAAGAACTCAGCCTGAGAACCCGCCGAGTCCAACCCATGATGAAACTTCTGAAGGGAATGTCATCACGAATGGACCGACTGCAAGATGATCTGCGGCAGATCAAGTCCGGCACCCTTTCGTGTGACGATCGCGCCGACATGCGGAAAGAACTTCGGGACCTGATGATTTCAACACAAGAGAGTCCAAAATCTCTGCGGAACAGAGTTTCATCTCTTGATAAATTAAAGGCCGAGTACGAAGCAGCAAAGCGGAATCTCTCTGCTGCAAACCTTCGCCTCGTTGTCTCGATTGCAAAGAAATATCGAAATAGGGGGCTGTCTTTTCTCGACCTCATTCAAGAAGGTAACACCGGCCTGATGCGGGCTGTCGACAAGTATGAATATCGGCGGGGTTTCAAATTTTCTACGTATGCAACTTGGTGGATCCGCCAAGCAATCACACGGGCAATCGCTGATCAAGCACGCACAATTCGTATTCCTGTGCACATGATTGACCTACTTACGAAACTTCGAGCGACTGCAAAAAAACTTTTGCATGAACTCGGTCGAGAGCCAACACCCGAAGAGATTGCTGACTCAGCAGAAGTTCCGCTCGATGACGCACGACGCGTGCTCGACATGGGCCGACAGCCAATGAGCCTCGATAGACCAATCGGTGAAAGCGAAGATGCCAGTTTCAGTGAACTCGTCGAGGACTTTGGCTCGTCGAGTCCGACTGAATCAACAACCCACGGTCTTCTCAGGGACAAACTCGATTCATTGCTGAAAACACTTACGTATCGTGAACGAGAAATCATTCGCCTGCGATACGGACTCACTGACGGATACACATACACACTTGAAGAGGTTGGGCGAATTTTCCGAGTCACGCGGGAACGAGTCCGACAGATTGAAGCCAAAGCGGTTAAAAAACTCCAGCACCCTGTACGGGCAAAACAGTTGGAGAATTTTCTCGGCAATGCGGTGAGCTAACTCATCCCCGGGCCGTGGCGATAAGCCATGGCCCGGTGCGATTTTCTACCGCCAGTATCAGCCACCGTTTTTGAGGATACCAGTGATGTGGTACCTTGTATGGACCTTTGGAGGCCCATCATGGCTGTTGTTACTGCCGCTACTATTATTCGAACGCTTCACCGTATTCAACGGCAACTCACTGACTTGCGCGGTCGGCTCGCTGCCGGTCCGAAACAGATCGCTGTGCAGGTAAAGCGTCTCGAGCAGGCCGAGCATGAGCGGGAACAAGTCGCAGAAAACCTTAAAAAGGCTAAGAAACATGCAGATGAAAAGCAACTCTTGCTCCGTTCATCTGAGGCAAAGATTAATGACTTCGAAGCGAAAAGAAACACAGCAAAGACAAACCGTGAATACCAGCTGCTCGGCGAACAAATTGATGCAGACAAAATGGCCATCAAGGTACTCGAGGACGAGATCCTTGAATCTCTCGAGCGAGTTGATGAAATTAACGGTCATCAGCCGGTTGCCGCAGAGAACCTCAGAAAGGTTTCTGAGGAACTCGAGACTTTAAAGCAACAGGTTAAAAAAGAGACGGCACAACTCGAAGAAGAAGTCGCCCGCGTCATGAGTCAACTCGAGGACGCCGAACGCGACCTTGCCGACGAGACGAAAGAGATTTACCAACGTGTTGTCAAACATAAAGGTGAAGACGGCATGGCAGTATCAGAGGGAGGATGCTGTGGAGGATGCCATCAACAACTTACTGGAAAAATGCTATCGCAACTCTTGGTAGGTAATGTCGCAATGTGTAGAAGCTGCGGCCGTCTACTCTATGAGCCCGAAGCGAATCCATAGGCTTCCGTGACAGAACAATGTTTCATCACATTATTAATTCAAATGGAGAGCAACGAGGAGATCTTACATGTCTGATCGTATACCAATGACAAAGGTCGGCTACGAAAAACTAAAGACAGAAGTCGACCAACTCGAATTAGAAGAGATGCCCGAGATCGTAAAACGCATTGCGGCAGCAAGAAGCGAAGGAGACCTTAGCGAGAATGCTGAATACCATGGAGCACGAGAAAGTCAGGGAATGCTGCAAGCGAAGATAAATCTTTTGCGTGATAAACTCGCGAGAGCTGTCATTGTCGAACGATCAAAAGAAGCAAGCGATGAAGTTGTCTTCGGTGCCACCGTGATCGTAAAAGACCTCGAATTCGGGGACAACGAAACATTTGTTCTTGTTGGAGCTGGCGAAGAAGATTACGACGCAGGAAAAATCAATGTTGCAAGCCCATTGGCACAGGGTCTCATGGGCAGCAAGGTGGGTCAAAAGATCAGTGTCGATGTACCCGCTGGAAAAATGAACTTTGAAATTCTTGAAGTACGTTTTGATGACTAGTGGCCCACATCACATGGGCGGCATATCACCAAAATACCTCTGTACACAACCCACTGACGAGAGGGTCACCATCGGTTCGTAGTATTCATCTGCTCAACGAAAGTGAAGATATGTATAAGAGACTGGGCATAACACTAAGCATACTTGCAGGTCTGACCATAGGGACGGTCCTGAACCAAACTACTCACGCCGAAACACAGTCAAGCACGTCAACTCGTCCAAATATTCTTTGGATCATGCTTGAGGACTGGGGAACAGACCTCTCATGCTATGGGACGAAAGCCGTCCACACTCCGCATATTGATCAATTAGCATCTGAAGGGGTTCGCTATACCCATGCGTTTACAACTGCGCCAGTCTGCTCCACATCACGGTCAGCAATGCTCACCGGCCACTACCAGAACTACACGCATACGAACCAACATAGAACGAAGCAGAAACGTCCTCTTCCATATGGCATTGAACCACTACCGCTGTTGCTTTCCGAGGCCGGCTACTGCACTGCTTTGGGATGCGGGCTGAGCAAGAAAACGGATCAGAATTTCACAAATAAACTCGGGTTTACTGCAAAAAACTGGTCTGAACGGAAGTCGGGCCAGCCCTTCTTTGCACAGGTAACAGAAGCAACAACTCACCGCACATGGAAACGCGACGAAGAGCATCCAATAGATGAAAAGATTGTCGAACTGCCGCCGTACTACCCTGATACACCGATGGTCCGTCGTGATTGGGCAAACGGGCTCGAACAGCTGCAGCTTGCAGATAAGACAATAGGAATGATTTTAAAAAAACTCGAAGATGATGGTCTGCGAGACACCACTCTGGTCATCCTTATAGGAGACAACGGTCGATGTATGCCACGCGGAAAACAGTTTTTGTACGATGGTGGCATTAGTATTCCACTCCTTATGCGGTGGCCTGGTCACATAGAACCGGGAACGGTATGTGACGATCTCGTTAACACTCTGGACATCTGCAAAACGATTGTTGATCTTGCTGGAGTGCAACCACCCCACCCTCTTCATGGCATGAATTTATTCGGGCCAGCAATCAAAGAACGCCTATACATATTTGCAGCTCGAGACAAAATGGATGACACGCATGACGCAATGCGAGCAGTCAGAAGCAAGCAATACAAATACATTCGGAACCTCATGCCCGAACGGGCCTATTGCCAATACAACGAATACAAAGAGAAACGGTATCCGACTCTTGCGGTACTAAACGTCATGCACCAGGAAGGTACTCTTTCACCAGTGCAATCACGATTCATGGCGGCTCAAAAACCCGCTGAAGAACTGTATGACCTTGAGGCCGACCCGTGGGAAACCAAAAATCTAATCCACGAAGCGTCTCACCAGAAAGCAGCAGATGCAATGCGGCAGGCGCTTCAGGCATGGCAGAAGGACATGCACGACGAGGGTGTTACTGATGCATTCCGGAAGGGAGGCTGGCCAGCAGACTATCCAACTCGATCACTTCAAGACTGGAAAGAAATCGTTGAGAAATTTCAACCATACGTATTCCGTATGCCAGGTGAAAAAGTCCGGCCGCCAGATGATTTCATCAGCGAAACTGGCCTACCAAGCCGTCGGCAGTAATCACAATGATGGCAGGTAGCAGAATTTGCAGGTACAAAACCGCCTTGTGGCATTTATCCACATCTGCAGAAATCTAACGTTTTGCCTCTCACCGCAATCCTTGAAACAACGCGGAACCAATACGAATCATCGTACTGCCCTCGTATATCGCGTCTTCAAAGTCTCCACTCATTCCCATCGATAGTTCTGGTAACCCGCCAGCATCAGGAAATCTTTCGTTTAAGGTATCACGCAGTTCTCGAAGATGCGCAAACTCCTGCCGCGGATTTCGGTCTGCATCTGGATGACTCGCCATTCCCATGAGACCACGAACACATACCCCAGGGAGATCGAGAATCTGAGACGCTCTATCCAGCAAACTATCTGGTAACAGGCCGCTTCGTCCAACATCTTCAGACAGATTCACTTCAATCAAACCCTCACACACGAAAGACGAGTCTACCGCAGCACGACTGATTGCTTCTGCAAGTCTCACACTATCAATTGTATGGACAACAGGATTGTACGATATCGTCTTCACCACTTTGTTTCGCTGCAAGTGGCCAATGAGATGCCACTGTGCTGTGCGATCAGCAGCAACACATGCTGCAGCTTTCTCCCAAAGAGCCTGAGGCCGGCTTTCACCGAGATCTCGACACCCTGCATCGTAGAGTGCTATGGTCCGTGCCATATCAACATATTTGGTCACACCAACGACTCGCACAGAAGCTGGATCTCGGCCAGCCTGATCACATGCTTTGTGAACCCGCTCAATAATATTCGTCCAGTTTTCCTTACAAAGGGACTGCGCATCAGGCGTCAGTTCGTGGCTGTTCTGTGTATTCATAGACGGCTAATACAATTCCCGATCTTCGACAACTTCCAACAAACGCTTCACCACACCATTTTTAGCTAGACGGCCTACGAGAAATTCTGATGACATATTACACCCAAGGGCTGTGCGATTCCGTGCCTCATCAAGTGAGCGATACACCAACCATTGGTCGAGACACGATTGCACCCGGAAACTGACCGCCTGATCAGCACGGATAGCTTCACGGGTGTCTGCTACTGTCAACTGCCGCCATGTTCGCTGATTATCTTCGGGTTGCTCTAGCAATCGCTTGAGCCGCCCCGCGTTACAGTCAAACCAGAGTGGTGCATACAGCCTTCCAGCCTCTGCATTCTGCCTCAACTCAAGCTGCTGGCCTGACACGTCAAGACTTCCGTCTCCCCGACACGATTCGCGCCATTCCTTCAAGGCAAGCGGAATAGCCAGGAAACGGGGCTTCCCATCAGTTCCAAACACTTCACATGTTTCCGCGCATGGGTTAACTGCAACCGAGGGTGTCACACAAAGAGAACTTTGTAAGTGAATTTGTGCCGCGAGCATCTCAGACTGGTCGCCGTACTTGAGTTCAGGTATGACAATCGCATCTGCTAAAAGTACTACTTTATCTTTTGGTAAAAGCAGCACTGATCTTTCCAACCGCCAGCCACCCTCTACATCGACCGATATTTCGAGATAAATGGCATTGTCGCTCGCATCCCACCATGTTCGCCGCCAGGCCCCAACAAGCGGAAGCTCTTTTCCGTTGCAGCGAAGACTGACACCCCACCTCCCTTCAATAACCAGACGATCTCCGACTACAATTTCAAGGTAAGGAGACTGATCACGATACGACACAAGCACTCGTGTTGCCCCACGCTTCCAGCCACTGCGAAAGGCTGCAACCTTTTGTTCTTCGTCGAACAAAGCGCGTTCACAGAGACCCACCTCAGTCCATCGCACTTCTCCAGCTGTATTTCTTCCTTCGGTCAGTGCAAGTACTGTTGCCGCTACTTTCTTTCGTCCACGTGATGCCGCCTGTAGTATTGGCATCACAGATCGCTGTGACTCAATACCAGACTCTGTTGCCGGGCGACCATTGTTACCTAGAAGCAAAACCGCAAATGCAACCGCTTCATCTATCTTCTTATTAAGTTCCTTTACCAGCAGTTTGTTACTGGTTAGACGAATTATTTCCCGGCAGCGTACCCATCTGGTTACTGTTGAAAGAATTTCCGATGATTGCTTTAGCCCAACACCACCGTCATCACCAACGCATTCGTTAACTTCACGACACAGATTTTCACGCGCCACTTCAGCACCTTGCTGACACCCAGCGACGTCGTTAAAGAGTTCACCAAGAGTCAGCAGGAAGGGGCTCGCAGAAGACTCCCCTTTGGCTATCTGTTGAAGCCCAGTTTCTCCAATCTGAAGAAGATCTTGTATGAGTTCCCCTGCTGCAGCGTCAACTCCTAAACTTTGAGTGAACCACGCCAAGCCCCAGACGACAGCCTCACCTACAAGCCACTGGTCAGGATTGTGAGCCAACCGAGTCCCCGCGATGAGGCATTCCCTAAGGAAAAGACAGCCCTCACTCGTCTTTTGAGGGTCTATTTTTTTCTTTGCAATAATTTTCGCTAGGTCATCAAGCCGCTGCGTCACCTCTTTGTCACCACTAAGGGCTGCCAGATTCTCAATAAGCCGAACAAGTTTACGCCGCTTGAGCTTCCCGCGAGCTGATGAATCTGGCTTACCAAGTTGCTCTGCATCTGCGCTTTTCATATCCATTGCAACAAGATGCGATGATCTCGCTCGTGGAGGAATATTCGAGTGAGGCATTTTGCCCTCAACTTGATTAGGATGTTCTCTTTGCAGGCTTGGCATTAAACTTCTCCAGGTGCCGCAAGGTGGTCACAAATGAACCAGCAAGCCCAGCTTCAGAGCCACGCTATGAGTACGATTGAAATCCAACCTATCAAACAAACTATACCAACCGGCTCAGACTCTGCAGCGACTCCTTTCCAAGAAACAGCATCCGAGATGGCATCCACCAAATATCCACTCCTCTCACCAATTCCCATCAGATCGTGCAGTATGTTTTTCTCTGGAGTGGTAGTGGCACTTTTTCCGGTCTTCGTCGGGGCAGCAGAGTCAGCTGACCCACATCCAGAACTCACCCGTCTTTCTCCCAAACAGGCCGTTTGGGTCAACGCTCAGTCACGGCTGCTTGTGGTCGGTGGCGCTGTCGCACTTGCCGATGGACCCATTGAGTTTTTTGCCTGTCCTCGAAAAACAAAAGAACACGAATCTGTTGTTGCAGTTGATGCAACTGCCAAACTCGTTCACACCGGCCTTCTTGCAATTGGTCTTCGTCCAGGCAATCCGGCCTCGTTCTACCCTGATTTCAAACCAGCGACTGGAGATCAAGTGGCGATCACAGTGCAATGGAAAGATGACACTGGAAACCATGAAGCATCAGCGCAAAGCTGGGTAAAGAATAGCCAGACTGGGCAGGAGTTGGAATACAACTGGATCTTTGCAGGAAGTAGCTTTTGGAAAAACCCGAAAACGGGTGTTGAATACTATCAGGCGGATGGCGGTGACCTCGTATGTGTCTCGAACTTTCCAGCCGCGACACTGGATCTACCGATTACCAGTTCACAGGCAAATAATTCGTTGCTCTTCGAAGCCTTCACAGGCCGAGTACCAAAACGTGGGACACCTGTCGAACTTGTGTTCTCACACGTAAAATAGACAGAACAAAGTGCACCGAATGAACGAAGCACGTGCCTACGAATCGAGCAGGCAGTGGGCAATAATTTCATCCGCCGTCGCAACATAGCCCGTGTAGAACGGACCAAATTCTGCGTATCGCGCACTGGCCTCATCGAATCTCATCGTGTACACGATTTCCTTCAGAAACTCCGGACGCCGGGCCCAAAGGGTGACTCCCCACTCCCAGTCATCAAGTCCAACTGACACTGTAATCAGTTGAGAGACTCGACCACCAAATTTCATTCCACTCGCACCATGTTCGGACATAAGTCGACTACGTTCTGAGAACGGTAGCGTGAACCAGTTCTCACCAACTTTTCTTTTTTTGTTCATTGGGTAGAAACACGCACATGGCCACGGAGGAAAGTCTGGCTCCAGCCTTGCTTTTTGCATTGCTGGTTCCCTCGCTGCATACCCCTGCACTCTTGCTTTGTAGCTTGCGCTTTCAGGATCCTCTCCTTGTTTGACCAGTTTTGCGGCGAACTGCTCGGCCGTCGGCAGATACTCACTGACCTCCGTGAGCCCTACAAAGGAATAGGTTGCCTCAAGTGCCGACCCAAGCGGACCTGCCAAGAGGCGTTGATGAACGCTATCCACTGAATGGGGTGACGGATCCAGAGCCATAACAGCAAAGTCGGCTTTATGACCAGGGACGATCCATTTCTGTAGCCGAGTTGGGGACAGGGAGGACGCTTCATTCAAAGATTCTTTAAACGCAACCAATCCCGCCGTCCGCTCAGCATCCGTCAGCTGATCCAGCCTCGTACGATCGAAACGATAGAATGAATGGGTGCAATGCCACCCAACTGTCGGTTCAACTGAAACCGACTCGTCTACGGCTGTAGCGGCCGCAGGACGACTCCCGGAGGGCCTCTCAGGTGCTTTTTTTGGTGCTGTTTGGTCGCTCATTGCTGGTTCTCTGGAGAATGTCATGGCTCGATCGTGTGATTATTTGTGCCGGCGGACCGGTGATGAAATCCTGCATGTTCACGCACCTGCCGTCTACCCGTTAAGATATCAATGCGGAAAAACGTTGTTCTGTGTGTTCCGCTTACATTCAAACCCTCGCACCCAAATCTTAGCCGAACAACGCTACTGAAGGAGTATTTCCCATGGGACAGGCAATCGTTGATCCACAGGAGTTGCGACGCTTCGCGTCACGGCTGCGCCATTTTAGTACAGAAGTCCATTCACAGATGCAGACGGTACAACGCCAGCTTCAAGCGCTCTCTGCAACCTGGCGTGACCAAGAACATCAGAAGTTCGCAGAAGAGTTCGAGCAACAACTCACTACTTTTGGTCGATTTGTGGAATCAACAGGAGAATACGTGCCGTATCTCATCCGAAAAGCGGAGCGGGTTGAGGAATACCAAAACCAGCGGTAAGAACTCACAAACCCGGCAGCACACATGTCAACACAGGCCGACATCAAGTCAATCGACACGCTTAGCCTCGTTAAGCTTGCGATGATTTCGTATGCGCATGACTCAAGTCAGGCATTGGCTGACATTGAAATAGAAGGGCAACGTGGTATTGACTGGATTACAGTTGACCGTGCCGCGTTCTGGAAAGCAGAAATGAGACGCGCCGCCGACGTTGTCAATCAGGCAATCAAAGATCTTGAACACTGCCGAACGTATAAGAAGGTTGGTGACAACGCACCGGCATGCGCTGAAGAGAAAAAGAACCTTGAAAAAGCAAGAAAGAGACTGCAGCGAGCAGAAGAGAAATTAGAACTTGTGAGGCGTTGGACTCCTGTCGTGCTCCAACAATTCAGGGAAACCTGTGTCAGGCTCGTTCGGTTTCGTGAAATTATCGATGTTGATTGCCCACGCGCAATCGCCCGCATCGAACAGATGCTCACTGCACTGGAAAACTATCAGACAGTCACGAGCCCTAGTCGCACGAATACTTCTGGCGGACCATCTTCCGTAGAATCAGTGGCTCGTCAACCGGACAACAGCGATGGCGAACCTGCAACGGAAGAGAGTACCGATTCATGAAGACATGTGACTTATCAAGTGGGGCAGCAAAACTGGCTCTCGCTTTAAAGCAACTTGGAATTAAGTGGGAACTTGCCGCTGAGACCTGGGATGATGCAACAGCCCGCCGCTATCATGAAGAGTTTATCGTTCCTCTGAAACCTGACGTCAAGCAAACCCTTGAGGCTGTCGGTAGGCTTGCCGAGGTCCTTGATCGTGCAGGGCGTGACGTGAGCGATGACGTCGTTTATTAGTACCCTTACTCATTCGCCCACTACCCTGACACAACAACCCATTAGACATGCCTACTCCTGATACCCAGAAGCACGCGCCCGAATTGAATGACCAGTCATGCTATGACCGTGATCTTCTTCGCCAGCAAATCACAACACTTCGCAAAGAGGCAGCTCAGCGAGAAAAACTCGAAGAAGTGATCGAGACAAAGTTCCAGGAAGAGACCAATCGTCTGAATGGAGACACAGAAAAAAAACTCCAGGCAATCAAAGATCGCTGCACGACCCAGATTGTTTCACTCAATGCTGACTTCGAGAAAGACAAAAGGCGTCTCGAAGGCCAGGTGGAGGCTCAACAGGCGACACTCGACAAGCAAAAGAAAGAGCGGGAGGGGCAGATCCTCCGAGAGTGGGAAGAAGTTGAAAAAGAGAAAACTGACGATCTCGAATTCGAAGCCCTTTCTGCGGGAGAATCACTCAAGCAACAGAAGGAAGATGCTGAAAGAAAAACCTCTCGTCTTATTGACTCCCTTGCCCAAACCATCGAACAACTTGACAACGATCTTAAGCTGCTCCAAGACAAGCTCATCAAATGGAAAGTTGCAACAGCCTCTTCACTACTTCCCACAGATCAGGAAGACAATCCCGACGACGAATCCATTGAGGATTCTGTCCACGTAACCTCAAGTAGCCCTTCTTTGCCTCAGGGCAAAGAGCTCATCGAATACCTCAAAACTCTCATAGAAGAACTTGAGAACGACGCAAAGGCGATGAGGGTACTACCAAACGTCCGCTGGGCCTTTTCTGATGGTGTCACGGCCTCGATCATCATCATACCCTGCATTCTTGCCGGTCTCCTCGCTGCAGGCGTTGCCGTCCCGCTCACCATGACTGAGTCGGATCTCCCTATAGCTATCATTGCTGTGATTACAGGCCTTGTGACGCTCATCGCAGGACTCGGCGGAGGTCTCCTTTGGCAGTCTGGAAAGAAGAAAAAGGCACGCGCTGAACTTGAAGATCGAGTGACAGAATTTTCAAAGAAAAGACGGCTTCTCACGCTTTGCCATGCAGGCTGCCTTGATGTAATTGCTGAGAAATTAGAACGAGATAAGCACAAACTCGACAAACGACACGAACGTGACATGGAGAAAAGGCATGGCGGACACGCAGCTGGATCGGCCTCTGCCGGATCAAAAAAAGAAGTCGCTGTTGCCACCCTTCAAGAAAAATATGAAGCAGGGTGCAAGGCCATCGAAGACAAAAGAACACGTGGCCTTGCTGTTCTTGATGAAACGTATCCACCAAAAATAAAGGCTATTGAAGCAAAAGGCCATGAAAAAATAGATGCAATAAAAGCCGACTGTGAAGAAAAGCAGAAACAACTTATAGATGCAAAAGACAAACAATGGCGAGAGATGACTGATCGGTGGAAATCGACTCGGGAACAAACAGACCATATTTTTTCAGTTGCAAATAAAATTGATTCTCAGGCTTTTCCATCTTGGGAAGTCGTATCAGACGGGTCCGCGCAGCTTCCGGAAACAACACCTCCAGGCATTCGGTTCGGACATCTTGATTTATCCATGAAGTCGATTGAGGGTGGCGTGTCTCAGCATACTTCACTCAACAGCTTTGGCCCTTTGGAGTGGCGACAGCCTGCTTTTATTCCGTGTCCTGCTCAGGCAGCCCTACTTATTAAATCAACGCCAGAAGAAAAAGAAGCTGCATCAAGTCTTCTCCAGGCAGTGATGCTTCGTATTGCCTCCGGTCTTCCACCAGGACAGAGTCGATTCACAATTATTGATCCTCTTGGGCTTGGTAAACAGTTTGCTGGCTTTATGCATCTTGCCGACCATGATGAATTGCTCGTATCGAGCCGCATCTGGACAGAACCTGGACAGATCGACAAGCAGCTTGAATTAATTACTGAACAGATGGAGATGGTGATTCAAAAGTATCTACGGAATGAATACAGGACGATCGGTGAATACAACGCTGAAGCAGAGGTTCCTGAACCGTACCGTTTCGTAGCGATCGCGAATTTCCCGGCAAACTTTACAGAGACTGCCGCTCGTCGCCTGGCAAGTATTGCAAGCTCGGGTGCCCGTTGTGGAGTTTTCCCTATTCTCTCTGTGGATACGACCCAAACATTACCGTCCGGGTTTACGTTAAGTGATATCGAGTCAAATACAACAAATCTCACAGTTCAGGACGGCACGTTTACCTGGGTCGACCCAGAATTTTCAAAGTGGCCTTTGCACCCAGAGATATCACCTGACGACAAGGTTTTCACCAAGATCATCAATCGAGTTGGCCAGGCGGCCGTAGCAGCGAAGCGTGTCGAAGTACCTTTCGACCGAGTTGCTCCTCCTGAGGACAAATGGTGGACTGGTGATACCTCCAAAGAGATCAACGTGCCACTTGGCCCAGCGGGTGCAAAAAAAACTCAATCAATGCGTCTTGGCAAAGGAACAAGCCAGCATGTACTGATCGCTGGTAAGACTGGCTCCGGCAAGTCAACCATGATGCATGCATTGATTACGAACCTCGCGCTCAACTACAGCCCCAATGAAATTCAGTTTTATCTCATTGACTTTAAAAAAGGTGTTGAGTTCAAACTATATGACCATTACAAGCTTCCACACGCCCGTGTCATAGCTATTGAAAGTGAACGCGAATTTGGACTCTCGGTGCTTGAACAGCTTGATCGCGAACTAAAACGACGTGGGGATCTCTTCCGTGATTTATCAGTTCAAGATCTGGCAGGCTACCGAGCGAGCGGACATCCAGAGCCAATGCCGCGCGTCATGCTTATTATTGATGAGTTTCAGGAATTATTCGTTGAAGATGACAAACTTGCACAAGATTGCTCGCTGGTTTTGGACCGACTCGTTCGACAGGGTCGAGCATTTGGTATGCATGTTCTTCTGGGATCTCAGACACTCGGTGGCTCATACAGCCTCCCCCGAGCCACGATGGGACAGATGGCTGTCCGGGTCGCACTTCAGTGCAACGAAGCAGACAGTAGTCTCATTTTGAGTGAGGACAACACAGCCGCCAGGCTTCTGACCCGTCCTGGTGAAGCAATCTACAATGATGCCAACGGCATGGTTGAAGGCAACCATCCGTTTCAGGTGGTCTGGCTTGGTGAAGAAAGACGTGAAAAATATCTTGGCAAGCTCAGAGAACTTGCCGACTCACGGAAAGACATCCCGGAGCTACCCAGGCTTGTCTTCGACGGGAATGATGCTGCGGACCCTGATGCGAATACGCTCCTTCGAGAACTTATTGATACAGGAACAATTGATAGCAAACCACCAGTAGCACCGATGGCCTGGCTAGGTGATGCAATTGCCATTAAGGATCCGACGGTTGCCGCATTTCGTCGGCAGGGCGGCACCAATCTACTCATTGTCGGGCAGCGAGAAGATCTCGCCACCAGTATTTTATCAATGGCTACTGTCAGCCTGGCAGCGGGTAGTGACCCCTACCCCGGCGGCGCAATCGGAAAAGCAAGTCGATTTGTACTCTTTGAGCCAGCCATCGCCGAGGAACACCCCGACACCATGCTCAGCAGGTTGACAGAGTTTCTGCCGCACGAGATAGAAGTGGTAAGCCGCCTCGGAGTTGCTGACGCCTTTCGAGATCTGGCTGCTGAAGTCCAACGGAGACTTGACGAACAGATCTTGGATGCTGAATCGGTTTTTGTTGTCATTCGAGATCTTGCTCGGTTCCGTGAAATCAGGCGAAACGAAAATGACTTTGGGTTCTCCATGTCAGGCGAACAGGAAGCAACTCCAGCCCAACAACTCGTTACAATTCTGAAAGATGGACCAACCGTCGGCATCCACGCCGTTATCTGGTGTGATTCGCTCACAAACCTTCAACGCACATTTGAACGAGGAACCCTCAAAGAGTTTGAACTTCGGGTCCTTTTCCAGATGAGTGGTACAGACTCAAGTCAACTTGTAGAAAATCCATCCGCAGGAAAACTCGGAGAACAACGCGCCCTCTTTGTTCAAGAGGAGACGGGCACACTCGAGAAGTTTCGGCCGTATCAATTCCCTAGTGATGAATGGCTTACGACTCTTTCAAAACGCCTACGATCACGTCCGCAAGGAACCCCGACCGAACGACCCAAACCAAATACACCACCAACTGACAAACCAAGAAACAACGATGATGACAGCTTTTCAATAAAACATGGGTTTGGTGACGATGAATTCAACTTTGCAAAAATGCTTGACGAACCATCTGAAGATGCTACTGGTGACACAGATTCTAAAAATCCTGAACCCGATGGCTCGTAGCATCTATCAAAATGATTTCTCCTGGCCATCTCGTCTATGGACTCTATTCGTGACACATCAACGAGCACCACGTGGGGTGAGATTGCCCCCCACTTTACAGGTGATACCGCCATTGAATGCGTACTCTCGAGCAACCAGACAAGCCTTGTAGAACGTCTACAAAAACTCTCCTCCATCGCGAATGCCATTCGTGAATCATCTATTCGTGGCATACGAGATGTTGTTGTCTCGCCCGACCGTGTCACAGTGGTGTACGACCCCCTGCTCATTGATTACCTCGACTCCTTCAAAGCCGGCGTACATGCCGCAGTAATGCAGCCGCAGCCTCCGTCGAATGGCAGCAGACTTCATAACGTCCCGGTTCGGTACGGCGGAGATACCGGCCCCGATTTCGACGCGGTCTGCCGCTCTCATACGATCGACGCCAAAACTCTTATTCAGTTACATACCGCGCCGGAATATCTTGTAACAGCAATCGGTTTTGTGCCAGGGTTTCCATATCTTCAGGGCCTTCCAAGAAAACTTGAAACACCACGCCTTTCCACACCGCGACGGCGTGTTCCTGCTGGGTCTGTTGGTATTGGAGGCAACCAGACCGGCGTATATCCGTTTGAAACCCCTGGTGGCTGGCATCTGATCGGACGAACAAATACCACATTCTTCGACCCAATACATTCCGCTCCTGCACTCTTGCAGCCCGGTGATCGTGTTCGTTTCCATGAGACGAACCATGCGGACACGGCACACGATCACTCAGCAGCTACCTCAGCAGAATGTCTGACACCAAAAGATCTAACGATCCTTGAACCAGGACTCATGACAACCGTTCAGGATCTTGGGCGCAGCGGATTTCGTTCCTCCGGTGTTCCCTATAGCGGCGTTGCAGATCAAATATCTGCCGTACTCGCAAATAGTATCCTTGGCAATCCAGAGAGTGCAGCGGTGCTCGAGTACACACTTCTCGGGCCGACACTTCAATTTGAATCCGACACCTTCATCGCGATTGCTGGTGCCACAAACACTTCGATCGCTGGGTTACGACCGATCCGTGTCCGACGTGGTGAGACTGTCCACCTTGGGCATGTAGCCAAGGGATGCCGGGGCTACCTCGCAGTTGCCGGAGGCATCTGCGTGCCCCCTGTCCTAAATAGCTACAGCACATTCGTGCCAGCAAAGCTTGGAGGGTACAGCGGAAGACCTCTCCAAGCGGGTGATCAACTGTCTCTGGGGGTGCCACTGGTGACATCCTTTTCTACAAACTGGAGCCTTTCCAATACCATAGTCCCACTCCCCTCGAGCCCATGCACTCTCAGGATTCTTCCTGAAGGCTCTATCTCGGCTGCACATCGTGCCATAACAAGCACGCCAATGAACGTAACAGCACAAAGTGATCGAATGGGCATTCGTTTTGATGGGTCACTTCCATCATTGCCAGCTACCTCCCTTTCTCGGGCCGTACTTCCTGGAACAATTCAGCTTCCCCCTGATGGGAAACCGATTCTTCTTCTTTGTGACGCCCAGACAATCGGCGGCTATCCAGTCTTGGGACAGGTGATCGCAGCAGATCTGCCTCGTGCAGCGCAACTTCGGCCAGGCGATACAGTACGTTTCTCTGAAACCACTCTCGCAGAAGCACATCGCCTTCTCCGTCACCAACACGACGTGCTGGCAACGGTACAGCAAGGCATTACCCGCATACTCGGTTTCGCTGGGAAAGCAGAATGACTCACGATTTCCATACCATTGATCTGAACTGTGACCTCGGCGAAGGTGGTCAGTATGACGAAGCCATCATGCCACTAATCAGTTCAGCCAATATAGCCTGTGGCGGGCATGCGGGTGACATTGAGTCCATTCACACAACAGTATCACTTGCGCGTCGCCACGCCACTGCAATCGGCAGCCACCCTGGTCACTCAGACCCCGAACACTTTGGTCGCCGACCGCTCCCGATAAGCCCAGATGCCGCTGCCGAGTTGGTTGTACTCCAAGTAGCACGAATCGCTTCTGTAGCTGGTGATGACCTACGTCATGTCAAACTCCATGGGGCACTGTATCATCAGGTTGGAAGGAACGAGGCATTGGCTGTTGCCGTAAGTCGCGCACTCGCAGTTGAATGGCCTCATCTTCTCCTGTACGCAGCCGCAGGAAGCCTACTGACATCCATTGCAGAAAATGAAGGCCTCTGCGTCATTCCAGAGGCTTTTACTGATCGTCGATATACCGAATCTGGTGAGCTTGTATCACGAACTCAAGACAATGCCATTATTGACAATCCGAATGAAGCCGCGGCTCAAGCCTATGAAATTGCACAACGCAACGTAATCACGACTCCATCAGGAAAACAGATACCAATTTTTGTAGGAACTCTGTGCGTCCACGGAGACGGTCCCATTCCGTTTGAAATCATTCAGGCTATTCAATCGCTGCTCACTCGTGAGGGAATTCGTATCAGCCGACCAATACACCACTGAAGAAGCCCTCGCCCTTAAAAGCAATACTGAGAACGCTCCGTGGCCTGAATCCTGTTGCGTGTGGTACTCTCACTGAGGTCTTCATAAGGGAATTCTCATGGTCATTCGTCTTTTTTTGCTCGGACTTATTCTGCTTAGCTGCACTCAGAGGGGCCTGGTGGCAGGCACGCTGGGAAAACCAAATATTATTTTCGTCCTTTTCGATGATATCGGGTATGGCCAACCCACAAGCTATCGAACTGAGAGTCCTTTTCGAACACCAAACATCGACCGCCTGGCTCAGGAAGGAATGCTTTTTACTGATGCCCATGCCGCAGCAGCAAACTGCACTCCTACCCGATATGGTGTCTTAACCGGCAGATACCCATGTCGTATCGGGCAGTTCGGCGTCCTGAAAACATATTCGCCACCAATCATACCAGCTGATCGACTAACGGTGGCGTCATTCCTTCAGCAGCAGGGGTATCACACGGCATGCATCGGTAAATGGCACCTCGGCATGAACTGGATCGACGGGAAGCCGGGCACGGAAAAGAAACTCCCTATTGGAGCAAAACTTACCGAAGGACCGAACTCACGCGGCTTTGATTACTTCTACGGGTTCACACATGCTCGAAACATTGGGTCAATTATCGAACAAAACACCGTGGTGGCACACGTTGACGCCGTCGAAAACCAGCCTCTCATGATCAAACAGGCCGTGAAATACATCACTCAACGTGGAGAAAATGAACAACCATTTTTTCTTTACTTCCCAATGTGTCCTCCGCATAACCCAATAGCACCCGCCGATAACATGAAAGGCAAAGGCGGTATATCTGGCAAAGAGTCTCGTTATGGAGATTGGGTCTACCAAGGGGACCACATGCTCGGCCAGATACTAGATGTACTCGCACAGACTGGGCAAACAAAGAATACGCTCATTATTGCTACAGGAGACAATGGCGCTGCAAAACGACCATACCCTCCACTGCGTGAGGCGAAGAGTAGCATTTACGAGGGTGGACATCGTGAGCCTTTCATCGCGAGCTGGCCCGGAAAGATTACTCCCGGCTCAACAACGAGTCAGACCATTTGCCTCACCGATCTGTTCGCCACCTGCGCAGAAATTTTGGGAGAGCCGCTACCTAGTGATACGGCCGAGGACAGTGTCAGTTTTTTGTCTCTGCTTTCTGGCGCGACCGATAGCCCGACTCGCGAGGCAACAATTCACCAGGCGCCCGGAGG
>CBFIHW010000019.1:0-31455 GCA_965662325.1 uncultured Pirellulales bacterium | reverse complement strand
ATGTATGCACACGCACTGGCAACTATTGTATTTTGTGAGGCGTACGGTTTGTCTGGTGATCAACGGCTTCGTGGGCATGCTCAACTGGCTTTGAAATACCTTCTTAACGCACAGCATCAGGCCGGTGGTGGATGGCGATATTCGCCAAATCAGCCGGGTGATCTCTCTGCAACCGGCTGGGTTTTTCTGGCGATCCGCAGCGCGCAACTAACAGGAATTGCCGTGCTATCCCAGTCACTTGAACGCGCAGAACGTTTTGTAGATTCGTGCGGAATTGGTCCAGAGGATGCGCCATTGTCTCGGTACTGTTACCAGCCAAATGGTAATGAGAGTACTGAAAAACAGAGTATGACAGCGGCAGGCCTCCTGACCCAACAGTATCTTGGATGGAAGAAAGATGATCGAAATCTCTTAGCTGGCAGCACGTATTTGATGGCAAAGCAGCCGCCGGAGCAGAGTTCCAATGTAGGAGACATATATTTCTATTATTATGCGACTCAGGTCCTTCATCATCTTGAAGGGAATAACTTTGATCTATGGAACCATCGTATGCGAGAGCATCTGATTCGCACACAAGAGAAAGACGGTGATTTTAAGGGCAGTTGGAGGCCAGACGGCGTTCCACATGGAAATGCGGGTGGCAGGTTGTATGTGACGAGTCTGGCGATGCTGACGCTCCAAGTTCCCTATCGTCACTTGCCGATGTATCGACTCTTTAAAATTGGTCAAACTTCGGACTGATCCAGCGGTACAAATTCGTCATTGAAATGCTTTGGGTTCTGCTGACTAACCGACATCAAGGAAGCGATCACATGCGACCTCTTTCTGTATTCCAAGCGCTTTTCTCAGTGCATCGAGATCAGTTTCACTTAGCGGAACAAATACAACAGGGTCTTGGACCATTTCCGGATTTATGAGTCGGTAGCCAACAACACGTGATCCCTGAATGATTGGTCTTCTTCCATAACCAAACATCATGTTGTCGACTTTTTCAAAAAAGTCACCAAGGGTAATTTTTGTTGGGCGTGGCCGTCGGATATAGAACAGTTCAATAACATCTCGCCAGAAGTGTGGTACGAATTTCTGTCCAACGTCGGCGTGACCGACGCAGTTCCGATTTGTGCCAGCGATGAGTGTCGGCAATTGTTTTAAAGGAAGAGACTGTGTGCGGCAGGAGTCGGTTATTGTCGTAGCAAGATTAATCATGAAGTCGGCACTGTAGCAGTCGTCACAAATAATTGTCAGATGACCAAGGTCAACGCTGGAAGAGTCGGTTGTTTGTTTTGCTGCAGTGAGAAGTGTTTTGGCAAGCCGATCAACAGGTATATGGTAGCTCTGGATCTCTGTCGGAAGGCCATGTCCCAGAACAATTATGGTTGTCGGTATATTTTTTGATTGAACAGCAGCAGCAACTGACTGAAGGAATTTATTTGCAACTTCTTCAAGGGTTTCCGAAGGACTTGTTTTTTTATAAATCGTAGAAGTGCAATCATAGGCAGTGGCAAGAGACGTAATCTCTTTGGGATCAAGGCCGTGATCAGGATCAAGTAGCCCAATCAAATTACAGCCGGGCCCAATGACGGGAGCGTCTGCAACAGCATTTCTCTTCACGTCAATGAATTGTGCAAGAGCGACAAGCCGAGCGTGTCGCTCTGTTGAAGAAAGTCCACTCAAGCTGTCTGAATATCGTTGCGATATGTAATACAGTGAGGGCTCAAGCTGGCGGTAGTGTTTTGGCGTGACGCCTAGTGCTTTGGTAATAGCAGGCGAATCAGTTTGTTGGAATTCAGTAAATTCTTCTGCGGAAAGCTGGTTCGAGGTGACAGAGAAAAAGAGCGAGACGCATCCGGCTATGAAGAGGCAAGAAAATTTCGCGAGTGCAGTCTGACGGTGAACTCGGTGACATGTTTGTTGGGTGTGCATGGGGTAAGACTCGCGGGTGAGAGTGAACAGTCATCGATTATACGGCTCTACAAAAGTGTGACGAATTGCAGTCTTGACGACGCCAGCACGATCAAATACTGTACATAAGTACATTATACACTTTCACTGGTTTTGCATCGTGACCAAGCATGTCTCCACACACCCTCCGTATACGGAACTTGATCAGGCGGGTAGTCATGCGCAGTTGCAGCAACTTTCTCGCATGATTTCAGAATGCTCTTCATTTCCGAAATGTACTGAAGAGGGAGCTGGCCCAACGGTTGTGAGTAGCGGGCTGCCATCACTTGACCGACTTCTGAGATATAGAGGGGTCCGGCTGGGCACTCTTATGGAATGGCTTGAGTCCGAAGATGAGAGTGTGGCATCAGTTTCTGGGGCAACAACGTTGGCTCTGGCTGTGGCTGTGCATCTGCAGGCTACGAATGAATTAACTGGGTGTCGTCCTGTGGTGCTTGTAGATCGTGGTAGAAGTTTTTATCCACCATCTGTCATGCCTTGGCTAGAACAGTCAGTACACGCCACTTCAGTAAAAGATTCTTCATCAGTTCGTAATCGCCATCGTAGAGGAAATACAATACCTGGTAGAGAAGAGCATTCACTCTACATTGTATATCCTGCAAATGAAGCCGATGAACTCTGGTCGATTGACCAGCTCCTGCGTTGCCCAGGTGTTGCCGCAGTAGTCGGATGGCCCAAAAATGTTTCGCCTACAGAAATGCGTCGATGGCAAATGGCTGCAAAGTCAAGTGGTGCTGTGGGCTTGCTCGTGCGACCATCTCATGCCCGTCGTGAGCCAACATGGGCAGAAGTACGAATTCAAGTGGAGCCATCCCCTGCCCTTCAAAGTAGGTGTCAGCATGCAGGATTGTGCAAGACGTGTGATCCAGGGCTACATCGACCAGTCTCTGGTCATTGGATTCATTCTCGTGCCTTTACGCTGATGCAAGTTGGTGGTCAATGGGACACAGTGACCGCTGTGTCCGAACCTTCGGTAAGGTGTGTCCTTGATCTGACTAGTGGAAAAGAACACGTAGGTTTTCATGAGACAATGAATCGGCCGGAATGCCAGGAGACAATACGTTGCGCGTCATGACAATATCGCTCCCTCGTTGGCCTGTGCAGCGGCAAATACTCCAGCAGCCAGGTCTTCGCGAGCTTCCCATTTTTGTTTGTCGGCAGAATGTGCGTGGTGTTCTATCAGTTGTGTCTTGGGCTTGGGTTATGCCGCCTACAAATCGCAAGAGATCTCAGCCAGTTATTCAGCCGGGCTTTTCGTTATCAGAAGCGTTGGCGGTGCTCGCTTCAGTGTATGGTGAGTGGGCTTCTCGTGTGGCGCGTGTTATTCCTGAAGATAGTAGTGGAGATGTTCGTGTACTCGAGACACTGGGTCGCTGGTGTCACCGATTTTCTCCACTCGTTGCAATTGGTCCGGAGGCTATTCCTGCTGCGGATCACGGGCAGGCAAGGAGACGAGGTGTCTGTTCAGCCAGGAGTCTGCAAGTTGATGTTTCGGATACAGCTCGTTTTTTTGGTGGTGAATCATCACTTGTTCGTACCGTGGTTTGGGCATTAGCGGCTCGTGGGATCCATGCTCGGGCAGCTGTTGCTGATACTCCAGCAGCCTCTTGGGCAGCTGCTCTTTGTGCTGCTCAACTTGCTGCAAAGAGCCAGCATTCATTGGACAATTTACAGAAATTGCCAAAGAGTGCCTCTCGTCGTTCTGCTCTTTTAAAAAAGGGAACAACTCGTGGTTCGCATCATGGCCATTGGTTGGGTCGTCAGCAGCGATGGGTCCTTGTGCCCCCAGGTCGACAGCGGCAATTTCTTAAGTCACTGCCGCTTACGTCACTACAGTTGCCGGGCGATGTTGTGAGTTCGTTGGCTGAAGTGGGTGTCGATTCAATTGGGCAGCTATTGCGTTTGCCAAGAATAAGTCTTCAGGAACGTTTTGGGTCAGTTGTTCCTTTGCAGGTGTCTCGTTTTCTTGGCGATGTGTCAGACCCACTCACGTCATTGCAGGGGAATGAGCTTTTGGTAGCAAGCCATTCATTTGAAATGCCAGTTCTTGGTCGTGATATAGACTCTACATATTTTCGTACATTGATTGAAAAGCTGGTTCGTCGATGTCTTCGTCCACTAGTGAATACAAATCGTGGAGTAAGCAGTCTGCAAGTAAGGTTTGATGCAAATGATGGTCTAACAGTCATTGAGGTTGGTCTTTACAAGCCAACGGTACAAGTAGGGCATCTCGTTGATCTTGTAATGTTACGATTTGGGAGGACGCGGCTTCCAAGAGAAATTGTTGATGTATCAATAGAAATCATGTCGGTAGGAGCGTTACCCTATCGGCAGCAGAATCTTTTTTGTGGGCCAACGCAATCAGATGCATCACGGTTTGAGATACTTCTGAATCGCTTGGCCAGTCGCTTGGGGAGTGGTGCAGTTGTTGAGCCACGGTTACTCGCTGATATACAGCCAGAAGCATCTTGGATCGCAGCACCAGTAGTTGGTGCAATAGGCCTTTCGAAGTCGCGTCGTTCAGGCCATCTGCTTGGATCAAGCAAGCCCCGCTTTTCAAAGCCTGTTTTAGGGCCTAGTCGCCCAACTTTTCTGCTTTCCAGCCCACGTTTGCTCGACGTTCCCTCGTTAAGTGCGAACGGGCTCCCTGCGCGTTTCCGTTGGAGAGGACAGTTCCATGTAGTGGCACGGTCTCGCGGGCCAGAGCGAATTGAAACGGCCTGGTGGCGAGGTCCAACAGTGCGTCGAGACTATTACATCTTTGAAACTGATCGTGGAGGTCGTTTCTGGATGTTTCGTGGTCTCCGAAGAGGATCCTGGTTTCTTCACGGAACATATGGATGACACGAATAAGTCGCTTTGAGGGCTGAACCATACAGGTTGTTGATTGAGTGATAGAGGTCATGAAATGCAGGGTTGTTGTAACCGCTATGCAGAACTTCACTGCACAACAAATTTTTCATTTTTACAGGGAGGTTCACATCCAGAGGAATTAGTATCGCAAGCAGCTTCTCTAGGGTATGCGGCACTTGCCATAACTGACCGAGCAAGTCTGTCTGGAGTCGTACGAGCCCATGCCGCAGCAAAAGAAGCAGGTATTCACCTGATAATAGGCGCTGTTGTAGAGCCACTAGACGCTGCACCACTTGTTCTATGGGTAACAAATAAGAAGGGGTATGAAAATCTGTGTCGTTTGTTGACATCAGGGCTTTTGAGACAGGGGTGTTCGAAGAAATCTAGAGGAATTGAAGAATGTGAAGTACGAGATCACGATCTCCGATGTCTTTTGACTGCTGATGAGGTAGCTGCTCATGCGGATGGTTTGCTCGCTGGTCTTCCGTTATCTCAACTACGTGGGTCTATCGAATCAGCAGTTGTTTCTATTCGTGCATGGCAGGACAGGCTTGGTAACCAACTCTATGGGTTAGCCGAAGTTGCAATGGAAGGAGATGATCAGGAGCGTCTGGAAAATTACGCAAGGCTTTCTTATCAAACTCATATACCTTTAGTGGCAGCCGGAGATGTTCGCTATCACGGTCGTGATCGCCAGCCACTGCACGATGCCCTTGCTGCAGTTCGGTATGGCAGGACAGTCGAATCAATTCAGGAGAAATTGCTGTCGAACGGTGAGCGTCATCTGCAGGACACGAAACATGTTGTTAAACGTTTTTCCATCCTGCCAGGTGCGGTAGACCGCACGCTTGAAATTGCCAGCCGTTGTACATTTTCACTCGATGATATTTCGTATGAGTATCCCCATGCGGTTGTGCCATCTGGTTGGACGCCCAAGGATTACTTGAGCAACTTGGCCTGGAAGGGGGCTCGGAAGCGTTATGACAAGAGAGTTCCTGAGAAAGTAGCTAGCCTTTTGAAGCATGAGCTCTCGCTTGTTCATGAGCTTGGCTATGAGGCATATTTTCTTACCGTATTTGATCTGGTTCGGTTCGCTCGCCGTCGCGGTATCCTTTGTCAGGGGCGAGGATCTGCAGCGAATTCAGCTATTTGTTATTGCCTCGGTATTACATCAGTTGATCCGGCTCGGACAAATGTGCTTTTTGAACGGTTTGTGAGTCGTGAGCGACAAGAAGCACCTGACATTGACGTTGACTTTGAGCATCACCGACGGGAAGAGGTGTTGCAATATATTTATAGAACCTATGGTCGTATGCGTTCGGCAATGACTGCTGAAGTAATCTGTTACCGCTTGCGATCGGCCGTTCGGGATTTGGCAAAAGTACTTGGTTTCTCACTTGATCGAATCAATCAGTTAGCACGAATTCTTGATGTTGGTGATCGTGCAGAGCAGTTGCCTGAAAGATTAGCTCAGTCGGGTATCGATCCAGGTAGTGAACAAGGGCAACGACTTGTCGCGCTTGTAAATCAATTGATCAGTTTTCCACGTCATCTTGGACAGCACGTGGGTGGCATGGTGATAACTCGAGGAGATCTCTGTGAACTGGTGCCGATCCAGCCGGCCAGTATGGATGGTCGTACGGTTATTCAATGGGATAAAAATGATCTTGATGAAATCGGAATACTGAAAGTTGACTGTCTTGCGTTAGGAATGCTCTCGGCCATTCATCGTGCATTTGATCTTGTGGAGCAAAGCGGCGGCCCGTGTCTCACATTGGCGACAGTGCCCGCTGAAGATTCGCGTGTTTACGAAATGATTTCTAAGGCAGATACAGTAGGTGTGTTTCAGATTGAGAGTCGCGCACAGCGAAGTATGTTGCCGCGTCTAAAGCCGGCATGTTTTTATGACTTGGTTATAGAAGTGGCTATTGTTCGTCCGGGGCCGATACAGGGAGATATGGTGCACCCATATCTTCGGCGACGTCAAGGAAAAGAAACTGTTTGTTATCCAAATCAAGCAATTCGAGAGGTACTTGAAAAAACACTTGGCATACCTTTGTTTCAAGAGCAGGCAATGCGGCTTGCAGTAGTAGCTGCAGGATTTACTCCCGGCGAGGCTGATCAATTGCGACGAGCAATGGGTGCATGGCGCCGAACCGGGGTGATTCAGGAATTTCATCAACGGCTAGTAGATGGAATGGTGTCGCGAGGGCTTTCGTCGACTTTTGCGGAACAGGTCTTCCAGCAGTTGAAAGGCTTTGGTGAATATGGATTTCCAGAGTCACACGCTGCCAGCTTTGCATTGTTGGTGTATGTCTCTGCCTGGCTCAAGTTTCATTATCCGGCGGCATTTACGGCTGCGCTGTTAGGCAGTCAGCCAATGGGTTTTTATGCTCCCGCCCAGCTTGTTCGTGATGCTCAAAGGCATGGTGTGACTGTGTTGCCGGTTTGCGTTCAGAATAGCAGATGGCATGCAGGCCTTGAGAAGTTACCAGAATCCCCAAGGCCTGCTCTTCGACTTGGTCTTGAGCAGGTCCATGGGCTTGGCCAGACATGCGGTCGTCGGATTGAAGAGGCTAGAAATTCAGGTCGATTTATGAGTATTCATGATCTCATGAATCGGTGTCATGTAACACAGAGCCAGCTCCTTTCATTGGCTCGTGCTGGGGCTTTAAAGAGCATGTCTGGAAGTCGAAGACAGGCAGTATGGAGTTCAATGGAGCGCAAGCCGGAACCAGGGAGTATGCCGCTGTTTGAAGGGTTAGCTGGTAATGGTTTCAATGAGACAGAAAGTAGTTTTGATGAGAAGGCATGTTTGCCAACGATGTCACCTCTTGAAGAAGTGCTGTCGGACTATTGTGCATCGGGGCTGTCTCTCAATGCTCATCCTCTACAGTTTATTCGTTCGCATCTTATGCAGCATGGAGTCGTGACCGCTGCAGGTGCCTGTTCTCGTCCAGAAGGTAGCAGGGTCGTTGTTGTGGGTATTGTGTTGTCGCGTCAGCGTCCAGCGACAGCGAAAGGCATAATTTTTTTGACACTCGAAGATGAAACAGACAGTGTCAATGTGGTTGTCCCGAAAGCTGTCTGGCAGGCATGTGATCCGAAAGATAGACGTATGCCGGTCGTAATGGTCAAAGGTCGAATTCAGAGACGTGGGAATGTTGTGCATCTTTTGGCAAGACGGCTGGTAGCCTGGAGTGAAGATGATGCGAATGAATTATCGCTCGTTGATTTACCAAGAATGTCACGGGACTTTTGTTAAGTTCTACCTCGTGTTCCCGGGTATCCTTGGCGTTTCCTGTTCCTGTTTTGGTATCGTCACAGCGTCTCATACACCGTTCCCAATACACGAGCAAATTGCTATGACATCGTCAAACCCGTCCACCGTCATAAAAACTAATTTACCTATTGGGGAACCTATTCGTGGCAAAGTTCGAGATTGTTACCGACTGGATGTATCCAACGAACCGCACATGCTTATTGTGAGTACAGACCGAGTCAGTGCTTTTGACTGGGTTCTACCAACGCCGATACCGGGTAAGGGAAAGGTGCTGACAGCTGTTTCAAAATTTTGGTTTGATTGGTTGTCAGAGCAATCTCCACCCTTTTCACACCATCTCGTTACCACAAATGTTGACGAGATGGGGCTGCCTTCGACTGTTGATTTAGAGTTGCTCCGAGGGCGTTCCATGCTTGTAAAGACAGCCAACGTAATTCCTTTTGAATGTGTGGTGCGCGGATGGCTCGCGGGCTCAGGCCTTCTTGAGTATGAAAGAACCGGTACGGTCTGCGGTGTTTCGCTTCCACCCAAGTTACGACCAGGTGACCGCCTACCCCGTTCTATTTTTACTCCTGCTACCAAAGCAACTGAGGGGCATGATGAAAATATTTCTTTTGACGCAATGGCCGAATCGTTGGGGCAATCACTTGCTTCGGAACTCCGTGAAAAAAGTATTGCTGTGTATGAGGCGGCTACAAAGTTAGCAGTTGAACAGGGAGTTGTTCTCGCTGATACAAAATTCGAGTGGGGGCATGATAGTGATGGACAATTGATGTTGGTTGACGAAGTACTTACACCAGACAGTTCTCGCTTTTGGCCAGCTGAATTAGCATGTAAAGGCGAGGTTCCCGAATCTTTTGATAAGCAATTCGTACGCGATTGGCTGGCATCCTCTGACTGGGACCGAAGAAGCACCCCCCCTCCTCTGCCACCGAAAATTGTGGATGGTACGAGGAAAAAATATCTTGATGTGTGCCAAAGACTCACGGGAAGTCTGCCTTGTTAGAGGCTGAATGTCGCTCTATGGTCAAAGCGACCTGGTGATTAGACTATGGGTAAAGAAACAGGTTTCGGTTGAGTCTGATTCGGTTTCGTTTATTCTTCGGATTCGCTTTTTTTAGAACACGTATTTTTCATACCTTCAGACGACAGATTGCCTCATGCTTCGATATTGGACTGCTGGTGAATCCCATGGGCCGGCCCTGACTGCTTTGGTAGACGGTTTTCCGGCGGGACTAACTGTTGACACGGATAGTATTGATAGTGAGTTGCAACGACGGCAGGGAGGGTATGGTCGCGGTGGACGACAGCGAATAGAAACAGATACAGTTACTTTTTTATCGGGCCTTTGGAGAGGCAAGACTCTTGGCAGTCCGCTCACGCTCCAGGTGATTAATCGTGATGCTAAAATTGAGCAAATGGATGATATCGAACGGCCGCGACCTGGACATGCTGACTTGCCCGGCGCGATAAAGCACCTCGGAGGCGTGCGGCCTGTACTTGAGCGAGCAAGTGCTCGGGAAACAGCAGCTCGTGTCGCGGCGGGTGCGCTTGCACGGCAGTTACTTTCATTGTTTGGTATCGAGGTAGCAGGCTGGGTGACTGAGCTGGGCGGTGTTGTTCTTGGTGGCCGAGAAGGCACTCTTCCTGAGTTACGAAAAATTCGGAATTCCAGTGAGATTTATTCACTTCATCCACAGCAAGATGTTCACGTTAAAGATCTTATTGACCGCGTTGGAAAAGAAGGTGATACGCTCGGAGGAATTGTTGAAGTTCGCGTAGACGGTCTGCCAATCGGTCTGGGTACTCATGCCCAGTGGGACCGTAAACTCGACGGTCAATTAGCGCAAGCTGTCATGGCTGTACAAGCTATAAAAGGTGTTGAGATTGGCATGGGCTTTGAAACAGCAAGACGGCCAGGCTCGGAGGTGCACGACCCGATTCACTATGACGAGAGCGCACGGGATGAATCGTCGCTTGGTTTTGTTCGTCCTACGAATAATGCTGGAGGCCTTGAGGCAGGGATCACCAATGGGCAGCCTCTTGTCATTCGCGCAGCGATGAAACCGATTAGTACACTCCGCAAGCCTCTTGATTCTGTAAATCTTAGGACAAAACAGCCTGAGTCTGCAGCATATGAACGAAGTGATGTATGTGCGGTCAGTGCCTGTAGTGTCATTGTTGAAAACGTTGTGGCGTTCTCGATGGCAGCAGCACTCGTTGACAAGTTCGGGGGCGACAGCATTGAAGAAATGCAAGCCCGCTGGAAGCTTTATCAGCAACTCGTGGCGAGTCGATAGATTTTTGACTCCGACAAATAAGCCGGAAAGTGAACAAGGATGTTCGTTGAACAGTCAACCGTGAAACTCTGGCGAGTCAGGTCAGCATTCATTCTGTTGTGTGTTGTTCCTACGCTATGTCTTTCCTATTGGGCTGGAGTTCGTCAATCAGAAGTGCATCGAGAGCATATTGCCGACAAGGCTTCGAGGCTACTTGGCATGCGTGTTTCCATTGAGAGCATGACGTACCCTCAGCCGGGATGCTTGACACTCACAGACGTAACAGTTGCTGGGCAGTCGTTTTCCGGCGTATCTGTCGTAACTTCTGGAAATGAAGTGCGGGTCGCAGTGGACGACTTTGTTCCAAGCGAGGAAACAGCCGTATGTGTCGTTGGCCTGGTGAGCCGATGGCTGTCTGAGCCAGTTCAGTTCAATAAAAATTATGTGATAGATGTCAACAGTTTTTCCTGGCAGAGTTCCGATTCTGCTGAAGATAAGGACGTGTGGCCACTTCGTGTTGAGTGTGTATCTGCTGGATCGGGACGTGCGATTCGATTTTTTAACAGAGATAGTACCCAAGATGAAATACGGATCGTACGTACATCGAATCTTAATGAAAGTGGTGAACATCCAAAAGGTGATGTTAACGAAGTTGAAGTGAATGCATCTGGTCCTATTCCGGTCCCTTTTATTAATGCCGTGCTGAGTGAATGTGGTTCTTCGCAATGGCAGTTTGGAGAAAAAGCCACATTCACGGGTCAGGTTCACATATTAAATAAAGATGACGACTGGACTGCAGAATGTGTCGGAAGACTCAAGCAAATTGACTTAGCTGCAATGACATCATTATTGCCTTCGCGTTTACAGGGTGATGGAGAAATAACACTCAACAGGTTTGTGTGGTCGCAAAATCGTATGGAGTTGTGTGACTGCGTGTGTGTTGCCGATCGAGGTGAGGTTGAACAGGTCTGGATAGATCGTCTTGTCACGCTAATGGGATGCCGGGTCGAAGACGCCTATCATCAACTCAGCGGTAGCCAAGTACGATCATTTCAGCGTCTCGGCTTCGGTCTGGTGATCGATTCAGGAGGCCTGCGATTGCGTGCGCTACCTGGTCGATCTGGGTGTCTGCTGGAGTCTCAGGGATTGCCCGTTATTCTTGAGCCGACTGGAACCGCAACACTCGATCGTCTTGCATGGCTTCTATCGGGCACAACCCCCCCGGCCGTTCCGGGGACCGACGTCACCGCTTGGCTCCTCTCTGTTCTGCCGAAGACCAGGACCATTCGCTGACATGTGTTACAAAAACGTATTGGAAAAGTATGAAAAGGATATTTTGACCCAGTTTTGACATTTCTCCAACGGGTCTTCGACCAAGCGAGATAGCCGGATTCATGCATTTGGTAAGACTATAAGCATCTAGTATGGTCCATTACGGGCAGTTAGCACCACCGACAAGTAGGAAGTCCTATGACCCCGAGTACCCTTTCGCCATCTTCTTCGTCTGATCAGGCATCCGGATCAACCAGTCTTCTCGACGACGAATCGTGTCAGTTCGGTCGCGCCGCGATTCATGGTCCTGATGCGAAACAGTTAACGACAGATGCGAATGCACAAGAGGCACCTCATGAGCCACGATCAGATGGAAGAGAAGCAGGAAAAAATGGAATTGATTGGCCAACACTCATCTGGATAGCTGGGATGCATGTAGCTGCCTTAGCGGCTCCGTTCTACTTTTCTTGGTCTGGTCTCGCAATTTGTCTTGTTCTGTGTTGGGTGACTGGGTGCCTTGGTGTGACCCTTGGCTATCATCGTTTGCTTACTCACGGAAGTTTCGTTACCTCAAAGCCAGTGCGATGGTTCTTTGCCTTCGTAGGTGGAATTTCTGGTGAGGGATCCGCTATTGTGTGGGTAGCAAATCACCGGAAACATCACGCATTCAGTGATCAAGAGGGTGACCCTCACAGTCCTCGTGATGGAGGCCTCTGGAGCCACATGCTGTGGCTTTTCCCTTTGCATACAACTGCCGAGATAGATGCTCACGTGAAGCGTTGGGCGCCTGATTTGGCCAAAGATTCCGGTGTTCTATTTTTTCATAAAACGTTTTTGCTCTGGCATTTTGTGATCGGCGGTGGGTTGCTTGCAGCTGGTTGGGCAATCTACGGTCCTGAGACCGGAGTTTCATGGTTGCTCTGGGGGCTTGCTGTTCGAATGGTCTACGTGTTTCATGTGACATGGTTTGTGAATTCGGCCACGCATATCTGGGGCTATAGAAACTACGAAACCACAGATGACTCTCGAAACCTCTGGTGGGTTGGTCTTCTTGCCTTTGGGGAGGGATGGCACAACAATCATCACGCATTCCAGCGAATGGCTGCGCACGGCCACAAATGGTGGGAACTCGATATGACGTACTGGGTGATTCTTGCAATGGAACGACTAGGACTTGTATGGAATGTCGTTCACACGCCTCGTGGCGTGGGGCAAACTGCTTCTTCAAAAAGTGATAAGCCTGCTGTCAAAAGTGCCTAGCTGCCGGTCTGGTGCCGGCTCCTGAGCTCGAGTTGCATTTTTACTGCCGAAAGGTAGACTCGTTCGAGAAACAGTTTTAGAGAAAACAACCTACTGATCGCCCACGGAGGGCGAATAACGAAGATGACGCTGACTAAGGACCGCAAGCAAGAACTTATAGGTGCCCATCGTCGTGGGCAGGAAGATACAGGTTCTGCAGAGGTGCAGATTGCACTGCTCACTGCTCGAATCACTCATTTGACTGAGCACTTTAAAAAGCATTCGAAGGACTTTGCAAGCCGTCGAGGCCTTTTACTGATGGTTAGTCGACGCAGACGGCTACTTGATTACCTCAAGCGTGTCGCTCCACAGCGATACCTCGACATCATTCGAAGTCTCGGTATTCGGAAATAGTCTTAAGCGGTTCGCCCTGGCTGCCAGCTTCGGCTGAGTTGTCCGGGTGGAATGAAAAGAGATCAACTTCTTTCGTTGATCATTGGGCTTGGTTCTCTCTATTTCTGTTGCGATAGAAGTACGACTCTCGCATCTTTCAGACGGTGGGTCGCAGCTGTAGTGTGCATAATTTGAGTGCAATAAAATTTAAGAAATTAAGTGAAATATTTTGAACAGATTCCGTCACTATCAGTAGAAAACTGATTCTCGGGATTGTGAGAGTACTGAATGAAGAAGAAGGAAGGAATTAGTAAAAGTGAAGCATCGTGTTGAACGACAAGTTGGACAAGAGGTATTAAGTCTCGAAACTGGTCTGCTGGCAAAACAAGCCGCCGGTAGCGTATTGGTGTCCTATGGGGAAACAACAGTATTGGTTGCTGCAGCAACAGGATCGCCCCGCGCAGGAATCGATTTCTTTCCATTAACCTGTGATTACCGGGAACGAACTGCAGCGGCAGGAAAGTTCCCAGGCGGCTTTCTCAAGCGAGAAGGTCGGCCAACGATGAAAGAAACACTCACAAGTCGTCTTATTGACCGGCCGATTCGGCCGTTGTTCCCCGAAGGGTTCCACGACGAGGTTCAAGTTCAGGCGCAGACCCTCTCAAGTGATCGCCAAAACGATCCTGATATTCTGGCCATGATTGGTGCATCTGCTGCACTTTGTATCTCTCCTCTTCCTTTCGAAGGTCCCCTCGGTAGCGTGCGGCTTGCTCAGGTCAACGGGGAATTTGTCCCGTTTCCGACGCAAGACCAACTTGAAGAGAGCGATTTGGATCTTATTGTCTCAGGTAGTAAGACGGCTATTCTCATGATCGAAGGTTTTGCCCGTGAGATGCCCGAGGAACGCATGCTTGAGGCTCTGGACGAAGCTCATCGTGTCATTATCACAATCTGTGAAATGCAAGACGAACTGGTCGCGAAGGGTGGAAAGCCAAAGAAAGAATGCGAGTTGCCCGACTACGCTCCTCTTAAGAATCGTATGAAGTCTGCCTATTATGCTGAACTCTTGAAGGCAGCAGGAATCACAGGCAAGCTTGAACGAGGGGAGGCTGTGAAAGCTCTAAAGGAACGAGCAAAAGAAGAAATGTGCCCTGCAGATGCTGCGGGCAGTGACGATGGTGTTAATGAAGGTGATTTTTCACACGTATGGCACGGTCTTGAAGAAGAAGCAATTCGAGAATTGATTCTTGGTGGGACCCGACCAGATGGTAGGGATTCCAAGTCACTTCGGGCCATCGATTGTGAAGTTGATCTGTTGCCTCGTGTTCATGGATCAGCTCTTTTTCAGAGAGGCGAAACTCAGGCTCTCGTTACTGTTACGCTTGGAACCGGCAAGGACGAACAGCGCGTAGATGGCTTGTTTGAGGAATACTCAAAGAAGTTCATGCTTGACTATTACTTCCCTTCTTTTTCAGTCGGTGAGGTTCGACCGATTCGAGGCCCAGGTCGTCGAGAGATAGGCCATGGTGCGCTTGCCGAACGAAGTGTCAAGCCGATTCTGCCTGATCCTGATGTTTTTCCCTATACGATTCGTGTGATTTCGGACATATTAGAGTCTAATGGTTCCAGTTCGATGGCATCGGTTTGTGGTGCCACTCTTGGCTTAATGGCTGCTGGTGTACCGATTACGAACCCTGTGGCCGGTATTTCGGTGGGTCTTGTGAAGGAGTCAGAAGACAAATGGACGCTCCTTACGGATATCATTGGTGATGAGGATCACTTTGGCGACATGGACTTCAAGATTGCCGGTTCGCAAAATGGTATCACCGGGATTCAGCTCGACTTGAAGATAAACGGGATCTCCGCTGCTATTATCAAGGCGACACTCGAGCAGTCTCGAGAGGCTCGGCTCGAAATTCTTCGGTCAATGCTCTCGGCAGTTCGAAGGCCTCGTGAAGAGATCTCTGGATGGGCACCGCGTTTGTTGCGCACGCATATTGATCCTGAAAAGATTGGTTTACTTATTGGTCCGGGAGGGAAAACTATTCGCTCCATTCAGGAAACGACTGGTGCCAATGTTGAAGTCGATGATGACGGAACAGTCACTGTTGCAAGTCATGATGCCGAAAGTGCAACATCGGCTTTGGCAAAAATCGAAGCCCTTACGGCTTCGATTCAGATTGGTCGAATCTATGAGGGCCGCGTAACCAGCGTGAAAGACTTTGGTGCGTTCGTAGAACTTGTTCCTGGAAAAGATGGGCTGTGCCACATCAGCGAACTTTCGACGGAGTACGTCGGAAATGTTGGTGATGTGTGTCGCGTCGGTGACACGATGCGAGTTAAAGTTATTGCCGTCGACGAGCAAGATCGCGTAAAATTGAGTCGGCGAGCGGCCATGGAAGAAGCTACCGCTGAGGCGGAACCAGCAACTGAATAAGAGGGTCTATGTTGTTCCTCTCCGCAGGGTTGTCTCGATGATGGCCCTGCGGGTGAGGATGCATTCCGAAGAGTCCGGTATATTTCGGGCGCTGTGATTATGGGACAATCAGCACTGCTCAACGATCAACTTCCAGGAGAAGCCGGTACGTACGCAGAGTTGGTTAAACTGGTTAGCGAACTCGCTCACGAAATCCGAAATCCTTTATCCAGCATTCGATTAAATATGGAATTGCTGGGTGAAGATGTTGGCTCACTCGGCGATGACTCCGCAGCAAATCAAACTGCCCGACGGGCCAAGGCAAAGATCGATCTGGTTTGCCAAGAATGTGATCGTTTGCAGAAGCTTCTTGATGACTTCCTTGATTTTTCTCGACAGGAAGGCATCGATCCGGAGCCAGGGAATCTCAATGTTGAACTTGAGCAGTTGCTGGATTTCTTCCAGCCGAGAACTGACGATGCTGGTGTTGAGCTTGTCCGCTATCTTGATCCAGAATTGCCAGCAGTACGAATTGATCGAGAGACGTTTCGATCAGCGATTCTCAATCTCTTAATCAACGCGACGCAGGCAATGCAAGACGGTGGGCAGTTGATGGTCAGGACGCGTGCTGCAGGTCTCGGTGTACTGATCGAATTGATTGATACTGGCCCTGGTATGAGATCAGAAACACTAGCTCGAGTGTTCGAGGCCTTCTACTCAACGAAACAAGGGGGCTCGGGGCTTGGGCTTCCTACTGCCCGAAAAATCATTGAGGCCCATGGCGGTTCAATTGACATAGAAAGCGCTCCTGATCGCGGGACCAAGTTGGCAATCTGGTTGCCCGCCCCTCCACGTTTGCCAACAGAATCAGCTGATAAGAAATCGTGAATAGTGTTTCCGTTCCTGAAATAGTCTTTGGTGCATAATGCCGACAAGCCCGACAGAAACTAGTTCTCCGTCGAAAAGTGTTGATGGAATTTCCAGATCCGTTCGTGTTCTTGTAGTGGACAATGATATTGTGCACGCCCGTACGATGGGTGAGGGGCTTGAGCGGCTTGGCTACAAAGTGATTGTCGCTGGGGGTGGTAATGAAGGTGCCCAACAGATCCGTAATGAGTCGTTCGATGTTGTTGTTACTGACCTCATGATGAACGACATTGGTGGGCTGGAAATTCTTAAAGTTGCGAAAGCATCATCTGCCGAGACAGAGGTCATTGTCGTGACAGGGCATGGAACCGTGCCATCAGCAGTTGAGGCAATGCAGCAAGGTGCCTTTACCTACCTGCAAAAGCCACTCGAGCTTGCTCAGTTAAGGGTAGCTGTTGAGAAAGCATCTGCCGGAGTTCGACTACGGCTTCAGAATCTCGAGCTTAATCGTCGTCTCGATGAACGGTTTGGCTTTGAAGGCGTTGTAGGTTCTAGCACTCAGATGCGAGGTGTCATTGAGCGACTGAAACGAATTGCACCAACGGATGCAACTGTTCTGATTCAGGGAGCAACTGGCACCGGAAAGGAACTTGTTGCACAGGCAATTCATCAGAACAGCCCACGAAAAAAAAAGCCTTTCGTTGCACTCAATTGCGCTGCACTAAGTGAGAATATTCTTGAAAGTGAACTCTTCGGCCATATCAAAGGAGCATTTACTGACGCCTCGTCAGACAGGGTCGGGAAGTTTGAATACGCTGATGGCGGTACACTCTTTCTTGATGAGGTTGGCGACATGCCTATGGCGACCCAAATCAAACTGCTTCGAGTCCTCGAGTCAGGAGAGATTACAAGGGTTGGTTCGAATCAACCTGTTCGAGTCAATGTTCGAATTCTTTCTGCAACAAATCGGAATCTTGAGGATGCAGTTGAAGATGGTGGTTTTCGTAGTGACCTTTATCACCGGCTGAAAGTAGTCACAATTTTGATCCCAAGTCTGCAGGAAAGGTCCGCAGATATTCCGCTGCTTATTGAACATTTTATGAAGCAATTTGCACGGCGGCATCAAAAGCCCATCAAGGGTATGTCACGTGCGGCACGAGTGAAGCTTCTGGCGTTTTCCTGGCCTGGGAATGTGCGTCAACTTCGAAATGTAATTGAGAGTATGGTCGTCGTAGACTGCGATGAGACACTCGATGTTGATGATCTGCCAGCTGAGCTGGAGCCAGAGACCGAGCGTGCATACTCAGTTATTCAAGATAACGTCGAGGAGAATGTTGGTATCGCATCCCTTGTTGGGCGGCCTCTTGGGGAGATCGAAAAAATATTTATTGGAGAGACGCTCAAGATGGCTGGAGGAAACCGCGAACAGACCGCCGAAATGCTTGGTATTGGCGAGCGAACACTTTATCGGAAGATCAAAGAGTACAAGCTTCACTAGAAGGTCGTTCGAGAACTTGTATAGTTCAGTTCTGTATTCACCTATCAATTATATTTTGATCGAAAATCTGAAGAAGTGAGCAGGAAGTAAAAGCATGGGGAAAATTCAAACACTGCCCGTTTCTGTCATCAATCGTATTGCGGCTGGTGAGGTGGTTGAACGGCCAGCAAGCGTGGTAAAAGAGCTTCTCGAGAATGCACTAGATTCGGGCTCTACTCGTGTTGATGCGGAACTTGAACAAGGCGGGATTGCTTTAATACGAATTGTTGATGATGGCTGTGGAATAGAGGCTGAGGATTTGCCTCTTGCTGTTTCGCCACACGCGACCAGTAAACTTCATTCTGCGGATGATCTTGAAGATATCAAAACACTTGGCTTCCGAGGTGAAGCACTGGCATCGATCGCTGAGGTGTCTCGCGTTGTGATACGAACAAGAACAGCGGCAGGTACCGGCAACTGTCTTGAGGTTGATGGTGGGCTGAATCGAGGAGTTGTGCCGGAGGGTTGCGCGCGTGGGACAGCAGTCGAGGTGCACCAGCTATTTTCGAAGATTCCAGCGAGGCGAGCATTTCTCAAAACACCAGCCACAGAGTGGTCTCATGCATCAGAGGCTTTTGTAAAAACGGCTCTTGCTCATCCCAATATTGGATTCTCACTCACACATAATCGGAGGCGAGTGCATGAGCTGCCTGCGGTAGATAATTGGAGGCAAAGGATTGCTGATCTTTATGGCAGCCAGCTTGCTGATCGGCTGCTTGATGCAGAGGAAGTGGACGATGATATATCGGTGGTGGCTCTTCTTGGGCGACCGGAAGACGATATGGCGAGCGGACGTTTTCAGCATTTCTTTATCAGCGGCAGGCCATTTCGTGATCGCTCGATCCTGCACGCAGTTCAGGAGGGTTATCGTGGCCGTCTTCTTTCGGGGCGACAGCCGATTGTGTTCTTGCAACTGCACGTCCCTCTTACGCATGTTGATGTAAATGTCCATCCAGCAAAAACAGAGGTACGTTTTCGTGATCCTGGTCGTCTCCACAGGCTCGTTCTCCTTGCCGTACGAAGTGCTCTGGCCGGGATCACTACACCGACCTCTTTCGACCCACCACATGGCAGCTCGTCATCAGCACAAGGCTTAGCTGCGGCTGAGACTATTTGGGAGCGACAGCAGTCGGCATCTGGGAGGCACAAAATCGATAGGGATAGTCCACAGGACATTGCCTTTCATGATCATGAAAAACTAGAACGCGATCTTGATTTATCAAGGACAGATTTTTTCAAAAGAGAGAACGATAGTGTCGTCAGACAGGAAGACTTGCCGGGTGCTGACGATGGGATCGTTCCTGAGGAGCGAGCATTTCAACTACATCACCGCTATCTTATTGTGGAAACGCAGGATGGCATCGAGGTAATCGATCAGCATGCCTTACACGAGAGGGTGCTCTATGAGCAACTCCGTGAACGGATGTCGAATGGTGCTGTTGAGGTTCAGCCGTTGTTAATTCCGGAGCACGTTGAGCTGACGTCGTCAGAATTTGAGGCCGTCATAAGTCATCTTGACGTCCTGTCAAAAGCTGGCGTGAAAGTCGAGTCATTTGGTGGAAACACTGTTGTTGTACGAGGGAAGCCAGCATTAGTCGGGAGGACTTCAGCGGCAGATATTATCCGAGAGGTCATTGACCGTCTTGCTGCATTAGATGCGAATGGCGGCGATCATAGGGCTGTAGTTGATGAGGTGCTCCATAGTCTTTCGTGCCGTGCGGCTATTAAAGCAGGAGACCCGCTTTCTCAGTCAGAAATCGATACACTTGTGGCAGATCGGCATCGATATCCCGGAACCCGTCATTGCCCTCACGGTCGGCCCACGTCACTAGTGCTGTCGAGGCGAGAACTCGATAAACAATTTCGACGGACGTGAGAAGAGAAAGAATTGCTCCTCGCTGAGAGTAGGAAACAGCGTCGCCATATACTGAAAACAAATTTTTTCCTTAAATCAAGTAAAAGTTGAGTTCGTATGATTTGTGTCAGCCTAGCTAGAGGTCGTCATCGATATCTTCTGTCAGAATTACGACATCTTGGCCAACAGGGTGTAGACCTTGTCGAATTACGGTTGGATTGTCTTCAACGCAAGGTACAGGTTAAACGCCTTTTGGCTGAACGTACTTGTCCTGTGATTGCAACATGTCGCCGCAAGCAGGATGGAGGTCATTGGGAGCGAACGGAAGAAGAGCGGCTAACAGTGCTTCGGACAGCGATTGCGGAAGGAGTTGACTACGTCGATCTTGAAGACGATATCGCAGAATCGATACCTCGGTTTGGTTCAACACGTCGCATTATCAGTTTCCATGACTTCAGAAGAACTCCTGATGATCTTCAGAGTCTCCATTCCTATTTAACTGACCTGGATGCGGATGTTGTCAAAATTGCAACGCTTGCAAATCATCCAAATGACAACCTCCGTATGCTCGAGTTGGTGCGGTCAAGTTCCATTCCTATGGTTGGGCTTTGTATGGGTGAAATTGGAACACCAAGCCGAGTGCTTGCGGGTCAATTCGGTGCAGCGTTTACATTTGCACCATTTAACCCTGAAAAAATTCTTGCACCAGGACAAATTCCTTGGAGGCAGCTGTGTGAAATGTATCGATATGATGCGATTACACCTTCCACAAAGGTTTACGGTGTTGTTGCAGATCCGGTCGGTCATAGTCTCAGTCCGGTGGTTCATAATGCTGCCTGTGCAGCGGCTGGAATCGACGCGGTCTATCTTCCGTTCCTTGTTCCAAAAGGTCATCTAGGAGATGTATTAAAGAATTCACAACGTTGGCCGCTTGCTGGGTTGAGTGTGACCATACCCCATAAAGAAAGTGTAGTTGGGTTCGCATCGTCACAGGGTGATTTGGTAGAGGAGATTGGCGCTGCAAATACCATCTCTTTTGATGGTGAGACGAGGGCAATGAAGGTATTTAATACGGATGTTACTGCGGCTGTCGCAGCGATTCAGGCGTCTCTTGCAGCACAGGATGTTGGTTTCGGTGGACGTCTTGGGCTCAAGACAGCACTTATTCTCGGAGCAGGCGGAGCTGCTCGAGCGATTGCCTTCGGCTTAAGAAAACAGGGTGTTGAAGTGACGATCACCTCCCGTACAGTGGATCGGTCGCACACATTAGCTGAGTTAGTGAACGGGAAAGCAGTCGAGTGGTCAGGACGACATCGACTTCCATACGACTGCATTGTGAATGCGACACCGATCGGAATGCATCCAAAAGTAAACGAAACACCATTTGATGCGAATCATTTGCGACCATATATGGTCGTTTTTGATACTGTGTACAACCCAGAAAACACAATGCTAGTCAAAGAGGCAAAAGACGTTGGGTGTAAAGTCGTAACAGGCGTAGAGATGTTTGTTCGTCAGGCCGCTGAGCAATTCAAGATATGGCACGGTCAAGAACCACCAGAGGGTGTAATGCGATCGGCACTGAAGCAAGCAACGTCCTCTGTAAGAATTGTCGAATGACCGTTGGGTTTATGCAAAGAGGAGACGTTCGTGGTTCGTCTGATACTTGTGGGTTACCGAGCTTCTGGGAAAACGACTGTCGCTCATGCTTTATCTAATCATTTCGATTGTCCTGCCCTAGATGCAGATGAGGTGTTTGAGCAAAAGTATTCATGTTCCATTGGGGATTTTATTCAGGCTCAAGGTGAAGCGTCCTTTCGAGATGCAGAGACGGGCGTGTTACATGAACTTCTTAAGATTTCAGAAGGCGTTGTGTCAACGGGTGGTGGAATTGTTTTGCGAGAAGAAAATCGAAGAATGATTGAAGATTCTAGGCTGCCGGTAGTTTGGCTTGCTGCTCCAGCGGATGAAATTCGACGACGACTTGTGGCCGATCCAGCAACGGCTAGTCGTCGTCCAGCACTTGAAGGAAAAGACGTGTACGCTGAAGTTGATCAGGCATTGATCGATCGAGAGCCGTACTACACTGAGGTCTCTCACTTCCGTATCGATACAAACGGAGTATCGGTTCGAGTCATTGTTGAGAAAATTATTGATTGGCTCGCTATATGGAAAGGTAGTGAGTCACGGTCTGGTGATTCCTCTGCAGGAGCCAATTCATGAACAGTGGCAATACGTTTGTCGCTCTTGTGTCTGCAGGTCTCACAGGCGGTCTTGCAGGATTTGTACTGCATCGTTTTGTGAGATGGCTCCTTGATGAACTTGAGGCTGACGAAGGTAGGAAAGACAGTCAGGTCCAAGAGTTCGGAAAGCAAAAGATCGGAAAATCTGTCCCTCTTTATCGCAATGTGACTGTCGTAGGTTGTTGTCTCGTGGCTATGGGAATTGTGTGGTGGGAAGTAATCTACCAAGGTCTGTTGCCACACAATGTGGCTGGCCCGTCTTCAACATCCTCCGCCCTGTTCACGCGGGCGTGGGGACATTTTATTTTTTTCTGGTTTCTTGCTGCTGCAGCTTGGATTGATATTCGCTATCGAGTAATACCCGATGTTATTACAACACCTGGTGTTGTCTGTGGACTCATTGCCTTGGCCATCTTTCCTGAGATACTACTCCCAGTTCCTGTCGTAACGGAACGATCTTTCGCAGCGGCTACCCTTGCTGCAGATTTTCTGGTTGCTTGGGGACCACTCAATCTGTCGAAACCGATTGATTCATCGGTACTTCACCTACTTACAACTATTGCCTTGTTCGTTTTGTGGTGGGTTGTGTGTACATCTCGCTGGACGATAGAGCCTAAAAAAGGTTCTAAGTGTGTTGTGCAAAAAGTGAATCAATGCATAAGGGAGCCCCGATATGTGGTACTTGTTCTTGGTACAGTCATTCTTTCTGTTGTGAATTGGCTTGGAGGAGTACGTTTGGCAGCAATCGAGAGCGGAATGATTGGGCTCGCTGTTTCAGCGGGCATTGTGTGGTTTACTCGTGCAGGAGCCTCGGCTGCTCTTGGTCGTGAAGCAATGGGTATGGGAGATGTCACCCTTATGGCAATGGTGGGTGTTTGGTTGGGGTGGCAGCCAGCTGTGGTGATTTTTTTCTTGGCAACGTTCATTGGTCTGCTTCATGGGCTTTTTCAGCTTGTCATGCATCGTGAAAGCGAACTGCCATTCGGTCCAAGCCTGTGTCTGGCGGCGGTATTGGTTACTCTGCTCTGGCAGCCGGTATGGGCTTGGTCTTCAGCACTGTTTGATGATATCGTGCAACTTGGAACCGTTCTGGGCCTCGTGGTTGTGCTTACCGCGGTGACCCTTTTCCTATGGCGGTGGCTGCGAGGAAAAATGCATTCCACCGTTTAATTTCAAATCATCTGCATGAATTTGGCCCAAAATGTCTGAATTTTCCGAGAAAACAACAGGCTGACGGCCTTGCTCGGGGTGGGTGCCTTCTCTATTCTCCAGACGATCATGCTTCCTTTCATGATTGTTTTGTAACTATGTGTAGAACCCATGTGCTTGTTGCTTGTGTGCTTTCAGTATCAGCCGCTTCTTTAGGCTGTTCTAATCTGATGCGCCGCGAGCAAGCTCCAGCCACGATTAGTCTTGAGCCTCCACCCGGCGTTGCTGCACCCGCGCACACTCTTCCCCAGACGTTGCCAAGCTTGCCGGCAACACCGTCGTATAGTTCCTTGGGGAATGCTCAATTGGAAGCAGCTCTGACTCGAAGTCAGACCGAAAATCAGATCATGCAGGAAGAACTTTCAGCGGTTCGAGAGCAGTTGGCCAGTACAACAACTCAACTTGCTGCAAGCCGAGTGGTTGGTCGTCCAGAAAATTCTGGAGACATGAATAGTCCATTAGTCTCAGCTTCCGCTGCGAGTGCTATCGCAGCGATGCGATCAGCAATGGGTCAGTTATCTCTTGAAAATCTTGAAGTTCGCCTAGATGGAAGTGTGGTTCGTGTTGAAGTGCCTTCTGAACGTTTATTTGAATCCGGAACGCCAAACCTTTTGCCTGCAGGTGCCTCATTGCTAACTCAGTTGGCAACGGAGCTAGAAAAAGTTTTCCCTCGTCATTATCTTGGAATCGAAGGACACTTGGATACTGATCCACTGACCGAATCGTCGTGGCAGTCTGCGCATCAGCTGACCACTGCTCAGGCCTCTACTGTTTTTGATTTTCTGACGACACGAACACCTTTGAGCGACAGGCAGATGTTCCTGGTTGCGCATGGGGCCAATCACCCGGTCGTCTCAAATGCAACTGCCGCAGGTAGGCAGCGAAATCGTCGGGTTGAATGCGTCATTTACCCAGAGCAGGCGTCGGTTCCGGGTTCTCAATAAGCATCGTATGGAATCAAGAAATAGGCACCTTCGAGCTCTGTTTTTATCCTGGATTTTTTGAGCAACGCCAGCACGTTTGGGGAAAAAGGCCACCCCCCCCTTTTTCTTGACGTGCTGCCGCTTAGACTCCGTTTATGCTTAGGATTATAGATTACGGAAGTGGCAATCTTCGAAGTGTTCAGAAAGCTTTTGAGAGGCATGGCGTTACTGCAGAAATAACGTCAGATCCAAACCGCGTGGCAGATTCCGACAGGCTTGTTCTTCCCGGCGTGGGTGCTTTCTCAGATGCAATGGCAGCACTTCGTGAACGAGGACTCGTTGAGCCTATTCAATGTCATATTGGTTCTGATCGTCCATTCCTTGGGATTTGTATGGGGCTGCAACTCCTCTTCGAAACGGGGTGGGAGGGAGGTCGTCACGATGGGCTAGGAGTGTTTGCTGGTGATGTATCCCGGTTCGATTGTTCTAATAATCTGAAGGTTCCGCACATGGGTTGGAATCAAGTTAGATGGCGTGAAGGAAGTCAGGTGTCGCAGGTTATTGGCGGGAATGCACAGCGGCCCAAGTTCTTTTACTTTGTGCATTCATACTGTGTTCAGCCCTTAGATTCGAGTATTGTTGCAGCAGAAACCGATTATGGTAAGAACTTCTGTTCTGCGGTTTCACGAGGGCGTTTGTTGGCAACGCAATTTCACCCCGAAAAGAGTCAGTCAATTGGCATGCGACTTCTAAAGTATTTCATAGAACACGTTTAATTATCTGTCAATAAAGGAAGACGTAATGGAGCTTTGGCCAGCGATTGATCTCCGTGGAGGCTGTTGTGTACGGTTGCAGCAAGGCGACTATGGTCGTGAAACAGTCTTTGGAGAAGATCCGGTCGAGACCGTGAAGCAGTTCACATCAGCTGGTAGTCGCCGTCTTCATATTGTTGATCTTGAGGGTGCAAAAGATGGAGCAGCTATTCAATCTGATTTGATCCGGCAGATGGTAGCGGCGGCCGGCGTGCCTTGCCAGGTAGGAGGAGGTATTCGGTCTCGAGAGATAATAGAATCGTATCTTGAGGCTGGTGTTTCACGCCTTGTTATGGGAAGTGTTGCCATTGAGCAGCCAGATTTGTTCGCTGAGCTTGCGTATGCATTCCCTAATACTCTTGTGCTTGGTCTCGATGCCCGAGAAGGAAAGCTTGCAGCGCGAGGTTGGCTTGAAACAAGTACACAGCAAGCTGTGGACGTCGCTTCCCAATCAGCTGAGCTCCCACTTGCCGCCATTGTCTATACGGATATCGCTCGTGATGGCATGCTCCAAGGTCCGAACCTGCCGGCTCTCGAGGCAATGGTGCAGGCATCCCCCCATCCGGTAGTGGCATCGGGGGGTATTGCGGACGCAGATGATCTGCGGGCAGTCGCAGTAACTGGCGTGTCTGGGTGTATCGTTGGGCGGGCGCTTTATGATGGCGGCCTTACTCTTTCGGCAGCTATTGAAGCATCCGGTGAAGCACTATAGCAGCTCTCAAGTTGCCCGCAGACCTTGCCCTGTTTCCCGGTTGTGATGTGTTCGAGAAGTTCAATTCAACTTTGACCTAGGAGTGGGTCGAATGTTTCGAAAGGGCACTGATAAAGGTCAAGCAACTGCGCAGCTGGACATAGAACATGGCGACCGATCTACGGCTAAAAGAACAACTACCGAAGCTGACACAACGGATTGTCGACACCTATCGAGAGGTTCCTACGACGAACTATCTTGGGCATTGCCCCCTGCCGAATTATGAATCGATCATCACTGTATGTGAAGATTTGAAAGAAATTCTTTATCCGGGGTATCGACGAAGAGAGAATCTTCATTTCGGGAATGTCACCTATCATGTTGGTGATCTCATCGATGGATTACACGATAAGCTCACGATACAGATTGGTCGCGCTTTGCGTCATAGTCTTGCAGCAACACAGGTCGCGGCGGCCGCGGGTCGACGTACTGCTTCCCTCCCAGACGCTGTTCATGAGTGTGTTGACGAGGCTGACTTTGAAGCACTAGGCCAGGCGAAAGCGGTAGAGTTTCTTGAACAGATTCCAGACCTTAGGCGGATTCTTGCCACTGACGTCAAGGCAGCATATGACGGTGATCCTGCTGTCCGCACGCTCGACGAGATTATCTTTTGTTATCCAGGGCTCGAGGCGGTGACTATCCACCGTCTTGCGCATCTCTTACAACGACTTTCTGTGCCTCTGATTCCAAGAATGATGGCTGAGTGGGCTCACTCTCGTACCGGTATTGACCTTCATCCTGGTGCGACGATTGGAGACCACTTTTTTATTGACCACGGCACAGGTGTTGTTGTTGGTGAAACATGCGAAATAGGTAATCACGTAAAGCTGTATCAAGGTGTAACGCTTGGAGCGGTGTCGTTTCAGACTGACACGGAAGGACAGTTGGTGCGGGGTGCAAAACGCCATCCAACTATAGGTGATCGGGTTGTTATTTATGCCAATGCCACAGTCCTCGGAGGCGCAACAGTCGTTGGACATGATTCTGTAATTGGAAGTAATGTGTGGATCACACGGTCTATTGAGCCACACACCACGGTTGTTCTAGAAAAGCCAAAGCTACGGATGCGCGGAGAAACGCCATTGCCTGAGTCAGACTACCAAATCTAACGAATGCAATCCGAAGTAAGCCTACCGAAGCAATGCTTCGGTATTGCAGAAGGCTTAATCAGTTCTACTTTCTTTTTTGTCTCGCGGCCCTGAGTCGAGCGCGGGCAGCCGATTCCAACTTGAGAAGGGCATCTATCTCGTCGTCACCGACCGCTTTTTGCTGCAGCAGATTCTCAAGTTCGCCCTGTGCTTCTGAGACTTTAATTGCTCCGGAATCAGTCGCACCCTGAGTAATGACTGTGATTTCGTTATGGCCCACCTCGACGAATCCGCCTTCAACAAATGTGCGAATAGTTGTTTCAGTACCCGTCCCGCCTGCGACACCATGTAAGTGCACCTCACCTGCTCCAAGACGTCCGATAAAAGGTGCATGGCCTGCAGCAATACCCCGGCTTCCATCATCAAGTGGGAGCAACACTCCCGCAGCTTTTGTGTCGAGAACTGTTTGTTCAGGGGTGACAATGACGCAGCGAATAAGTTTCTGTGATGTGGTGGTTGCCATGATACTTTTTACAGGATTTTGCTTTTGTTCTACGCGTTTTGTTCCATTTTCTTCGCCTGCTCTTCAGCCTGTTCAATGGGGCCGACATACATGAATGCAGGCTCTGGAAGGTGGTCCCATTTGCCATCAGCGATTTCTTCGAAGGATCTGATTGTATCCTCGAGGCTAGTGATTTCGCCCGGTTTTCCTGTGAATACCTCAGCTACAAGGAAGGGCTGTGATAGGAATCGTTCCATTCTTCGAGCACGATGAACAACAAGCTTATCTTCTTCAGAAAGTTCATCCACGCCAAGAATAGCGATAATGTCCTGAAGTTCTCGATAGCGTTGTAATGTGGTTTGGACACGCCGCGCGACATTATAGTGCCGTTCTCCAACGTATTGTGGATCGAGAATCCGGCTGGAGCTAGCCAGTGGATCAACAGCTGGATAAATGCCTTTTTCAGAAATTGATCGTTCGAGATAGATAAAAGCATCAAGGTTGCCAAAAGCCGTTGCGGGTGCGGGGTCTGTGGGATCATCAGCAGGAACATAGACCGCTTGAACAGAAGTGATAGCCCCCTTCTCTGTTGACGTGATACGTTCCTGTAACGCACCCATTTCAGTCGCAAGTGTTGGCTGGTAGCCCACAGCACTTGGCATTCGGCCAAGGAGTGCACTGACTTCACTGCCGGCTTGGGAAAATCGGAAAATATTGTCCACAAAAAGGAGTGTATCGGTTCCAGTCGTGTCACGAAAATACTCAGCCATTGTAAGGGCAGAAAGTGCAACTCGTAGCCTCGCGCCAGGTGGTTCATTCATCTGGCCAAAGACCATGCATGTCTGCTCAATGACGCTTCTGCCGGTATCACCGATTTTGGCATCCTGCATTTCGAGCCACAGGTCGGTTCCTTCTCGTGTCCGTTCTCCAACACCCGCAAACACTGAATTGCCACCATGAGCGCTTGCGATTCTCGCAATAAGTTCAGTCAAGATTACGGTTTTACCGAGGCCGGCACCTCCAAATAGCCCTGCCTTGCCACCTCGAACAAATGGTGTCAGCAGGTCGATAACCTTAATACCCGTTTCAAAAAGTTCTGTTTTTGTTGAGAGTTCAGAGACCGGTGGAGCATCACGATGGATAGACCATCGCTCATCAGCATCTACTTCGCCACCATTATCAATCGGCTCACCCAGCATGTTAAAGACCCGACCTAGGGTAGCGGGTCCGACAGGTACACTGACCGGAGATCCGGTGTCAACGACCTCCTGTCCTCTGATAAGACCATCGGTTGAACCGAGTGCGACGCAGCGAACCTTTCCTCCCCCAAGGTGTTGCTGAACTTCACCGACTAACTCAAGTTTGACACCTTTGTGATCGGCATCAATTCGGACTGCGTTGTAGATCGCAGGGAGGGTGGATTCAGGGAACTCAACGTCAAACGTGGATCCAATGACCTGTGTGACTTTACCATTCTTTTTGTCAGAGGCGGTTGCTGTTGCCATGAGGAAGAAACTTTCGGGTTTAGAGTACTTTGAGGATTGTAAGTAAAGAACGCCGTGCACGCGGCCCTTTGGGTGATTTGAACTATTGCTTGAGGGCCTCAACGCCACCAAGGATTTCCATAATTTCGCCGGTAATCTGTGTCTGTCTAGCTCGGTTATATCGCCGTGAGAGATCACTGATGATCCCCGAGGCATTTTCCGTCGCGCCCTTCATTGCAACCATGCGTGCAACCTGTTCGCTGACAGCGGAGTCAAGAAAGCACTTAAAGAGTCGCGACTGAAAACTGGCTGGGAGGATTTCCTCCAGAATGCTTTCAGCTGATGGATAAAAGTCGTATTCTTCTGACGCAAGGTGGCCAGACTGACTTGATGCCTCCCCTTCATTCACAGAGGGTTTTAAAGGAAGCAGTGTCTCAACAATGGCTTCCTGCTTGGCGATATTTACAAAGCGTGTGTAGACCACATCAAGGCGGTCGATATCGCCTTGTATGTACGCATTCAGATAGGACGTACCGATCGGCGCAACTTCATTGAATGCTGGCTTGTCTTCAAAATTGAGATGCTCCTCGTCGATAGTGATGCCTCGAAACTTTAGGGCGTTAATGCCCCGTTTTCCAGACACTGTGACGTGGGTTTCTGTGTTGTCGCCCGACCATGTACTGAGTAATCCCATCGCCTGCTTTACAGCGTTAGAATTGTATCCTCCGCACAAGCCTCGATTCCCGGTTAAGACAAGTACAGCACTTCGTTGAGTGGGCCGGCTTTCAAGCAACGGGTGTGATAAATCACCACCAACAGCAGCAATATTCTGAAGAATCTTCGCCAATTGTTGGGTGTAGTCACGCGCTGCAACTGAACGGTCCATAGCTTTTTTAAATCGAGCTGTGGCAATGAGTTCCATTGTTCGCGTTATCTTTCGGATATTACGAACAGAACGTCGGCGACGATCAAGAGCGCGAGCATTGGCCATAGGAATTTTTCTCTTTCTCAGTTCGTGCCGGCAAGAGAGGGCTCAGAAGTCTTTGCGCCTTGAACCTGACGCTTGTATTCTGCGATTGCAGCCTCAAGAAGTCGTTCTGTCTCATCGTCGATGGCTTTTGTCTCTTCAAGCCTAGAGCGAACTTCGGGTGTCTGGTCGCGTACAAATGTCAGGAACCCAGATTCCCAGGCAGCGACTTCGTCTCGCTTGACATTGTCGAGGTGTCCACGGGTTCCTGCGTAGATACTGAGAACCTGATCGACGATATCAAGTGGTTGGTACTGGCCCTGTTTGAGCAATTCAACCATACAGTAGCCGCGGTCGAGTCTGGACTGTGTTGCGGCGTCAAGATCTGTTCCGAGTTGCGCAAATGCTTCGAGTTCACGGAACGAAGCGAGGTCGAGCCGTAACCCACCCGAAACCTTCTTCATTGCCTTGGTCTGGGCAGCTCCACCAACACGGGAGACAGAGATACCAACGTTCATTGCTGGTCGCTGACCGGCAAAGAACAAATCAGGCTGGAGGTAGATTTGGCCGTCAGTAATCGATATTACGTTGGTCGGAATGTAAGCCGATACTTCACCTTCAAGTGTTTCGATAATTGGTAGTGATGTGAGTGAGCCCCCACCGTGTTCATCAGAAAGTTTTGCAGATCTTTCGAGAAGCCGACTGTGTGCATAGAAAACGTCACCAGGGTAGGCCTCACGTCCTGGCGGACGACGCATGAGAAGTGATAGCTGCCGGTAGGCGGTTGCCTGCTTCGAGAGATCATCATAAACAATTAGTGCATGTTCTCCGTTGTACATGAACTCTTCGGCCATTGCGGTCCCGGAATAGGGTGCAATGTACTGAAGTGGTGCTGCCGTAGATGCTCCTGCCACAATCACCGTTGTGTAATCCATAGCGCCATGCTTCCGTAACACGTCGATGGCGACAGCGACGGAGGAATCCTTCTGCCCAACAGCGACATAAAAGCATTTCACACCACTGTGTTTCTGGTTGATGATTGCATCAATTCCGATTGCGGTTTTTCCAGTTTTTCTGTCACCGATGATCAATTCTCGTTGGCCGCGGCCGATGGGAGTCATCGCATCAATTGCTTTAATACCTGTTTGAAGGGGCTCGCGTACCGGTTGACGATCAGCGACACCAGGTGCCAGCGTTTCAACAGGCCTTTTTTTATCGGTGGTAACTGGTCCTTTTCCGTCGAGTGGATTGCCCAGCGGGTCAAGCACCCGACCGATAACAGCATCACCGACAGGTACGCTGAGAAGCTTTCCTGTGCTCCGTACTTCATCACCCTCGTTTACTTTCAGGTAATCACCGAGAATAATGACACCGACAGAATTCTCTTCGAGGTTAAATGCCAATCCGGTAACACCACCGGGGAATTCCACCATTTCACCTGCCATTACTCCGGATAGCCCCCAGACGCGAGCGATGCCGTCACCAACTTCGAGTACCTGCCCGACTTCTCGGACATCAAT
>CBFIHW010000018.1:0-31626 GCA_965662325.1 uncultured Pirellulales bacterium | reverse complement strand
GACCAATTGTGAGTTCACTGGAGGCGTTCCGACAATATTTTTCAGCTGAAGGGCTGGCTGCTGTCTGGGAGCGGCAAGCACTTGTTAAAGCTCGTGTTGTTATTGGTGGAGAAAATGCTGCCCAGCGGGTCAAGTCGGTTATTCATGAAGCAGTCTACGGCCACAAGTGGAGTGAATCGGATTTAAAGGAAATCTATTCAATGCGACTTCGGATGGAGGAAACTGCAGCCAAAGATAATCTCAAACGTGGGCCTGGAGGTGTCGTGGACATAGAGTTTCTGGTGCAGGCACTTCAGATGATCTATGGCAAGAATAGTATTGATCTTCAGACACCAAACACACTCGCTGGTCTCGATTCACTGGCTCTCGCCGGGATAATGAAAAATGAAATGGCACAATCCCTACGTAATGCATACCACTTATTGCGAAAAATTGAGGGCAGGCTCAGGCTCCTTGATGTACGTTTAGGTCACGTTTTCCCGACAGGATATCAGGAACGTAATCAATTAGCGAATTTGTTGAACCGTGAGAACGGAGAGGCATTAGCTGACGAAGTGTTCAGGACAACTGCGTGGGTGCGCGGTGTCTTTGATGAAATGTTTTCTTGTGTCCAGTCTGATCTGGATGGGAATACAATCTTAGTGCGTTCCGACAAACTTGAGAGCATACACACCAACGAGTACAAGAACACCAAAAAGTAAGGTTATTCCCTCCAGGTACTTGTCAAGAATATCTCGAGCCTGTTTACCAAATATTCTCATGATGGTGGCCACCAAAAAAAAGCGACCGCTTCGTCCAATTGCAGAAGCAACTATGAGAGTCGGGAGAGGTACTGAGCAAACGCCAGCCGCGATCGTAAAAATTTTAAAAGGTATTGGTGTGAATGCCGAAAGTATCAGCCATAGAAAAGCATTATCTTGGTAAAGAACTTCGACATATTTGAATTTCTCAGGCGTAAATCCGGGAATGATACTGTAAAAAAAGGTTTCAACAAATTGCCACAGCCCCCAACCAATTGACCAGCCCACAACAGCCCCTAGAACACTTGCGATCACTGATACGGATGCAAAAAGATAACTCTTCTTTGGCTTCCCGACCGAGAGAGCAATTTGTAAAACATCTGGTGGAATTGGAAAGAAAGAACTCTCCGCAAATGATATTCCAGCCAAGGCAATCATGCCGTGTGGAGAATCCGCCCAAGAAAGTACCCAGTTATAAAGCCGTCGAAGCAGCCCTTGCCGTTGAGGCAATTCCACCTCGGATGCATCTGCTTTCGATTGCTCAATAATAGGAGTTTCTGAAGATGTCGGCGTGAAGGGCATGCTGGTATCCTTGAGTTTGGAAAGAGCATAGCATGTGCCGAAATGTGAAGTTAGGCCGTTTCCGGCTGCATTGATAGCCACTCATATAGAACTTCGTGAGCTGGAGTTACTACGAGATATACAAGCAGTGAAAGAAGGGCGAGATCGCGAAAGTGAACAGGGTTCGAAAGACTCCACCACGCCACTCCTAATACAATCCATGTAGGAAAGAGTAGAGGAAGTGCTGCTTTATGGACGCTGACGACCTGCCGCAACGGGTGTGTTTCTGAGTTAGGTGGTATGAAGTGCTTTGCAAGTGCAGGCATTTGTCTCCAGCTGTGAAAAGCCAAAAAGTATATTCCAATGCCGAAAAGCGGGGATGTAATAAGTTCGAGGCTGCCAATTAAACAATACGAAAAGAAGACGCTACATGCTTTCACAAGTTCTTTTGGACTGTACGTTTTGGAGTACTGGATCGAATAAATAAAAATTAAAGACCAGGACAAAAAAGCACCAGCAAGAAGCGCAAAACCAGTGGAGGCGATGTGTGATGTTGAGTAAATAGGATGGGCGAGTAACGGCAAACCAAATAGTGCACGCACTGGCTCAACAAGAGTTATAAGCTCAGTAGCAACAGATGATGTAGCGTCTGGCCAAGCTGCAAGCGGCATGCCTATAACAATTCCGCCTTGTGCAAAACTCAGGAGGAGATGCTCATAGGAAATCACAGATTTGCTTGGTCTGGGATTTTCAGAATTACCAAAATGCCAGAGGCTAAGGATGATAAACCCGACAAGGCTCATTGCAGGCATGAAGATGAAGATCGTGAATACGCCGATCATGGAGATGACATACCATAAAAAGACCTCCCATACTTTTTTTCCTTTCTTCTTGGATTGAAGCACGGCCAGATCTGCTGCGCCGTGGGGCAGGCCTACGAAGAAGAGTGCAATGAGCCACGGAAGCACCTCAATTTCTTTGGGCGTAGCCTGCCTGAAAGACAAGGAGCAAGCAATCACGGTCCCAATAAGAATCAATGGTAGCGTGGTAAACCAGACTGTTTGTTTGGATAAACCAATGCTTCTATCACGGATCATATTCGTGACAAATAGTTTTCGTTGTGCTGTCTGACTTATCGCGGACACGGCAACGTTCCTATGAGATATAGCCAACCGGAATGGCGGTGATCAGAGATCACCGCCATTCCCTGGAAAATGACTAAGCAGTCTGCTTCGATGAATGGCTCAAAGCCTCAATGCCCCAATAAGCCGCGAGACCAAAGCCAACTTTATTGATTACATCAGCAACGTTGTAAAAGATCTCACGAACTTCCCCATAGCCGCCATATGCCATGAGGAATCCGATTGGGTATATCGCCCATCCGATCAGAATAAATAATCTCATCGTGTCGAGCGCTTTGGCAAGAGGCTCCGGCGCTTCATTTATGGCAGAACCAAGACCTGTGTAGAGCGTTGCAACAATCAAAAGTTCGAGGACACATGCGACTAAGAAGAATCCCCACCATTGGGTTGAAGCAACTGGTGAAGTTTCTGCAATAAAGGCACAGACAATCATGCCTATGTCAAGAGTTACAAGCTGTACAAAAAACTTTTTACCCTGGTCACCGAGCCGTAGTAAGAGTGGGAACTTGATAAGCATCAACGGCGTTGTGAAGAGCCAGTCGATGTAACGCAAAGCTGTTGGGAATTGTCCGCCAGATTCCTGATAGACATGAGTCATTTTAAAGTAATGGAAACATGCGATGCCGCACACGAGACCTGCGCAGACCATTGTGCTGCGGTACGCTACATCAACATTGTTTCGCATGAGCAGGAAATATGCTGCACCCGCGCCCATCGCTACTGTTCCGGCGAAGAAGAGATAGAGGGTGATCGACTGTAACGGAGTATTTTGCGTCCAGTCAGAAGAGAGTGCTGCCAACGTTCCGCCGGCATTAGCCAATAGGGCAATCATCGTAAACTCCTTGTAAATTGCAGTTAAGGAACAGTGCCGAACACGAGCAATAGTTCCCCTATGTGTACTGATATGTGTCAGAATCTCAGACACCATACCTTTTTTTGAATAATAGCGTCAGAAATGTTTTTGACACCCTTGGTCAGCATGGTGTTTTCGGTCAGATTCAACGCCCGTTTTGAACCCTCTTCGCCCCATGAGCCTGCTTTACGAGATCAAGGTCAACATTTTCAGACCAAGCGTTCAGAAGTTTATGAAAGATTGGCCCTGGGATGCCTTTCCCAATGGGGTTTCCATCAATTCGTACCGCCGGAAGTACGCACCAAGGTGTGCTCGTCAGAAAGACTTCGTCGGCAGTTAGGAGTTCATCTCTATTGAACGACCGTGGTTCCCAATGAAATCCTGCATCCTGTGCCAAACCTTTGAGATAATTCATGCTTATGCCCGCCAGAGCGTCTCGTTCAGGGGGCGTGATGATAGTTCTTCCATGCAGAGCAGCGATATTTGCAGTTGATGTTTCACTGATACGTCCATCTGCATGCAACAAGACGGGCCGGGAGCCCTTTTCTGCTGCAGAAGCCTCCTGCTCGGCAAGGAAATAATGGAGTCGACTGCGCACTTTGGCAGTGATTGGCCAGCATTCTTCTGGAACTTGTTGGATACCAACACACCGGAGAGATATTCCGTGCTCATAGGAATCGGCCCATAGGCTATACGCAAGCGGAAATGTGTGGACGCTTACCGAGGGTTTCCCCGCCAAACCATTGTTCTGTGCTGGCAATAGCCCGGGAGTAATAAAAACAATAACGCCAAGATCGTATTCATTCGGCTTCTTGTTGTGCGTGAGGAGCCTGTGATTATGCGATGCGACTTGGTCGGCCGCAGAGAAAATCGACTGCAGGGTTTTGTCTAAATGAACGCCTACTTCATGAAGCGAATTTGCGAGCCTTTCAGCATGATCATCAGGAAGAAAAATCTCACCACAGATAGTGCGCAACTGTTCGGTTACAGTAGCCCCCAGTACGAAGCCAGCATCACCAGGAGCAATAGAGAGTTGATCACGGGGCAAAAACTTTCCATCTTGCCACGCTATCTCTGATGAATGTACCTGCCGATTCATGAGTTACTCAACAGCCAGCAGTGCCTTTCGGTCGTAAGGTTTCCACCGACACGCGGAAGCCCTCTATGTGTGCAAGTTGAAGTGGAGGATAGGGGACTCGAACCCCTGACCTTCTGGCTGCCAGCCAGACGCTCTCCCAACTGAGCTAATCCCCCTCGTAAGGTACTCGCTCACAAGGTTACAGGCTCAAATAGAGCAGCTTGAGCATTCTGTAGTGTCCAAACCTATCGTGCTCTTCTATCAGTGTCAACGTGATAGTCCGGGTTCGGGCCGAAAGTGTTCGGAGAAAATTTTGTGCTGCACTGGTGTAAGGTGAGACTGGTAATCAGACTACGTACAACGGTTTAAAACAAATAGTTACTACGCTGCAAATGCCTTATGTTTTCAGGAAAACAAAAACCTTCTGGAACACGCTCGTGGGGAGAAATACCACGAGCATGTGCGACTGTTTTCTTGGCAATCTATTTAACTGGACTGAGCCTTACTGTGGCGTGTAATACCAGTAGTGGTTCCTCTTTACTTTTGAGTGTCGTCAAAGGGAAGCTGTTTACTTTTTGGCTCGTACCTCCTTGGCTGGATCTTGGCTTTGACTACTTTCTTACGTATGGCCAGCAAGCAGATGCCACTCACTACCTTGAACTTCGGAAACATGGTGAGGAAAAATGGTTAAGACTTTCCGGACCGAATGTAAATGACCGGCAATCAATCCGTTGGCAACGACTGCTTCGTTCGGTCATTGCCAATGAAGAAGAGGCAGGCAGAGAAGGGCTTTTGGCTGAAGGGTTTTCAGGAGCAGCTTTCACGATATGTGAAAGTGACGATATCGATCTACGCATTCTTGTTCAGCCTCGGCCTGAGCGACAACAGCCGATAGATACACCTGCCCCAAGTGTTCTCTATGAGGTTCGAGTTCGCAAGCTTGCTGGGGGTGATATTCAACTGATCAAGAGTGAGAGTCGTCGGGAAATGGCACCGGTTATTTCTAGAAGTAGTGACACATAATGATTAATTCGAACAGTATTTCGGCTGACCAAATTTCCACGGGTGTACTTGAACAGACATGGGAAAACTATTGGTTTCAGCCTGCTTCCAGCAGTTCACTTGCTGTTGTACGTATTGTAACGGGCATTCTTGGATTACTTTTATGCGCAACCTACGGAACGGATCTCTCTGACTGGTTTGGTCCTCAGGGCTGGTTGCCTGTTGATTCTGTAGCCACCTGGCGATCGTCATTTGCTTGTTCCGTATTTGATGTGTGCAAGACGACAGCCGACCTTTTTTTTGTCTTTTATGGTCTTGTCTTTCTTTTCGCCTTACTCACTATTGGTTTCATGACCCCAGTCACGTCACTTCTGGCTGCTCTTGGATGGGCGTCGCTGCTTCATCGTGGTCCAATGCTTGCTGGTCCTGCAGATGACAGTATGGCGATCCTTCTTTGGTGTCTCGTCATTGGGGCCTCGGGAGAACATCTTTCTGCTGATGCGATATTACATAGGCGGCTTGGTTGGCATTCAGGTCGACCTCGAGTTCGTACTCGCATTGCTCTCGGGCTATTGCAGGTGCATGCATCAGTTATTTCTCTGGCTTCACTTCTTGCGCAACTTAAGGGTGACGTGTGGTGGAACGGCACAGCCGTGTGGTGGATTGCGACGCGAAAGCCAGGGCAGGTAGTTGACGTAACAGGTCTCCTTTCTCAGTCGGAATATCTGTGTAATATCCTGACGCACGGAGTAATAGCGTGGGAAGCGATCGTGGCAATTGGGATTTGGTTTCCGTTGTCACAGAAAGTGGTTGCACGAGCCGGTCTTGTCGTATGGCCAATCGTGGGGATTGTAACAGCGTGTCCACTCTGGGGTTTTGCTATGGCTGCCCTGACTATTCCGCTCACACAACTAGTTGACGATGTCCGAGTGGGGAAAAAGTAAGCCGCTGAAATAAAAAGAACTATCGTTGTCCAAGGAGTTCCTTGAATTGATCGTTGTTTAAGATGGTGATGCCAAGTTTTTCAGCCTTGGTAAGTTTGCTTCCGGCCTCATTGCCCGCAACGACGTAGTCAGTTTTTTTTGAGACACTCGAGGACGTTCTGCCACCTGCCTGCTGGATTGCTTCTTCCGCCTCTTGTCGCGTAAAGCTTTCAAGTGTCCCTGTTACAACTATTGTTTTTCCTGTGAGTGGTCCATCACGTACATCGTTGTTTTGCGGAACGTTCATGCTCACACCTGCAGACATCAAGTGATCAATAACACGCGTGCCATAATCACTCATTAGCCAGTCATGCACACTCTCTGCAATGACGTCCCCAATTTCATGCACAGCAGCGAGTTCTTCAACCGTCGCCTGCCGTAAGATATCCACCGAGGGAAATTTTTCGGTAAGAAGCGTCGAGACGCGAGGACCTACATGACGAATGCCGAGTGCATTCAGTACGCGAACTAGGCCACGGTCTCGGCTATTTGCTATTTCCGTCAGTAGTTTTTCAGCGGACTTTTTTCCCATCCGCTCGAGTGATTGGAGTTGGGAGATGTTGAGTCTGTAGAGATCTGCATAGTCCTGTACCATGCCAGTGGCAACAAGTTGTTCAACGAGTTTGTCTCCAAGACCACCAATATCCATTGCATTGCGTGATGCAAAGAACTTAAGTCGTTCACGTTGTTGTGCAGGGCACTGGTTATTTGGGCAGCGTATGTAAACGCCGCTTTGCTCACGAATGAGTTCTGTGTTGCATTCGGGGCAATGCTCTGGAAATTGCCATTGCAGTAGCCTTTTCTCCCGGAGATGCTTCTCAACGCGCACAACATGAGGAATCACTTTTCCAGCCTTTTCGACCACCAGTACGTCGCCGATCCGAATATCTTTTCGTTCGACTTCGTCGGCGTTATGGAGGCTTGCACGGCGAACTGTCGTGCCGGCTAGTTGAACTGGGGCAAGATCAGCGACTGGTGTCACGGTGCCACCTCGGCCTACCTGAACCCTAATATCTAATAATTGAGTTGTTGCTTCGAACTTTTCAAATTTCCAGGCTATTGCCCACCGAGGACTTTTCGCTGTGTTCCCAAGTAGCTTTTGCTGTGAGAGTCGATCAACTTTAATGACGAATCCATCAACCTCAAAGTCGAGTTGGTGTAGTTCTTCAATAAGGGTCGTGCCAGAATCAATGAGGGCGTCAAGTGAATCAAATCGCTGTGTTCTGGGGGCTACTGGCAAACCAGCATTTTTTGCCCATGTGTAGAATTCAAATTGAGAGTCAATGTTCAGAGATTCCATGTTGCCAACACCGTGACAAAAAAAACGCAATGGACGAGTGCCACATTCTCGGGAATCAAGTAATCGAATACTCCCGGCAGCTACATTGCGAGTATTTGCAAATGGGGGAAGCCCGCGAGAAGACTGCGACTCGTTGAGTGCAACTAATGCGGAGTTTGTCATGAACACCTCTCCCCGCACCTCAACTTGCGGGGGAGGATTTTGTGATCTAAGCCGAAGAGGAATTGCCTTAATGGTCCTGACATTGTGCGTAATGTCATCTCCAACAACACCATTCCCGCGTGTCGCGCCAAGAACCAGGATACCTGACTCGTAGATTAAAGACGCCGCGACACCGTCTATTTTCAGCTCAAGAACCCAATGAATAGGCTCGTTATTTCCCGCTTCTTGAAGGTGTTTTTTGGTCCGAGTGCTCCACGCCCTAAGGTCTTGTGTGTTGTATGTGTTATCAATTGAGAGCATCGGTATGCGATGCTGTACGGAGGCGAGAGTCTCAATTGCTTCACCACTCACTCGCTGAGTAGGGCTGTCAGGGGTGATGAGCGACGGATTGTCAGTTTCAAGTTGTCGAAGCTCTAAAAGAAGTTTGTCATATTCTAGATCAGATATCTCAGGTTGTGATTCACTGTAGTAAAGCCGGTCATGATGCCGGATTTTTTCACAGAGATTCGTGATGTGCTTGGCAACGTCGCTCACGACCGTTTTGTTTCCAAAGGTTTATCACTTTCGGAGATGTTGTCATTCATCAGGTTTGGGAGATGACGAGTCTTTGAATCGCTTTGACCATTTATGTGATCAACGGCCACGGCACCAACGGTGGCGATTGCAAGAATAATTAATTGCCCTGCGAGAAGGCTTGTGCCGTGACGGTCCATTATCTCTTCGAGAGGATGTGACTGTTCCGTGAGAGTTGACTGCGGACGAACACCCCGCAGCACAGATAGGCAGTAACTCGCTGAAGTAATCGTGAAAGTAAATCCTATGACGCCTAACACGATATAAAACGGATTCTTTAGTTGTCGACGCATAACAACAGTATAGCTGCTCAATCAAAGTGATCAGGCAACGTTTGATCGATCCAGTGCAGATTTAACCGCAGTGACCACCTGATCTACCGAAATCGCGGCCATTGACTCTGTATCTGTTTTCCGGTCTTTCCAAAGAGGGCGGACTGAGGAAGATGGTTCAACTACTACGTGGCCAATACCATAAGGCCCATTACGTCGTGCAGGAACAGGGCCGAATAGCCCCACGCACGGTGTGCCTACTGCTGCTGCAAGATGTAGCGGGCCTGTATCACTTGAGACAAAAAGCCGTGCCTTCCGACATAATTCACCAAGATCCTGCAGGCTTGTCGCTGGTGCTAGCTTTGCGGCGTTTCCGGCTTTGGCTACAATTTCACGTGCTGTGATCTCTTCGGACTGCCCTCCCCACACGACTAAAGACCCCACTTGATATTGTTGCCAAAAAGCTTTCGCTAGTGCTGCAAATCGTTCTGGTGGCCAGCGTTTTGATTTCCATCCTGCGCCGGGATTAATAATAATTGGCGGAACTGAAAACTGCAGCTGGTTGAGCCAGTTCTCGGTACGTCTCTGACTTACTGGCCAGTTTGGCATATCAAATTCAATAGTATTTTTTGCGATTCCAAGTGGTTGAAGAAGATCAAGATTTCGTTCGACGACATGTTCTGAATCAGACGTGATTGGATCGGTATAGCTGAGCCAAGCACATTCACGAGATTCTGGCCTTGCGTGACCAATTCGCCGCCGGCTTCCAGAAAGCATGGTCACAACACTGCTTTTTAATAGTCCCTGTAAATCGACAACCACATCAGCATTAAATGTTTTTAACTGCCGCCTAAGGTGAGCCACATGTTTGAATGATTTGAGCCATCCTCGTGGAAGTCGAATCAAATGATCAATTGCAGTATGCCCTGCGAGAATGTCTGCCGAACGTCCCTCAACAGCCCAGCCAATAATTGAATCTGGAAATGATTGCTTGAGTGCCACCGCAGCGGGAATGCCATGAATGACATCGCCAATCGCAGATAATTTAACAATCAACACTGAGTGGGGTGCATTCATTTAGGCTAGCTTTACACCCCTGAAAAAATTTTTACGTTCGACGAACGTAAAATATAAGGATTCATTGTGAGCACTTTTGAATTTTTATGCACACTTACGACCAAGAGAGTGTTGACTTTGAAGTGTTCCGTGGCAAGTTCGTTTTCTAATCCATGGTTTGAGCGTAGGTAGTTTAGTTAAACTTGGGAGGCTGTTTCTTTGGATGCCTCGTACATCTGGCTGGACGATCGAAGGTTCAGGATAGGCTTTCTGAGGGCCCATCAGTGGAACTGTCAATTCCCGCAAAGTCGCAGAGCAGAGACTCGGCAACCGATTGCGGACAACTCCATACTAAGAAAAACATGGATTCACGAATGAGGCGTTCGATCGGATGCCCTTTTACAAAGCCGGCTCCTTTCGATGCAGTAAGCGCGGCCTGTGATGTTCGGGTTACTAGTGTGTTTGCTCGCTGTCGAAGTAGATTTCGTTCTTGAGTATCAATGCCACATGTCGTGGCTTCAAAGAGATCAGCTTCAATCGTGGAAACCTCTTTATCAATTTCGTTTGTAATTGGTTTCAGCAAATCCCTACGACGGGATTCCTGTTCAAGTATTGCAAGTGATGCACGAGTACTACCTATAGCCAAGGCGGTTGTTCCCAGCCCTCCGGTCCGAGGGCCAGCCTCGGATTGTGGTGTAATATCAGCTTCGGCTAGCACGTTTTCTAACTCGATGCTCGATGTACGGCTCCCTGTCAAGGCGAGCAGGTCCATTGGTGGGTCAACCCGTATGCCCGCGCTATTTGTCTTAACGATGAAAAAATGTGGAGTTTCCTGAGACTCTTTCGAGTTCAGTGGTACTGCACCTGTCACTAGTGTATTCACACTGTCGGCACCAGTTACCCAGGGACACTTGCCATGTAAAGACCAACCCGTATCTGTTTTTTTTGCAGTCAGGATAGGACGTGCTAGATGCTGACGGCTTGTTGTCAGTTGAGAAATACCAACAGTGGTAAACTGTTTACCTGTAATGAGGTCAGGAAGAAAATGTGATCGAGTTTCTTTACTACTGCGAGATATAATCCGAACAGCGCTCGCCCATTGCGTGAGTGCTAATGCCGTGGTGAGACAACTTGACGCAATGGAAATAAGAAATGTCATGATTTCAGTTTCCGACGCCTCCGTTCCACCATCATCTTTCTTTATCCAGCCAGCGAAGCAGCCGCGAGAAGCAAGTTTTGAAAAAGCACCACTTTTCCACGGCCCCAATTCTCTTGTTTTTGCATCAACGGATTTAATCTCCTGACAGAGTTCTGCCAGTGATTTACCGGTCGGAAATGGAGGAGGGGAAATCGCCATGTATTGTCTCAATATACCTTGTTTTGTGAATACACAAGCGAATGATTCGACACGTTTCCCCCCTTGCTTACTGACTTAAGCAGGCTATCGCATGCCACGATATACTGTTTTTGGCTGGTGCCCTACCATCTCCGTTCCTCACTTGGAGTTACACCGTGAGCCGCATCGACGACATTGTTGGTCAGACTGTAGAAACGAACGACCAGAATATAACTCAGCAAACGCTTGCTCTTGATGAGCTGTCCCCTCAATCACTGTATGCAAAGTGCACAACATTGGCTCAGAACCTCTGGTGGAGTTGGCATCCAGAAGTGACGAATTTATTTCGTGATTTAGATCCAATACGCTGGAGGCAGCTCGATCATAATCCAATTGCTCTGTTAGCAGAGTTTACTCCCGAGCGACTGGAGTCGCGGGCAGCTGAACTTGTTCTATACAGTCGAATCAATCAAGCACATCGACGACTCAAAGAGTATCTTTCAGCTGATTCAACATGGAGTAATGTGCATGCAGGCGTTCTCGGTTCAAATCCGGTTGTTTATTTTTCTGCGGAGTTCGGTATTCATGAGTCGGTACCAATTTACTCCGGAGGCTTGGGCGTTTTGGCCGGTGATCACGTAAAGAGTGCGAGTGGCCTCGGTATTCCACTTGTTGCAGTTGGTCTTTTTTATAATCAAGGCTATTTCAGGCAACAGCTAGATGTTGATGGATATCAGCATGAAGAGTATCTGGACTCTCGAGTTGATCTACTGCCAATTGAGTCTGCCACTGACAAACACGGATCCCCTATTACAGTTACGGTTGAAACACGGTCGGGCCCGATTCATGCGAAGGTTTGGCAGATGGCGGTTGGTCGTGCCAATCTCTTTCTTTTGGACTGTGATATTGATGGGAATGATTCTGAAGATCGTGAGCTAACTAGTCGACTCTATGGCGGTGATACAAGGACTCGGATTCGACAGGAAATGGTATTAGGTGTTGGAGGTGTCAAGGCTATTCGGGCACTTGGGATTGTTCCGGGCGTGTATCACCTCAACGAGGGTCATTCGGCATTCGCTACGCTTGAAGCCGTTCGTGGTCGCATGGACCGAGATGGATATTCGTTTGATGACTCAGTCAGTCATGTTGCTCGTCAAACAATTTTTACAACGCATACGCCGGTACCAGCCGGTCATGATCGATTTGATGGTGGACTGATTGAGGAGCACCTTGGCCCAACTCGTGATGCTCTTGGTATCTCACATGATCAACTGATGTCGTTCGGACGTGTTGAGCCTCATAACCACGAGGAGCCATTCTGCATGACTGTGCTGGGACTTAAGTTGTCTCGTCGTGCGAACGCTGTGAGCGCCCTGCATGGCCATGTAAGTCGACGGATGTGGTCAGGTCTTTGGCCATCACGAGTCGAGGAGGAAGTGCCCATTGGTCACATTACCAACGGTGTGCATGTACAAAGTTGGCTTTCATGGCAGATGCTTCAACTATATGACCGTTTGTTTCCCTCTGGATGGGTTAGTCGAATGGGCGAGCCGGATGTCTGGCAGAAGATATACGATGTTGATCCTGGAGAACTATGGGAAACCCACTATGCGTTGAAAAACCTCTTGCTCCAATTTGTTCGGCGGCGAGTAACAAGGCAATGCAATCGCCGCGGAGAGAGTAACGAAGCGATTGAATCTGCTCGTACGGTGCTCGATCCAAATGTGCTTACGATCGGATTTGCAAGAAGGTTTGCAACCTATAAAAGAGCAGCGCTGTTTCTTACGCAGCTTGACCGGCTTCACGACTTAGTAAGTGATAAGAATAGACCTGTTCAGATTATTTTTGCAGGAAAGGCCCACCCTGCGGATGAGCCAGGGAAGGCACTCATACAAAAAATTGCAAATCTGCGACATGATTCACAGATGGCAGGCAGAATCGTGTTTGTGGAAGATTACGATATCAATGTGTGCCGACATCTTATTCAGGGTGTTGATGTGTGGCTCAATAATCCAAGACGTCCTCTTGAGGCCTCTGGAACAAGTGGCCAGAAAGTTGTTCTCAATGGTGGTATCAACTGTTCGATTTTAGATGGTTGGTGGGCGGAAGCATTTAACGGCCGAAATGGGTTTGCGATCGGTCGCGGAGAGACCCACGCCCAAGATGACATCACCGATCAGCGGGACGGAGAGGCCTTGTTTGATGTGCTTCAGCACGAAGTCATCCCACTCTTTTATGAACGCGATGTGGATGGACTTCCTCGTGACTGGATCAAAATGATGATGCACTCTATTTCATCATTAGCGTGGAGGTTTAGTGCACATAGAATGGTGATGGACTATGCCAAGAACGGTTATGTTCCTGCAGCTGGTGGTTTGTCCTGTGATATGAATCACCGCTAAGAAATCAACATGCATTAAGCTGCTTGGGTGCGGCGTAGATCGTGGTAGGGAGTGGACTTCAGAAGCACGCACCCCCGAAGCACTTCAGGCTTCCCAGGACTGCCAACGGCAGCTGTTGGGCAAGCGATAATGCCACTGAGTTGATCCCATGTTTCTCGCAGGGCAAACGGAACTGAGCAGGCACTAACGTTGCCAGCTCGTTCGGTGAGTCCATTGATAAGCTGACCACCGATCCCGTACTCTTCGAGCTTCATTCCGGTAAACCGGACAATGCCAGTGCCCGCTTGGTGGGGCACAACATAGTCAACATCATCTCCAGAAAGACATGAGGCTTCGAGTGCTGATGCAACAGCAGCCGACATTTGACGAGGGGCCGTGTCGGCAATAGCCATGCCATCAAGTGTGTAGACAATCCGTTTATCTGCGTGAGCAACTCCACCATTCGGCAAAGGTATTGGGACGTTTGCTCGCCTCTCGAAGTTAAACGCAGGATGCTCAATCTGTTCACGGCGCGCATCGGCGTGTAAGAGTTCGAAGTGTGCGGGGTACCTACGACTTGTTAATGGTGCAAGGAGTGTTGCTGAGGCCATGTCGCCAAAGAGGCCAGCAGTTTGGCTACAGCTGTAATCTGTGATTCGACTTATGCGACTTGCGGCAACAACAAGTATAAATTCATCATTTTTTAGATTAAGGTGAGAAGCCCAGCGCCTTTGAATCAGGCTCAGGGATCGACTGTACCCACAACAAAACCAGTTGATACCAATAGTACGTATGTGCGGCACATTCAGCCGCTTGGTTAATTGGCGGGCAGCATGTTGCGGTCGTTCATGCCTGGCTTGGGACTTTCCAAGAAAACGATCGGCAATTGATGGTGGTAAAAAAGAGGGCGACGCGAACAAGATGCCCCTGCAGTCGGCGAGGTTGCAGCCGGTCTCAGCCTGCAATTTCCGAACAACTCGTACACCCATTGTTACTTCGTCTTCCAAGGAAATAGCCCTCGCCTCAATGCCGGTATGACGACTGAATTTCCTTGGCATCGTCTCACCGAACCATGCGTTGTTCAGTATCCACGATGGCCGGTGTACGGAAACGGCTGAGATACCGAGGCGATTTGTTTCTTCTTGTATGTCCATCAAGGTTTCTGACCTCTTGAGTAACGTAAGACGGTTAGATACTCGCAATCCGGAACATCTGGTGCTAGCCGAAAAAACAATGATTTCTTTTGATTTACGGCGTTTTTCCATACGTGACTTACATGAAACACGTGCAATACTTACTTTGGAAATACTTCCGATTCGTCACTGACGCAAGTTTTCCCCTAAAAATGTGCTCTTCACCCGAGGAAACTTGATGATTCGTGTTGTAATTATTGTGTTGGTAGCAGCCGGATTTTTCATCACTGGAGATATTCCATCTGTCATTACAGGATTAAAAAGCGGGTTGCTGGCTGTTCAAAGTCAAGCACAGAATGTCTTTAGCCCAGTAGATCGAAAGATGTCGTTGGATTTTTCCCAACAAGAACAACAGCATGGTCTCAACAATGACGTATCTGCTGAAGTGAGAGATTCGGTGAAACCTTCATGGGAACGGCTTCCACCGGAGGCGACGCGGTCAATTGATCAAAGACAGTTGGCGGCAGGGAGTCGTCTGGTTCTGTGGCTTGTCAGGAAGAACACCGTTTCTTCAACACAGGTCGATTTCATTGATCCCCAGACAGGGGAGGTGTTGCTCACTCCAACAGATATCCCTTCTTGCGCACCTAAGAGGGGCCGTATCGACATGAATGCTCTTCGAGAGGGTGACGAAGTCTCGGTCCACTACAGCCATAGCCAGCCGCCGCATTTCGGTGATCCTACCACTGCGGTGCATCGGGAGGATTTGGGGGCAGTCCTCGGAATTGAGCACAGCCTTTCCAAACAGGAATAAGTCGGCAGCCAGATTTAGCTGTCGCTTGATGTTTCAGCTGGCGATGTTTCTGCTGGTGCAGCACTTTCGGATTCAGAGACTTGTTTCTTGGAGAGTCCGATTTTTCGTTCTTCAATATCAACACGAAGAATTTTGACATCGATCGGATCGCCAACCTGAACCAATTCCTCCGCATTTTCGACCTTATCATCTGATAGTTCAGAAATATGCAGAAGCCCTTCAAGACCATCTTCAAGGCCAACAAAGACTCCAAAATTCGTAATCTTGGTTATTGTTCCATGAACAACGTCGTCAACCTTATATCTATCAGGAATATCCGCAGTCCATGGGTCATCCTGCATCTGTTTCAGGCCTAATGCAATACGCCGCCGCTGCTGATCAACGGATAGAACTTTGCACTCGATTTCCTGTCCTTTATCAACCATTTCACTCGGGTGGGTGACTTTACGCGTCCAAGACATATCCGTGACATGGAGGAGACCATCAATTCCTTCATCAATTTCAATGAAGGCTCCATAGTTTGTTAGATTTCTGACAACGCCTTTAACGATAGCGCCTGGTGGATAATCCGCAGCCACTTTTTCCCATGGATTTTGCTGCGTTTGTTTCATACCAAGTGAAATCTCTTGTTTGTCTTCATTAATAGCAAGAACAACAACCTCGACTTCATCGCCAGGTGAAACAAGTTCGCTTGGATGGCTTACTCGCTTCGTCCAACTCATTTCACTAATGTGAACAAGTCCTTCTACGCCGTCTTCAAGTTTCACAAATGCGCCGTAGCTCATTACGTTTACGACGGCACCCTTACAGATAGTTTCGACAGGGTATCTCTCGGCAACCTTTGCCCACGGGCTTGGAGTGCGCTGTTTCATGCCGAGAGCAATTTTTTCACGATCACGATCGATGTGTAGCACCTGAACCTCGATTTCCTGATCGATCGAGACCATTTCACTTGGGTGACCAATTCGCCCCCAACTCATGTCTGTTATATGGAGCAGGCCATCGATACCTCCGAGATCGACAAATGCGCCAAAGTCAGCAATGTTTTTCACAATGCCTCGGCGGACTTGTCCGACCTCGAGCGTTTCCATGAGTTGTTTCTTGCGCTCAGATCGTTCCTGTTCTATAAGTGCTCTACGAGAAACAACAATATTTCGACGGGCCTCGTCAATCTTCAGGACAAGGCACTGGATTGCTCGATTGCAATAGTCACCGATGTCAGCGGGCCGCCTGATATCAACCTGGCTAGCTGGAAGAAAAACATTAACCCCAGCGATGTCAACGAGAAGGCCACCTTTGATTTTTCGAAGGACAAATCCCGTTACGACGTCATCTTCACGAACACTCGACATGACGCGTAGCCAGTCCTCGATTCGACGGGCCTTACGTTTGGAGAGAGTTATGAGGCCTCGGTGTTCATCGACAATATTCTCTTCAATGTCCTCTAGAAGAACCTTGATGACATCCCCAGCTTCTGGGGCAGGTTCTGTTTCATCCCATTCGTTCCGTGGGATATGGCCTTCACTCTTGTACCCAACATCAACAAGAACAAACTCGTCGTCAACTCGTAAAATCTTTCCTTCAACAACACTATTGATTGCGAGAGAAGGAGCCTGGCCAACATCGAAATCAGCGGCGTCACTTCCGCCCATTGCCAGATCAATTTCCTGTTCGAGTTCATCTCCTAAATCAAGTTCACGGATAAGATTTCGGTTGACCATACGTTCGCGGGGTTAGAGGAAGGAATTGGGTTTAAGTGCCTTCAGAAAGTATTCCCCAACGATATGAACGGCTGGGTTTCCTCTCTCATGCAAGCCTTGGAGTCTAGCAGGCGAACCAATGCTGAACAATTGATGTGTATTGTGTGCGATGAAAAGACAAAGACTCATTCCCCAGACTCCCCAATCGCACCCATACGGGATCTTGGTGTCGAACAGGTCGGGACTTGCCGATTGCTCAAATATGACTCAATTTCCGCTCCAAAGCTGTGGTTTCAACAAGGTCTACCGCAGGGATTTCCTGCGTGCACTTGCCACGACGGCTGGAGGATCGCTTTCATGCGGGCAACTTCTTGGACAGTTCCAAGAAAAGTCTTCAAATAGGCATGCTCCCCAGTTTGGTATGTCAGGAATCCAGCGATACCGCGTGGGTGTTCGTGTTGTAGCGCAGGGTGGGCGATGTCGAGATATTTACGCCACGTTGCCAGTTCCTATGGATTGGCCGGAGCAGAAAATACGAATTGTTGACGAGGATACGACTACCGACATTCGTCGATTACGATTCCGGGATCTAAATGGTGCAGCTCGACAAATGATTGTTGAAATCCCCGATCTACCTGCAGGGAATGAAGCAAGAGCAATAGTGACTTATGAATTAGAGCGTTCGGCGATCTTGCCACCACAAACAACAGAGGATCTGCAACTACCATCGAAGTCTGACCATGAACTTCGAATATTTCTTCGACCGAGTCCCTATATAGAAAGCCGTAATAGTTCGATTGTGCGGCTCATGCGTGAGACAACAAAAGATACAAAAGGCTGGAGTAAGGTAGAGGCTATTTATGATCTTGTACGCCAGCGTGTGGAATATCGTAACGGTGAACTGAAAGGTGCTGCTCGTGCTTTGGCAGATGGATGGGGAGACTGCGAAGAACTCACCTGTTTGTTTATTGCGATGGCAAGAGCTGCCGGAATTCCTGCAAGGACTGTTTGGGTAGAGGGTCACTGTTACCCGGAGTTCTATCTTGTTTGCCCAGAGGATAAGGGGTATTGGTATCCATGTCAGGCAGCAGGAGCACGAGCCTTTGGCAGCATGCCTGATCTCCTTCCAATTTTGCAGAAGGGTGATAACTTTCGAGACCCAGATCGGCCTGGTCGAAGTCTTCGATATGTTTCAGAGTTTATTCGAGGTTCGGCAATGGGTGGTGCGGGCTCTCCTCGCGTTATCTGGGTTCGTGAGGGAGCCTGATAATTTGCTGAAAAACATCGGGTCAGGCATCAGCAGTTTGCGGTGCAGCTGATTCTGACGGTTTATCCGATTCTTCGTTGAGGCCCAGGATCTCAGCGGCAGTTTTTTCCGGGTCATCAGTCACTGCTGGGGCAAACCAACGCGGCACAATGGGAAGGCCGGCGTCTTTCCAGAATGCTTCAAGCCGGTCACCGGCCAAACGAACAATTCGTTCACGGCCGATACCCTTTAGTGCTTCACGAGTGGCCCATGGTGTAACAGGACCTTCGAAGCCTGCCTTCTCGGCAGTATTGAGAAGTTCTACGCAATTAATCACTCCGGTTTCGCCTGGCATGAGTCTCTGGCTCGCAACAAGCTCATTTGCCGCAACGTCTGTTGGAGCATCAGAGAGCCGTAATTCAACAATACGGTTTGCAGGTAGTTGGGAAATTACAGATATTGCTTCGCCACCTACGTGAAGCGACCAATTGTCAAGGACCATTCCAATTGAATCGTGCGAACTTGAAACAAGCCCGACTAGTCCCTCATAGTTATAGATAAACTGATGTGAGAAATCGGCCCTCTGCTCAGCTTCGGGGACAATGGCAAGCCCAACTGTGACATCATGCTTCGCGGCCATAGCTCCAATCTGATCAAGACGGCTTCGATGAAGCTCAAAGAGATCTTTGAATGGATGCTCATTCGAACCAGGAACTACCGTTGCGGTAGCACGGCTGCATTCAGTTGCTTGAGCCATCTCAAATAGCTTAGGAAGTTGTTCGGCTTCGGAAGCGAATGTTGCATCGTCCCCACCAAGCGTAATTGGCAAATGAATTGAGGACGCCTGTAATCGCGCGCTCACCATAAGTCGGCGAGCATGGTCCACACCGTAAATTTCGGCTTGTTGGCAGAAGTCAAGGATATCGATATCCATGCCGTCAAAGCCGAAAGACAAAGCGAGTTCAATAAGTTCACTTGGACGTCCTGAAAGTGGAAGGCCAATGGTGCTAAGATTCCTGAACACGGAGGGGGGACTCCTCTATCAAAAAAGGGTAGAGCGATGAATGTTGCTCCAAATGAACACATTCACGACTCGCTGGATATACAAACCAACAAGAGTATGCACAATTACGAGTCATTTTAGAAGCGGTCGCATTTTGATACGGCCTGACTCGCGAGGATGAGCATTTTGCAACGCCTCGAAGCATTTTGCATCAATTTTTGTCTCGATTGTCTCAGTCTGGGCGCGACCCGTGTTTGGTTGTAACGGTATTCCAATATTTTTTATTTAAAAGGCACTGCCATAACGCAGCAAGACTAAGCCTTTTGGGTGACTTGCCCAAAAGGGCATAAGAAATGCACAAACTCAACCTCGGTTTAGCAAAAAATCAATAACCACCTATGTAACGACTTCTTTTTCTTTACGCACGGCACGCAGAAAGGTTCTCCAATATGAATGCTCTGTTTCCGAATCGCAATTCAGTGAGAACCCGCCTCTGGCGGCGACGTGGCCAAACACGACAGGCTCAAGCAGCTTTAATGGGCGGACAGTATCGCGTTGAGCAACTTGAACCAAGGTATCTTCTTACGGCTGCTGCGTCAGGCTACGGAACAGTTTCGGCTGACTGGTTTGAAACAATCGCTGAGCCAACCTATTCCGTAGAGTCATCGACGGGGTCGTCTGCTACCGATTCGATTGGGGTATTGAGCGACGACAGCGGCTCGATGAATTCCGAGCCAAATGGCTGGATCGTCCGGCTTTCACCGTCTGTTTTGCAGACTGTGTCGAGAGTTACGGATGCAATTGGGCTGTTCTCATCTGCGCCTGGTCTCCGAGTGCTTGGTGGCCTTGGTTTACCCGGACAGCTTCTGTTGGAATCTTCTGCATGCTCATCCGAAATACTGTCGTATCTGGAAGGCCAGGGATTTATTTCTTCGTTTGAGCCTGATCTTCCGATCTCTGTTTCGACGTTTTCAGCTCAATCGACGCCAAATGACCCTCGCTACGGTGACCTCTATGGTCTTCATAATACGGGGCAGAGCGGTGGTACGGTGGACTCAGATATAGATGCACCAGAGGCCTGGCAAGTGAGTACAGGGTCTCGGGACATTATTGTTGGGGTTGTTGATACTGGAATCGACTACAACCATCCCGATCTTGCTGCGAATATGTGGGTGAATCCGGGTGAAATTGCTGGCAACGGAATTGATGACGATGGGAACGGCTTCGTTGACGATGTGCACGGGTATGATTTCGCCAACGATGACGGTGATCCCTTTGATGACGAAGGACACGGGACACACGTTGCGGGAACTATTGGTGGTGTAGGTAACAATGGCCTCGGAATCGCTGGCGTCAGCTGGGAAGTTTCTCTCATGGGACTTAAGTTCCTTGATGCCAATGGATCAGGTTCAACATCGGACGCAGTTCAGGCCATTAATTACGCAACCATGATGAGGAATCAATACTCCCAGAATGTCAGAATTACGAATAATAGTTGGGGAGGTGGTGGGTCGAGCAATGCAATGCGGCAGGCAATAGAGGCTGGCTCTGAGGCCGATATTCTATTCGTTGCAGCGGCTGGGAATGATGGCATGGATAACGACAGCAATCCTCAGTACCCGGCTTCATATACCAATGATGCCGTCATTTCAGTTGCTGCGACCAATCGAAATGACTCACTTGCCGGCTTTAGCAATTATGGAGCGACGAGTGTTGATCTAGCAGCGCCCGGCGTTGGTATTGTGAGCACTGTTCCAGATGGCGGCTACTCATCATTCAGTGGCACCAGTATGGCATCCCCTCACGTTGCTGGAGCTGCCGCTCTTGCCTTGGCAGTTGATCCCACCCTGACCGTGTCCCAACTGAGGACAGGACTTCTAGGGACAGTTGATGCGGTAGGGGGCTTGTCTGGTAAGACTGTAACAGGCGGGAGGCTTAATGTAGGTCGGCTTGTTGAGAGTCTTTCGAGTGAGCCAACAATCCCACTACCACCCTCCGGGCTCAATGCGAGTGATGGCACCACGCTTGGTTCAGTACAGGTCTCGTGGGGATCGTCGCTGTTCGCCGATAGTTACACATTGTGGAGAAGTGGGGCAGATGATGTCTCGGCTGCGGTGGTAGTCGCAGATAATCTTTCCACCACAAGCTATCAGGATCTAGCGACAGATGTGAATGAAAGCTATTACTACTGGGTGTCTGCAACAAACGAACTTGGTACAAGTTCATTAAGTGATTCTGATAGTGGGTTCCATTCGCCAAGCCGATCGCCGAACGATGCTTTTGTGGATGCGATTATTGTCGAAGGCAATCAGCTCACTGCCTCAGGAACAAACCTCGATGCTACAGAAGAGTTTGGTGAGCCAACACATGCCGGCGTTGGGGGTGGTAAGAGCGTTTGGTGGACGTGGACATCACCAGCTGCTGGACGTGTTGAGATAAATACCGTTGGAAGTGGCTTTGATACTGTGCTAGCTGTTTATCAAGGATCACGTGTAGATGATCTAACACGAATCACTAGCAACGACGATATTGATTATGGAGTTGTACTGCAAAGTCGCGTTACCTTTGAAGCCACAGCCGGGCAGTCATACCAGATTGCAGTCGATGGATGGAGCGGAGCTACCGGGTCTATTGCGCTGGCTGTGACTCTTGATGCCCCAATTCAACCTGATCCGATCACCAATATTTTCCTTGGTAATTCTCAAGTTGATGAAAATTTACCTGCGGGATCACCCGTCGGAGTTTTTGAAGCAGCAGGTGGTGGCAATGTGAGGTACTCCTTGGCCAATGGAAATGGATCTGATGATAACAGTAGGTTCTCAATTAACGGGAACATCTTGAGGACATCGGGTCCGTTTGATTATGAAGCTGATGAGGAGTACACGATTCGAGTTAGGGCAGTTTCCGGGGACGATTCTTTTGAGAAAACTTTTGTTGTTTCAATTACTGATCAGAATGATGCCCCAGCAGTCATTCTGTTATCAGACGGAGTGGTATCTGAGATAGCAGCACCTGGCGCATCTGTTGGGGAATTTACGGTACTCGATGAGGACGTTGGTGACACTCACACCCTGACACTCGTTGATGGGGAGGGAAGCGATGGTAATACGCTTTTTGCAATTAACGGCAGTACTCTTGTAACAGTGGGACAATTCGATTTTGAGACAAGCGAAACCCACTCAATAAGGGTGCGTGCTACCGATGCAGCGGGAGAGTCAGTAGACCGAGTATTCACGATCGTGGTTGCAGATGTTCCAGAGGGACTTCTTGTGGAGGAACTTATTCCAGATCGAGATGGTTTTCGTATTCGATTTAGTGGCCAACTCGAAGTATCGAATCTTGATCTCCACAATCGAGCAGTTGCTCCTGAATACCTCGACGTGACGTTGCGGGATACAACTGGGACTTTGATTGACTCAGCTATTACGATCAACGACAGACAAGATGGTTTTCGTCTCGTGGTAAACAACGGTGTTCTGGATGCCGGTGACTACAGACTGACTGTCCGAAGCGGAGAGAGTGGAGTGGTTGCAGTTGACGGTCGCTTGCTCGACGGAAACAGTGATGGAGTGGTGGGCGATGACTACGTGGCGACATTTACGATTGAGCCGCTGCCAGTCGGTACTGCGATTGTGGGTGTCCCAGGATTTTTTGAGGCTGCAGGCCAGCAGGTCAATTTTCCTGGATCCTCTGCTGGTGGTATTCCAATCGTTGTGACGGCATTGGAAGGAGTGATGTCGCTCGATATGGAGTTGTTCTACAACCCAGAGCTACTCAATATTTCTGGCGTTGAATTAGCAGAGGGCATGCCTTCTGGTGCCCTGTCACTTATTAATGTGCTCGAGCCAGGCCATGCAGTGGTCGGATTCTTTTCGCCACAGCCACTTGCAGCTGGGAGTTACGAGGTAGCTCGTCTTCTGGCTACAGTACCAACGACTGCAGAAAAAGATCAAACGCATGTGCTTGATGTAAGAGGGGCTAGTCTGAATGAAGGCATGATTCCTGTTTTTGATGATGATGGTATTCATGTGGTAGCAGTTGGTAACAGAGCACCTACAGGCATCAATCTCTCGTCAAACACTGTTGTCGAGAACAGCCCGGTCGGAACAGTCATCGGAATGTTGGAAGCAATTGATTCTGACTACGGAGATTCATTCACCTTTGAGCTTGTGGCTGGAGAAGGTGACGGTGACAACGCATCATTCTCAGTCGATGGTAGACAGTTGATTGCAATGACAGGCTTCGACTTCGAGGCTGCAGCAACTCGAGGAGTTCGCATTCGGGTGACTGATGGTGAGGGCGAGTCTTTTGAGAGAGCCTTTACTATTCAAATTGAAAACCAAGTCGAAACACTTTATGTCACTGGATTGGTGAGTGCTACTGATGGTTTTGGGATTTCATTTAGTAGACCAATCGATGTCGGGGTTATTAATCTCTATGACGCTATGGATATCTATGGTGACTCTGATTTAATTCTGCGTGGCGGGACAACAGGTGATGTGAATGGGTCGCTAGTTATCGCTGCTGATGGTTGTAGCTTACAGTTTGTTGCGAATGAGCCACTTGCCCTTGATACGTATTCAGTAATAGTGCACAGCGGGAGTGCTGCATTCCAAACAGTGACCGGAGAATTGTTGGATGGAAATGCCGATGAGGAAGCTGGTGATAGCTACAACGGCACGTTCACGATTTCAGAAGTGCCTGCAGTTCGGTTAGCGATCCCAAGTTTTGCGAGGGGATCTGGTCAGGATGTCAATGTGCCAGTGGGGAGAGAAGAGGGGATTCCGCTTGTTTTGGAGTCTGATGGAACTGTTCGTTCGCTCGAAGCTATTTTTAGTTTCAATCCAGAGTTGTTGGACGTGTCAGCTATTGAGCCCGCGGCTGAGCTGCCGGAATTTGTGAGTTTCTCAACAGAGGTTCTCGAGCCAGGGCGAATCGCCTTGAGGTTTGATGCGTCTGAATCTTTCCCTGATGGCGGAGGCGCACCCGCAGGTCAATTGACAATAGCAAAAATAATATCCCGGGTTGCTACCACAGCTGAGAATGGTTCCTCAGCACTTGTTAGTTTAGAATCGGTTGTTGCGAATGGTATCGTTACCGTTGGTGGAAGTAATGCTGTGCAGGTTGTAGCGTCACTCGGTGATACCACGGGTGATGGTGAGTACAGCCCATCAGATGCCAACCTTGCGGCCCGTATCGCAATGCGACTGGATAGTGGCCTTGTCAGCTATCCTGTCACAAATCCCTCGCTTGTTGCAGATGTGAGCGGGAACGGAACTGTTTCAATGCTTGATGCTGCGATGATTGCAGGAATAAGTAGTAGTAACGAAGGTCCTGAATTGGCCTCGGCACCACCGCCAAGGCAGATGTTGTTACGGCATGGCGGAAGCTTTCGGATAGCTGATACGATCGATATCTCGGGCGTACTTTCAGATGATCAAACAAGTCTGCTCGCTTTGTCACGCGATTCAGCCAGCACTCGAGCGCAAGCCTTTGCCGATATTGCTGCAGGATGGGCTGCAAGTGCAGCGGTGAGGGAAGCCGATATATTTTCTCTCGCCGATGACAGCGATGAATCTCGTGATCGTATTTTTGCAGATCCGGGACTTGTTTAGATAACTTTTATCAGAGATTCGCATTAAAGAGATTTGGCTTTATCTCGACCGATTCCGGCGAGGTTAACACCAAGTCTCTTCGCTTTCTTGTAAAGAGTGGTTCGATTGATGCCAAGTGATTTCGCTGCAGCATCTCTGCGCCAATTATTCTGGCGAAGAGCATCTAAAATGAGTTGTCTTTCGGGGGCAGCAAGTTGAGCTTTGAGCGAGTCGTCAAATGTCTTTTCAGAGCTGGTTTCTGAGTTTATTGTTCTCCTGCAGCTTGCTCCCTCGATAACCCGGGTCGGAAGGTCCGTCACCTCTACTTGCCTGCCTGATCCAAGGAAGGCGGCCCGTTCGACGGCGTGAATAAGTTCTCGAACATTTCCGGGCCAGTGATGTGTTTCAAGGCACTCGATAGCCGCATTGGTAAAGCCTTCTATTGCTCGGCCGGTTTGCATCATGACACGTCTGAGGAATTGTTCGGCGAGAGGTTGAATGTCTTCTTTTCTTTCTCGCAGAGGTGGTAACTCGATTTTGATGACGTTAATTCGCCAGAAAAGATCCTCACGAAATTTGCCACACTGGACAAGTTCTTCCAGGTTTTCATGCGTCGCAAGAATGACGCGAGCATCGACTTGCCTTGTCTGTGTGTCACCAACAGGTTCAAATTCAAAATCCTGTAAAACCCGTAACAATTTTACCTGCATTGTTGGAGTTGCGGTGGCAATTTCATCAAGGAATATTGAGCCTTTATCAGCGCGTGTAAACATTCCGTCTCGTGCTGTAGTGGCACCAGTAAATGCTCCAGCACTGTGCCCAAAGAGTTCGCTTTCAAGTAAGGATTCTGCGAGGCTCCCACAGGCAACCTCAACGAGTTTGTTGCCGGAACGTGAACTTCTGTTATGAATCTCTCGCGCGAGTAAAGACTTGCCTGTGCCGCTCTCTCCGGTTATCAAAACCGTTGCAGTTGTCGGGGCGATTTTCTGAATGACTTGAGATACTTCTCGCATCGCCGGACTGCTTCCAAGCAGTTCTCGGTTCTTGATCAAACTGCAAGGTCTTGTCGATTTTTTTATGGCCGATGATATTTTCTGTTCTCGAACCATATTGAGAGTGTTCAGCAGCTCTGTGTCATTAATCGGTGCAGTGAGCATAGTATCTGCATGACGCGCAAGAATGTTTTCCTGCGTAGTTGTGGTTCCGAAAGTAATAAGGTGAGCTTCTTCCCAGACTGAGCGAAACAAGGTCGCCAGACGAATGCTTCCGTTATGGGGCAGTTCCCCATCAAGAATGCAGAAATCGTAGTGATGACGGCCAAGCTTTTTAATGGCATCTGTGACATCGCCGGCTGCAGTGGCGTGCCATCCAAGTGAGCAGAGCCATTGGGCAATGCGAGAGGCCATTCGGCGATCATCGTCAACGACAAGTATCTGGTTCCATGCGTGTTTGTTCGGGTCGGCGACGGCCTGAAGAGCAGCCTGATTCTGGAATGCTGGCATCGCTATTTCCTAGTGACTGAGCAACGTGCCGGACGAATATCCAAGTTTCACGTTAAGTACGGTGGCGGAATGGAAAAACTCCATAGATTCCTAGGCCACAGAACGACGCTAGAAAAGTCTCTCTCAGCCATATAACCAACATATTTTTCAATGATTGGTCGCCAATGCGTTGTAATCGTTACAAACGTGCTTTGGTCCACAATACCGTTGATCAATCATTGGTTATTGATGATGTGGTCTTGGGTTCCTGCGATGGGGATCCCCGCTTGGTTTCAGACGGTGCCTGTTCTTCAGTCACCTCTTCAGTCTGATGCGGGCCTGCCGAACCACTGCTCTCACTCAAGCGATCAGCTGCTGGCCCAAATATGAGTTCACGATTTTCGAGCAGGCTATTAGGATTCTCATCAAGAATCTGCATTCTGCGGTTGCGGAACCAGAGGAATGCGGCGACGGCAAAGGCGACGATGCCGGCTCCAAGTACAACAAGTGTGAGGCCTTTTTCGGCAGATTGGATAAGCCCAGTGATTCGGTCCCCGAAAGCATACGCCAGGCCAAAAAAGGCACTGATAACAATGGAAGCACAGATAAAATCAGCGAAGAGAAACCAACGGTATTTCACCCGCAAAATACCGGCTGTGAGGTAGAAGGGGCTTCGCAGTCCAACGAGAAAGCGGGCTGCAAAGAACGCCTTAATTCCATGTTGTTGAATGAGAAGTTCGATCTTCTTTTCCCGCTCTTCTGTGAGAAATCCACTTAAAAGGCGGTGTTCTCTGAGAAATCGTGCCCCGAAAAAACGTCCGATGGCGTACATCAAGCTATCGCCTAGTAACGCCCCAACGAGGCATGCTGGCAGTGCCAACCACCAATCCAATGCCTCGGCTCTACTGGCTACGCCAGCGGCGACGATAGGAACTTCTTCAGGGACCGGTAGCCCTAAGCCAGTGAGTGTCAGAAAAAGCACGATTCCAAGATACGAACCCTGCTCCAACCATTGGATCATGTCTAGTGGTATTGCACGGGGAAGGGGTTCAGTACTGAAATGCCAGCCAATCGAACAAGCAGTTTTGCCAAAACGATAAAATCACCTTTTCAGAAAAGCCATTCGAGTGTGCTGGTGTCATTCACAATCCCTTTTCGAAACGTAGTTTGTTCTGAGTAAGGGGACACTTCTAGTGTAGTCTGAAAATCATGAAATGTGTAAAAATGAACAGCTTCTGTCACTTCTGGCCACGATCTTTGGCCTGAATAACCGTTAGGCCCGGAGTTGCTCGATTTGGGACAAATTCTTCGGTATCGAGATTGGCTAAAATTGCAGTTAAGCGGTTGGTTTGCTCTTCCTGTACTACGAGTATTGCAGCCACAGAACTCCCATCAGGTGCAATGTGGTTAATTTCTTGCGGGCCCAGAATATATGCCGCCGTTGCCAATGCATCGGCCTCGGCTGCAGTATTAGCAAGGACGGTTGCCGAGAGAACGCCACGGGCGGGTTGGCCTGTTCGAGGATCGAGTATGTGGCCAATTTTTTGTCCCTTTTCTATAAAGAACTGTGTGCCAGATCCGCTTGTACCCAGTGCCCTGTTTTGCAGCATAATTGTGCCAATTCGTTTGTCTCGAAAAAGTGGATGCCGAAGTCCAACAGGCCATCCATCAGCTTCGGTTTGCTGTCCTGCAAAACCTCGCGTACCCCGGCTCCGGACACTGCTGTGCCCACCGTGAATGAGAAAGTTCCCGATACCCTCCATGTCGATGTGGTCTACAGCCTTGTCAATTGCCCACCCCTTACCAATAGCCCCAAGGTTTATCTCAACGTCGGGCTGCTGAAAACGTATTTTGTGTTCATGCTCATGAAATTCAATATTTTTCATTCCTGAGCATGCGAGGGCCTCGGCAAGTTTTTCTGGCGAGGGTGTTCTTCCTTGTTTCTGAAGGAATCCCCAGGCTTTGATGAGAGGACCTGTGGTTACATCAAAGGTACCGTTGGTTTGGGAGTGAAGTTGTTTCGCCAGCAACAATAAGTCAAATACGTCCGGTGACAGGTCATGCCATCTTGTAGACGATGATGCATTGATTCCTGAAATTTCACTCGATGGTCGATAAATCGAGAGTTGTTCTTCAATATATTCAATGATGTTGAGGGCATCGGTGCCGATCGATGTTGCAACACTATTGTCTAATAGGTTGAAAATAACCTCAAAGCGACACCCCATCGCTTCACGGCCAACAACAATTGTGTGGACCGATTCCACATTTCGCTCCTCACTGCAAGTGCGATACCGGTTATCGCGGAGCTAGTCCGCGATCAAATGCATCCTGATCTCTTCGGAAAACTGCTAATTCCGTGTCAAATCGTTCTAGTGGAATCTTATAGCTGGGGTTTTCAGCAGTATGTGCGTGACAATGTGCAACAAGTAGCCGATACAATAACTTAAAGAGCTGGCGAGGTACACGAACACTTCGCAAGCCATCAATTAATCGGGCTTGGTTAACTTCAGGCTCAAAAAGTTCGGCGAGTGTCGTAGGAGGCTCTTTGACGCTCGCGGCTTTGAGCCTCATTGAGGCAATGTCATAGAGTGTTTCTCCAGACCACTCCAAAGACGGTATGAGATTCTGCTTGTCGAGTCTCGCTCGCTGATTGAATGACTCATCCTCACGTTCAATGAACCGATACAACTCATTAGGCAGTAGCATCTTGAACCCAAGCCCGGGTGATTTCAGGAACTTGTTGTCGAAAATGGGCCAGATGATTTGCTTCATGCGCTCTGCGGAGCCATTTATGACGTGTGGTTCGTCGAGTCGATCAATGATCACAATCATCCCACCGTATCCAACAGCTTGTAGTATTCCTTGAAACTTCGCAAATAATTCATAACGATCGTCGCTTCTTGCCATAATTGGGAGAGGCTGTCCCGCAAGGTCTGTTTCAGGCATTTTTGCAAGTGCTTTAGCGAGTTGCCCTACTGTTCTATTTCCTGTTCGCATGCTTCGAACAATACGAAATGCCTTCCACCAGCATTGACACCTTCGCCACAGCCAAGGCATCCAGGTTCCGGCCAAAATGCCCCACGGCCACCACAGTGACAGCCAGTCTAAATTTTTTGTTGAGATACTGGTAGCAACGGCGGCTACAAAAAGCGCGGTCGCGGTCAACCCTAGGAAGGTCGGCCAACGGCCAAGAATGGATCCATAACCAACCCGCCAGCGAAGTTTTCTCCAGCGAGAAGGAAAAGTTTCAGCTGTCGACTGATCGTAAAGTGCAGCAAGCAAAGTAAGGTCACGAGCATGTGGTCCACTCCACGAATGACTCTTGCCATCACCTACCGGTTCGGTTTTTGAGCGATGAATGATTGCTGAGACAAGTTGGGTGACTGCCAGGGATAGGATTGCATCCATATGATCCCATAGCTTCCAGTGTCCAAGTAATTTCTCGAGAGGGCGGTTTTGTCCGCTTCGGCTGACGAACCGGTCAAGGAACGGATTGAAGTCGTCGTAGATGACGACAAAAGAAGGCTTTTTGCTTCCGTCGGGGCCTCTGCTTATTTCGTTATGAAGTTCAAATTGACGAACCATCTGCAGTTTGAGTGCAGTTTTTCCAGCACCTTTTTCACCAAAAACAATTGACGTGCTTGGGTCTTCAGGTGATCCATAAATCTTGTCCCAGCCGGGATGAAATGTGGATTCCAAGCATGTTCGCTTGAACACGGTGTCATTTTGGGCATCTTCTTCGGCAAAGGGATTACCCTGGATCCCGTGGTGTTCTAAGAACTCCTGGATTTTCATTACGGCCTTTTAACTGTTAATGGGGATGGGCGTTGAGAAAGAAGAAAAGGTGATATCAGTTTGTGGGGACCATGCCTTCGATCATTTTCTTAAAACCGTCAGCTGATGCCTCTACAGTTGCTGCAGGTCCATAAAACTTGATGAAGTAATTGCCTTTGTCTGCGGTTTCAATAATTGCCGCCATCATTCGATAATTTGGGCGATCTATTGACTGTCCGCCGGCGAACGGGCCACCAGGCATGTCCTTGAAGGTTCCTGATACATCAACACAGGTTACCTTGCATCCTGCAATATTTAATGTTTTCAGGCCTGCTTTATCCTTCGTAGATGATCCATCAGGCTGGCTGAATTGACCGTACCACCTAGCAATATTGGCCTCGATGCTTCCGCCAGCACCCATCGAAGTCATGCGTCCTGGTTGGTCATCCGGCTTTACTGGCTCAATAGCAAATTCAGTTTCAACTATTCGAGATCGGGGTTGCACTTGCTTCCAGCCAGCAGGAGCAGCGAGCGAAAATTCACCATTCGCCACGGTGAACTCAACGCCAGTGTCAGCTAACGCAACATGAACTGGCATGACGAAAACCGCTGCTAGAGACAACGTGCTCAAGCCAAAAAGAAGTTGGAATAGAAACGAGCACGTAGTACGGTTGGGTCGTAAGTTCATCAGAATGCCTTTGTTAGTGGTGTTTATTTCGAATTTTACATATCGAGCAAGTGGCTCGACGGCTAATGAGGCGTTGTTGTTATTGTCACTGAGCAGCACTATCCGGTTCAACAAACGGGTGTTTTCCCGCAGATTGAAACCGAATATCTGTAGTGTATTCGTTCGGACTATCCGTCGGCAACCTTTCGACGACGAGCCCAAGTATTGATGCAATGTCTGCAACCTGAAACGGATCAACGAAAGTGCCTTGTAATGCATTGGCATCAGCGTGCATGCCTGCAAGCTGCGAACCTCGCAAATCAATTTTTGAAAGCAACGCATGCGGATAGCGGGCATTACGTAGGTCGCAGTTTCGGAAAGTAACCCGCTTGAGTGATGCGTTCTGGAAATCAGCTTCCCGGAGGTCGCACCCTTGAAAGCGGCAATCAGTTAGTTGGGAGTCGTGGAACAAAGATAAATCAATTTTGCAGCAAGAGAAAAGTACGTTGCGAAGGCTTGTACCAGAAAGGTTGCATCCGGTAAGCCGAGTACGGTGGAACTCAGTGTCCGTCATTCGTGCGTCTGACCAGTCAACGTTTGCAGCATTACAGTTGCGGCATAGCAACTCGATGAGTTCGAGGCCTGTCCATTTTGCGTTTGAAAAATTGGTGTCAGTGATGAATGCTTGCTCAATGAAAATGTTAGAAGCCTGATGCGATTCGAGGTTCAAGCTATCAAGTATAATTTCACGATATGATTGATTGGAATCAAA
>CBFIHW010000017.1:0-32041 GCA_965662325.1 uncultured Pirellulales bacterium | reverse complement strand
GAGCGAGGCCCACCTTTTGTTGTGACACGAGACGTAAAAATATTGACTTCACACATATTTAAGCTTGATGTGTAGGTCGACCGAACGGCATCTAAATTCGTCCAACCATCGACAACAGATCCAAGGGCCCCTGGTACTCGAAGATCGCCGGAACCACGGGCTGTACGTTCACCGAACATTCCAAAAACACCGGTGTAGCCAAACTCCCAGCCAATTCCATTTTTGCGGAGACGGCCGCCAAAAAGACGTATGCCTGGTGCCGTTCCTGGATTCGTGGAACGGGTCGTGAGTTCTGGAACACCGCTGGTGGACTCAGTAACCACAGCCCCACTGGTTGCATTATTTCGCTTGAAGAAAAGAAAATCGACCAGAAGATACGTGTCATAATCGCAGCCACATCGAGAACAGTCGCATTGACAGCACTTGCAGCATTGCTTGTTACATTGTCCCCCAGTTTTACATGTTGGCACGTACGGCTCTGGTGCAAGCAGAATATTCTCAGTAACAAGGGGGATCTCATCTACAAACTGAGGTGTCTCATCATCGGTGATGAGCTGGTCAGTGAGTTGAGAATCAGTTCGATGAGAAGGCGATTCTTGTGCTGCATCTGGAGATGCTTCCGCATATGACGCTGTCTTCTTTTTGGAAGTCTTGGACTTCACAGGATTTGGCAGCGTCGGACCAGCCTCAGGACTCTCATCCTGCAAGGAATGAGCGGTGGCGTTCTCTTTGGCCAGAGTAGGCTTGTTTCTCTGATTATTTTGAGCTGAAAATGCCGGGTGACAGAATGCAAGGTGACAGAACGCCACGACGCACAAACCGACCCAGAACCCTTTCGGCCGCGGTGTACCCACAACAAATTCCCCCTAAGAAAAAACCTTATATTGTCGGTATCGGCTGAATGAATCAGTATCTTCGGAAAAATCGTTTTTTTCCCTAAAATCATGAAAATCGGCAGCAATTTTGATAGCTTTCTAACGGTGCGTGGTGGGATTGCAACCGGAAATGCACTGTGTAGTCAGTAGAGCAGTGAACTGAAATCTGACTGGCCGATCACCTTACAATGAGGCTCTCATGTCAAATGAATCACGTATTACAGTGCAGAATGAAGGAGACATCCTTATTCTTGAGATTCAGGAACCAAGAATTTCTGAAGGCCTTGTGATTGAATCACTCTCAAGTGAATTAGAAGTCATCCTTCACGATAGCAAGTGCAAAAAAGTTCTACTCGATTTGCATCAAGTAGAATTGATGTCGAGTGGCATGCTGAGCGTGCTAGTGAGACTCTATCGTGAACTTGCGGAACGAAATGGACGTTTTGCTATGTGTGGTGTGCGACCACCTGTTCAGAAAGTGTTTGAGATAACAAGGCTCGATCAATTATTTCGACTCGAGCCAGATGTTACTCATGGAATAAGTCGCCTCAATAAATAAAACTATCCTCGCTCGCATGTTCTTAGACGTATTGTGATCGACCTCGGCCGAATCAGACTGCAACTAACAAATTTTATGAACTCCACTCACTCACGCATGCATTACGGCGGAGAGTGATAAGAAAGACTTTTTATGTCATCAACTCAAGGTGTTGATATCGTGATTGCTGAGGATAGCCGCATTCAAGCAAAAATTCTTGAGCGGCGACTTACTGAGGCTGGGCATCGTGTTCGGTGGGGCGCAGATGGCCAAGCTGCGCTTGATCTCGTCCGTGAGCAGGCCCCAGCAATTATTGTCTCGGATATCGAAATGCCAACGATGACGGGTTATGAGTTTTGCAAGGCAGTAAAACAAGATTCTGAATTACGGAAGATTCCATTTGTTCTCCTGTCAACCCTTTCCGATCCACTCGATATCATAAAAGGTCTGGATGCGGGAGCGGATAACTATGTCACTAAGCCTTATGAACCTGATTATTTGATTGGACGAATTCATTCGTTACTTGAAACACCACTTGCGGTTGATGAAGGTGTGGACCAGACAATAGATGTCGCAATTGCTGGCCAAACGTTCAAAGTCAACGCCGGGCGTCAGCAGGTTTTGAATCTTCTTGTATCAACGTTTGAAAATGCAGTTGCCAAAAATCGAGAGTTGATTCAGGCCAATCAAGATCTAGCAACAGCCAAAGACCAGCTAGAACAGAACAATCAGGACCTGAGAGACCTCAATCAAAAAATTGCGAGCGCTAATGATCAGATGACGAGAGACCTTGAGGCAGCAGCACGCGTGCAGCGAGCACTCTTGCCCGCAGAAGAAACACTGCACTTTAACTGTGGAGAGGTAGCCTGGCGATATGTTCCCTGTCATGGATTAGCAGGTGACTTCCTTAATGTTTTTCAGCTCGATGATGAGCATGTCGGACTCTTTGTGGTCGATGTAAGTGGGCATGGAGTGCCTTCTTCTCTGCTCTCGGTAACTGTGGGTAGATTCCTGACACCAAAAGCATCAGATAGCTCTGTACTGGTACGGATTGGTGATAATGGTGCAACTGAAATAGTTTCTCCAGTTGAAGTTGCAACTGAATTAAATCAGCAATTTCAATCGCAGGACTTTTCCGAACTCTATTTCACCTTTATCTACTGTGTCGTAAATTCAAAAACAGGAGAGATGCGGTATACCGCGAGTGGACATCCACCGCTGCTTCACGTGTCACCTGCAGGCGAGGCTACATTCGAAACACTGCATAGTCTTCCAGTTGGTTTTTTTCCTGAGGCAGAATATGAAGAAAAGACCATCCAGCTGCAAAAAGGAGACCGGGTTTATCTTTACTCTGACGGAGTTACCGAGGCAATGGACAAGGACCTTGAGCAGTTTGGAGATGAGTCATTAAAGGAAGTTATTGGCCTGAATCGCTCTCGTGATCTGAATGCAGGTGTAGGTGAACTACTTGAGAGTATTCAAGCCTGGTGTGAGCCAAACGGTCCATTAGATGATGTGTCAATTCTTGGTTTTGAGTGGCAAGGGCCTTCTTCATGATCGCTTTGGTCTGTAGTAACTGCATCCATTTCCTGTGAGTCGTTCATAACCAGCGTTCATTCCAAGCATAGTCTCTGCTCCACCGAGAAAGAGAGCGCCATCGGGACGCAGTGCGCGGGACATTTTTTCAAGGACTTCGCCACGGGTCTTGGTGTCAAAATACAAAAGAACATTGCGCAGGAAAACAATGTCGTACGGTGTCATGATTGGCCAATCATGAGTCAGATTGAGTTGCCGGAACTCTATAAATTGGCGGCACGACTGAGTAATACTCCAATTTCGTTGGAATGGCTGAAAATATTTCTTTAAAAGTGGCTGGGGCAGACCCCGGACAATTTCAAGTTCGCTATACACTCCCTCGCGGCCACGGTTCAATACAATATCTGAGATGTCAGTTGCGACTATCCGAATCTTCCATGATGCGAGGAGATTCCCAAAGTGCTCATTTAATAATAGAGCGATGCTGTACGGCTCTTGTCCGGTTGAGCATGCTGCAGACCAGATTGTGAGTTGCTTCGTGGCCGCTCGCTTCTTGGCAAACTCCGGGATAATACTTTTAAGTGTCTCAAACGGAGTTTTATCTCGAAAGAAACTCGTTTCGTGTGTCATCATGGCGTTCAAGACATCATTCTCAAGTGGGCTACCACTCGTGGTCTGGATGCGGTCAATCAATGTGTCCAGACTTGGAATTTTTCTTTGTCGAACAATAGGCAAAAGCCTTGCGACCACAAGGTATTGCTTACTTTCGTCAATAACGACGCCAGTTTTTTTCTTTAGCAGACTGCGAAGGTAAGAGAACTGAGGAGGGCTTACCTGCATGCTTAACTGCTCATCTCGTCATTAAAAGTAGGAAGAAATTAAACAGCTTATTTTTGCTGTCGTAAAATTCGCATCACAAGATCTGGACCAATGGCGTTGAGAGGAGTTATCGCGTCTGCAAGTCCTGCTCGAACAATTTGACCAGGCATGCCCCATACGACGCTACTTGATTCATCCTGCGCGATGATAGTGCCACCTGCATCGGCAATTACTTTACTTCCTTGCAGTCCATCACTTCCCATACCGGTGAGGACAAGTGCTACAACATCTGTTGTAAATAATTTTGCTGCAGAACGAAAAAGCACGTCAGCCGACGGGCGGCAGGAATTCTCAGGTGGACCGTCATGGAGTGCCAGGCAGATGTCCTTTCCATGCTTCTGAAGCTCAAGGTGAATTCCACCGGGAGCCAAATAGATGTGTTCAGAAAGTAAGGCTTCACCGTCCGTGGCTTCACTTACTCTCTGGTCGCACATTTTTGAGAGCCTGTTGGCTAGATGTCGTGTGAATTCCTTTGGCATGTGTTGTACAATCACTACCGGTGGGGCGTGCGCGACCACGATGTGGGGTAGAATCTCTGCAAGAGCATTCGGGCCTCCCGTAGATACGGCAATCACAATAACGGATATCTTTTTCGACTTCTTTATTAAAGGCAGATTAGATCGCGACAGAGGAGCAACTGTTTTCTTTACTGAATTCTGCATGAACCGTTGTGGCCGATAGACAGCCTTAATTTTTGGAACCAATTCAGATTCAATTATGTCCACAATACTTTTACTATCTGTTCCAGTAGGCTTTGCAACGTAATCATTTGCACCAGCAACCAATGCCTCCAGAGTTGCTTTTGCTCCTCTTTCTGTCAGGCTCGAAAACATGACAACAGGTAGTTTGACATATCTTTTTCGTAGATGACGCAGGGTCTCAAGCCCATCCATTACGGGCATTTCGATGTCAAGTAGAACAACGTCGACATGCTCTTTTTCCAGAAAACTCAGTGCCTTTTCGCCATTGGTAGCTGTTCCAACGACCTCGATACTAGGAATAGCGCGAAATGTCTTGGAGAGTATTCCACGAATTGCTGCTGAGTCATCGACGAGTAGGAGCCGAATAGGAACTTGAGCGTAATCATTTTGAGTGTGGTCGTTTTTGACTAAGTCAGGAGGAGAAGAGAGAGCGGTTACAGATGTTTCCTTGGTCGTTGTATCTGTTTTTTTGAGAAGCCCAAGTTTCTCAAGATGCCTCGTTAGTTCAGTTGGTGTAAACGGCTTCGCAACAAAATCGTTTGCACCAAGGCTCATCGCTGCTTGTACACTTGCTTCACTTGAGTCAGTTGAAATCATGACAACAGGAAGATTTTGGAATTGCTGGCTGCGACGAATTCGGCCAAGCAATTCAAAGCCATCCATTTCTGGCATATGACGGTTGAGTGTGATGAGTGCAGGACGGGGCATATGAGAAAGCCTGTCGAGTGCCTCGATTCCGTTCGATGCCTCAATGCACTGAAACTGTAGGCCACTCAGTACTTTTGTAAGAATGCTGCGTACAGGTTTTGAGTCATCGACTATAAGTGCATGCACATTATTTTCCATGGTGTCTAAACCATTTCATGCTTGATATTGTCACCAAAAACACTTCGTCTTAATGTATCTGTTTGATGTGGAATGTGCATCTGAATTCAGCAATGAGATTTGATGCATTCAACTACATTTAGCAGTATTGATTCTAGAGCCGGTATTCATCGACTAGTCGTTGAAGTCCTTGTGCCATTCGGGAAAGTTCTTGGGCAGATAGTTGAGTGTTGTTTGCACCCTCAGCCGTATTCTGTGCAGCGCGAGCAACCTGCACGATATTTTGTGCAATCTCAGTAGATCCAGTTGTAGCCTCTCCAATGTTTCTACTAATCTCACTCGTTGTTACCGATTGTTCTTCAACCGCAGTTGCTATTTTTGTCTGTAAAAGATCAATCTTTTCAATCACGGATGCAATCTCGCCGATCGCTGTTACGGCTCGCTCAGTATCTGTCTGCATTGCCTCAATTTTTGTTCCAATGTCTTCTGTAGCCTTAGCCGTTTCTCGCGCAAGTTCTTTGACTTCATTTGCAACAACAGCAAAACCTTTGCCCATATCTCCTGCTCGTGCAGCTTCAATCGTTGCATTAAGGGCCAGTAAGTTAGTCTGTTCGGCAATGGTGGTAATCACTTTTATGACTTGACCAATTTGGCTACTCGAGCGCCCTAACTCGTCCATGGTATCCGATGTTTTTTCTGCCATTTCAACGGACTGGCGGGCTACAGCAGCAGCGTCCTGTGCACTATGAGCGATCTCATCAATGCTGGAAACTAAATTTTCAACAGATGATGAGACAAGTTTGGTGTTACCGCTGACTTGCTCAGCTGCGGCCGAAACAAGATTTGCTTGAGCAGTTGTTTCTTCTGCTGTTGCACTCATTTGCTGGCTTACCGTTGTTAGCTCTTCAGAAGATCCAGCCAACGCATGCGTATTATCCAGGATGCCACTGACTAATAGGGATTGACGACGAGCCTCCCGCGAGAAGCGGCGCGAAATGCTTACAGACACAAGGAGAACACCAATGGTGCTTAGAATAAAGATTGTTGTAGAGAATCTAAACAAGTTTTTAATTGGTTGAAGAATCTCAGCGTTGTCAATTTCTGAAATGATGGCCCAGGTCACACTTTTACCACCTCCGCGGGAATCACGGTGGATAGTTACGGGTTGCCAAGAGGAGAGGACGTCAACGCCCCGATAATCCTTAATCATTTCTGTTCCAGACTCACCTTCTTCTAAGGCAGATTCAACAGCACGGGTGTCTACCCGTACTTTTGGATTAATTATCGTTGACTCAACACCAAGAGATTCTGGGAATCGAGATTGGCTTCTGAACAGTCCATCAGCGGCAACTGCATACGTCTCACCAGTTTCTCCCATTCCTGTTGTCTCACCGATTATTGATGTGATTTGATCAATAGGGAGCTGGAAGATAACAACCCCTTTTAGTTTGCGGCCATCAAATATTGGTGCAGAAATAAAGCTTGCAGGGGCCTGATAGGAAGGCAAGTAATTCTCAAAATCAGAGAAAGAAACGGTGTCGCGCAGTCCGCCAGTAATGGATTCCTGAAAAGCTCTTGCAAAATTTGTACCAGAGAAAGATCCAGATTTTAGTGAGGTTGCGAAGTCGATTTCTTTGAAAACAGAGTAGACAATCTCTCCAGAGTCAGCGTCAATCAGAAAGAAATCATAAAGACCAAGTCGCTTGAGATAATTTCGCAATATTGGGTGATATAAAGCGTGGGCTGCAGAATAAGACGATCCATCATCAGCAGCGTTTAAAAGTTCTTTTGAGCCAAGTGGATTTTCATTTTTCCGGATGTAAAGATACTGCAGATATGCTGATACGTCAGACATATTTTCTACGAATGCAGTGGTAGGTGGTTGAGTTCCAGTTCGGTCGAGATATTCATTTGAGAATTCACCAGTGTAATAGGTAGCAAGACTTTTTCGAGCGTCTTGAAACGAGGATTCTTTTAAAGAGTCATCGCTTTTGAGTTGCTGGAAGCCATTGGTAAACGCTTCGAGCGCCTCAAGAGTCATTCGGTTCTCGGCCGTGATTTTAAGCTGCTCTTCTATGGTAGAGAAATAGCTGGTGACGGCTTTTGCTGTGATTTTATTCACTGTTTGAAGTTTACGTTCCGACTGGTCTTGGATTGCTTTGGCTGCAGACGAATACGTTGCATAGCCCATAAAAGCTAATGGTACGAGAGAGACTGCAAGGAGTGACCAGAGCAAGCGATTGCTGAAAAAACTATGAGCCCGGGATTTAAAAGAATTTTCAGATGTTGTCTTAGGAGAGGCTGTAGTCGCTTTTGAATCTGACATAGTAGTACCGTGAAATAGGATCTGGAGTAATGGAAGTCTAACCAACCGATAATGGTTTCGTTTTAATTTCTAGCAAGCCAGCTAGGATTTTTTCTGGTGATAAGAAATGTATGAGGTGATTAGTGTCTGGGAGTACACCCGTAATTGCATCGGACGATGTGTTTCTGGGTAGAGTAAGTTGATGCAAGTCATAGGTCCGCACGTCAAGCAGTCGGTCAACTAGAAAACAATACCATTCGTTTCTGATGTCGACTATAAGATTGATTTGTTGAATATCCGGCGAGGCCAATGGGAATTCAAGAAAAGTACGAAGATCGATAGCTGGGACAATACGTCCGCGAAGGTTCAGGAGGCCAGAGATTGCAGCTGAGGCAAGTGGAACGTTGTTGATAGTACCCTTCTGAAGTACTTCGATCACAACGTTGGAATCAATCGCAAAGCATTTCTCAGCTATGAGGAATGTACAGCATCGGCTTTGGTTTTGTGCCTGCATAGAATTTCGTTGAAGATCATTTTTCATGACAGCGGGCTCCCTTCTGGCCACTGACTGGCTGCAGAAATATCAAGAATTTCTGTGGCAGCATCGCCTATGAGAAGAGTACCCAGAACGCCGTTCTTTTTACTTGCTTCTTCAAGTTGCCCATGACCGGCTTCGACATCAATAATTCTTCGGACGGCGAGAGCTTTTCGTCCTAATTCATCCGGCAGGATGACACCTACTAAAGACAAATTAGTATCACTTTGTGAAGACGATTGTGGTGCATGGAGTATTCGATCAGGGTCAATAAGTTGAGTGAGTTCGCCATTGCGTTTTACAAAATGAAGATTTCCAGCAGGGTCAACTTCAGAGGCATGAAAGTTTTCAAGGCGCTGTACTTGTTTTAATGGGACAGCAACGCGGCGGCCTCGATGAGTTTCACAGACAAGGTAGCGAGAGGCCTCTTGGATGATTTCTTTTGATGTTGTCTGACTGTGTTGACTATCAGTTGCTCGGCGGGTGTGGGCTGGGATATCAGCCGCTATGGTGATTCCACGAAGATCAAGTATGAGGACAACACTCCCGTCACCCATAACAGTTGCACCGGAATAAATGCCCATAGGTGCAAGCAGACTGCTGATCGCTTTGACAACAATAAACCAGAGTCCAGTTGTTTCAGCTGCATGGCTCGTGTGATCTTCAGCTGTTGTAACAGCATCTACAACGAGACCAAATTCATGATTGTCGACTTTTACAACAACGACAGTGCCGGTAGTGGGACGCTCTTTCCATGCACGAATTCCAAGCCATCGATCAAGGTAGACAACTGGAATCAGTCGATCTCTCAGTCGTAAAACAGGAGAGCCTTCGAGTCCTTCAATTACATGGCTCTTACCATTTTCCCGAAGAGCCACAAGTTCCTGAATGTACGATTGAGGTATTGCAAGACGTTCGTTGCCACTTGAAACAATCAGAGCGGGAATAATTGCAAGAGTCAGTGGAATACGCACACGAACAACAGTGCCGATACCACGCTGGCTGCTGATATCAATAGTTCCACCGATGGATTCGATGTTCGTACGGACAACGTCCATGCCTACGCCGCGACCAGAAATGTCGGTCACGGCGTTGGCTGTTGAAAAGCCCGGTTCGAAAATGAACTGGAATATTCGTTCATCAGACATGTCGTGAGCAGCGTCATTCGTCACTAGACCGCTCTCAATAGCTTTTTTTCGAACCGCATCAACTGAAATGCCGGCACCATCATCCGATACCTCAATCGTGACCTGACCACTTTCCTGAAATGCACGCAGGGAGATTTGACCAGAAGACGGCTTGTCTGCAGACCTTCTTGCATGAATAGGCTCAATGCCATGGTCTATTGCGTTACGGATTAAATGAGTGAGAGGATCACGTATTTTTTCGATGAGAGTACGATCAAGTTCCGTGTCGGCACCATCAACGTGAAGACTTACTTCCTTGCCACAAGCTGTTGCAACATCACGAACAATTCGAGGAAACTTGTTGAAGAGTTGTTCAACGGGAGCCATGCGTGTTTTCATGGCTACTTCTTGAAGTTCACCTGTTACAGTGTGAATTCGATTGACGGCATCGAGCAATGATGGTTCATCAGTAACTGTTGTGCGTAACTGGTTTCGGGCTAGAACTAGTTCACCTACGAGATCGACTATGGTGTCGAGAAGTTGTACGTCGACCCGTATAGTTGCATCGAGACTATTTGCTGAACGGATGTTTTCATTACTCGATTCAGTTTTTGTGAGTGGTGCGCGATCCAGACTGTCGGTTTCCGGCAAAGTAACATCTACTAGTGATGCCACCTCTGTCTCGAGTGTAGGTGCTGCGTCTGGGGTGGTGTCTTCGATTTCGTCGGCGCCCTGGTCGACATGAGTCGTGGGCGATGAGATGGGTTCTTTTACTTGGTCTGAAGTGGCAGTATCGGACAATACACAGGCAGCATTGAGTTTCTGGCAAAGTTCAGGAAAGGCGATATCACCTTCCGTGCCTGTGGACTCAATAGATGACAAGAACACTCGTATCGCATCAACGAGTTCAAGGAGTAGCGATGCCAGATCTTTATTGAATCGAAGGTTTCCATCGCGGAGAAGCCCAAGCAAATGTTCGCCATGATGAGATAAGGTACTTAGTTTTGTAAAGCCAAAAAAACCACACGTCCCTTTAATGGTGTGAACTGTACGAAAAATGCTGCCTAATCGATCCGGATTGTCAGGCTGCTTTTCCAGTGCAACGAGATCTTGATCGAGTTGGTCTAAGTTTTCAGACGCCTCGATAAGAAATTCTGCAATGAACTCTTCGTTATCTGCCATAAGGTAGAGCTACAAATCTTTGCGTGTTCTTAATGGCAAGACCGAGTGCCCCGCCACCGCATGACAACACTACCTCATGAAGTTGGAGAGTTCGCATATCTGGCAAGGGTTTTCTAACTAGCCAAATATGACCCAATCCACATAACCAGAACAACTGTCAAAAGCAATTGTTTGGGTTTAGCCCTGAGGCATTTTAAGAAGTACAAATGAGCATCAATTAAACATCACAGCAATCGTGCTTTTCGAAGCACAAATGTCAGCGTGACCGTAATGATAGCTGAAACAATCCAGAACATCTTGTATCCATGCACCCATTCGGTTTCTGGCATGACTTCAAAATTCATTCCATAGACACCACAAAGAAAAGTAAGTGGGAGGAAGATAGTGCTCACAACAGCCAGACGATTCATCGTCATGTTTGTGCGATGTGTCATTACAGTGAGAGAAAAATTCATTGCACTTTCTAGGATCTCTCGGTTTGCTGTAATGTCGGCAAGAAGTCGCTCTAGTGTCCCGATCATGTTTCCCATAAATTGCAGTGTAGCTTCACTGACGAGCGTGGTTTTTCGAGAGACTAACTCTTCCAATACTCTACGAGCAGGTAGGACTCGTTTTCTTAATGCCAGAAGTCTTCCTGAGACACTTGCCAATTTTGTAAGCGTTGCTTCATCAGCAGATATGCGAAGAGCAAGGCGTGTTTCCTCAACTTCCTCATCGAGTTGTCCCTGTACCTCCAGAAACTGTTCAATTTGTTTATCCCAAAACTCATAGAGCAGAAAACTTGGTGTCGCAGCATGTTGTTCAAAGTCTCGAATGTAGTCACGACGAACGGCATGCAGGACGCCACAGGAGCCTTCGGAGAATGTCACAAGAAGACCTTCAGTAATAACAATATCAAGTACTTCGCTAATGATTGTCTTTGAGGTGTCTCGCGCCCCTACGAGACGGATATGTAACGCATCGTCGCTTCTATGAAGTGACGAGACCTGATCATCTGTGTCCTGTTGATATTCAGAGCTCAGAATTTTTAGTACTGGCGTTTGGTTAGCCAAGCATTCTGGTAGTTCTTTTTTGAGATCAGAATATGTCTGGTCTTGAAGATTTATGTCTATCCAGACAAAGCGGCCAGCCGCCATTGTTGAGGAGACTTCATTAACAGCGATAGCACCGTGCGATTTGTCACGAAAGTCAAGAAACTCAGCATGTACGGAAGAATGGGCTGACATGGTGGTGTGGGGTATTTCCAAGGTGCGGGCAGAAATCATAAGGCATCCTTTACCCTTGTGACTAAGCATATCAAGGATAGAAATACCACGCGCACAGAACTCATTCCAAGTTCAATATTTGTGGTAGCTGCACGAAAATCCGTTTATTTATCCAGAATTGGTGTCCCATTTGGCACAGATTGAGCTTTATGATCTCCGCCCCATGCTCTCTATCCATGGGAAGTGTGATGACGATGCATTTTGTTTGTGAATTGAATCGAGCGGAAAAAGGTAAAGACATCTAGTAAACGCATGGTTACTTCTTCTCAGCCCACGAGTCCATCTGATGAAACAGCAGATATTCAGCTCGGTATTTCTCCATACCTGCGAGAGGCAAAGCCTCGTTTGAATGATGAAAAATGGGCTGGCTACAATGCTCTCATCTTACTGGTGAGCCTCATCGCTATTGGCATGCTTGTGATTGGCGTAGTCGTGGAACTGACGCCCTCAGCGAGGTCCTTACTTGCGTATGCAGATCTTGTTGTCTGTGGCGTGTTTCTGGTCGACTTCGTTGTAAGTCTGGCCCAGGCCAAGAATCGGTGGAGCTATTTTTTTACGTGGGGATGGATCGATCTTCTTTCATCGATTCCTATATTTGATTCAATGCGGTTGGGCCGAGCGGCTCGTGTAGTTCGAGTAGTCCGAGTTATTCGAGGAATTAAAGCCACTCGTTTTGTGGCATCACTTGTTTTTGCAAACCGTGCAAGAAATGCATTATTAGCTGGTAGTTTTGTTGCAGTTGTTGTAATTTTTTCATGTAGCTTTGCAATTTTGCAGTTCGAAGGAGCTCATGGCGGAAACATAACCACAGCCGAAGATGCTATCTGGTGGTCAATTTGTACTGTCACAACGGTTGGCTATGGAGATCTCTATCCAACAAGTTGGGAAGGGAGAATGGTTGCTTTCGTCTTGATGGTAACGGGTGCCAGTTCGTTTGGTACTTTATCTGGATTAATTGCTGGACGCTTCGTGCAGCAAGAAGACGACCACCAAGATGAACTGAGGGACCTCACTGCCCAAGTAGTATGTCTTCAACAATTGATAGAAGAGCATGGACTACGAAGTAACTCGACAGGCAGCCCTGCTTCAGAAAATAAACCAGTCCTCAAGGATCAGTGTCGAGCAGCTTGACGGGTTAATGAATAGAGGGCCGTGCAGCGTCGATTCTTGCTGCTTGGCCTGCAGTATGACTCTCGTGAATGCGGCTCAAAGCCGTGTAGAGATCTGGTTGTCGAGCAAGTCCAAGCAAGGAATGTGCTGCGACGTATGCAATCGATATTTCAAGGAGACAGTCGTAGGCACCGGTAATCTCAACCGCCATGATCGTTGCTGTCAGCGGAGCGCGAAAAAGAGCACCGATACTAGCTGCCATACCGGCAACGAGGCAGACAGAGTGGAAATCAGCATCGACACCGCCGATCATGAATGCGTAACTCGTTGAGAAAGCTTGCCCAGACAGAACGCCAAATAACAGGGCTGGGACGATTAGGCCGCCAGGAGCACCGGTTGCATAACTAACAGCACTCAATGGAATGCGAGTTGCCAAAATAAGAATTGCTGGAATGAATGGCAAGGAATTCTGAATAGCATCTTCAAAAATTGTGTGACCAATGCCGAGTACTTCTGGTTTCACAAGGAGTACGACTCCAAGGAGACATCCCCACAAGCCCGTGATCACAATTAACTTGTTTGGTTGGTGATGGAATTTCTGGAGACGTTTTGCAACGAAGAGGAGAAAAGCTTGAAACAAAAGACAAACGATTCCTGTACAAAGACCAACAAGAGCAAATGTTGGTAATTCCTGCCAGTCACGAAAGCCTTCGATTGGAATCGGCAGTTCTAGAACGGTGCCGTGGAAAAGTCGGCATACCCAATCAGCGATCGCGCAAGCAAGAATTGTTTCAAAACAATTGTGAGCATGAAATGGCTGCTTTAGGAGCTCAAATGAAAAGACTACACCCGACAAAGGTGCATTGAAGGCGGCAGCTAAACCTGCTGCAGCACCAAGTTCAACTGCACGTCTTCGAAAATACACCAAGCCAATTCCAAATTGCCTTAGTGCAATTGCAGACATCGCACCAATTTGGACACTCGGGCCCTCTCTTCCGAGTGGCATACCAGAAGAAAGTGCACAAAATCCAGCAAGAAATTTAACCCATAGAATTCTAAGAGCCCGGCGTCCTCCGACTGTACGATGAGCGTGAAGCACTGCAGCAATACCACTGCCTTCTGCTTCTACTGCAAAACGGTGAACAAGAAAGACGGCCATTGCTGCCAGAAGTCCGCATGTCAGTATCACTCCAAATTGAGCAGCAAGCCCATGAGCTGTTGCAAAAACTGCAAGTTCGGTCCGAACCGATTCGGCAAGATTCATAACGGCATGAAAGGCTACTGCAGCCAGGCCTGCAACTGCACCTATTACAACAGTACCAAGCTGTTCTCGTAACGGCGGGACGTCGTTATCAGCCGGCGGGCGATACGTTGTCATTGAAACACATCATGTGGAGGGATTGGTGTATGTCAGCTAGTTCAGGACGACTGATCTGCTACAAGATAACCTCGGAGACAAAAATTGTGGTGATAAAACAACGATATTCAGAAAGTTGTTGGGGGATATACTCAATACCATGAATCAGCGATTATTGCTTATCTTAATTCCGTTATCTTTCGTACTGCATGCGATTGATGCAGATCCACGAGTTGTTTTTTTGGTATCACTTTTTGCGATTGTGCCTCTGGTTGAGGTCATGGGCATTGCAACAGAAAGGCTCTCCACTCGCCTAGGATCAGTTGTTGGTGGTCTTCTCAACTCAACATTGAGTAATGCTCCTGAATTAATTATCGGTATTGTTGCCTTACGGAACGGACTCGGTCGAGTGGTGAAAGCATCTCTCACTGGATCGATAATGGTGAATCTGCTGGTCGGGTTAGGCTGTGCTCTAGTTGTTGGAGGACTGAAGTTCGGAGTCCATTCATTCGACAGGCGGCAGTTGCGGTCGTCGGGCTTGATGCTTGTTATGTGTGGATTCTGCTTTATTGTGCCCGCGGTCTTTCGTATCGGAACGCCTCAGGGCACCAGAGACCTTTCTGTTGAGTTGTCATTTATTCTTCTTGCGATTTACATCGGAAATGTATCGGTAAATATCCTTGAAGGTCACCTCACTGCTCACGATGTCACAATGAAATCAGTAGATGCCAAAGAGTCATATCCAGCGGGAAGAAGTCTTACCATTCTCGGGCTCAGTGGAATAGCTTTAGCCGTTGTGAGTGAAGCAGTCACCGAGTCGCTGATTCCAGCAACGAGGACACTGGGTTTTTCTGATACCTTCAGTGGGATTGTTCTTCTTGGTGGCGTGGGAGGTATTGGAGAAGTCCTGACTGCAGTTCGGTTTGCACGCCAGGGAAAACAAGAACTTGTCATGGCAGCAACAGTCGGGTCAACGATTCAAATGGTACTTTTTGTGGCACCGCTGCTTGTGTTCACAGGACTGTTTCTCGGTGAATCAATGAATCTGTCATTTTCAATGTTCGAAGTTGTCTCAATCGTGTTAGCAATCATTATTGCGCGAGAGATTATCACTGCTGGTAAGGCAACATGGATTGAGGGACTCGTGCTCTTGGCAACCTATTTAATCCTTGCCATCGGGTTTTATCACCTTCCCGATGCAGTAATAGCACGTGATCAAACTGCTGCGGAGGGGAATTCCATGCCGACCGTACAGCCAGCACTATCGAATCCATCGAGGGGCTAATTGGATGAAAGTGTTAGAGCGTTCTCAATAAGTCCAATATGAGAGTATGCCTGTGGATGATTGCCAAGTGTTCTGCGCAGCAAGGGGTCGTACTGTTCCGGTAATAATCCTTCCGGGCCGGCAAGTTCAATCATTGATTCAAATAATGACTCTGCTTCATCGCGGCGTCCTGCTTTATAAAATGAATCAACCAACCAACTTGCGCAGATGAAGAAGCCGCCCTCCCTGCCAGGTAAACCATCATCAGCAAGATATCGAAAAACGGTTGGCCCCATTCGAAGGCGCTTATCAATGGCATCTATCGTTGCCAGAAATCTTGAATCAGTACAATCTACTAACCCCATAAGTCCAATCATGAGAGATGCAGCATCAAGGTCATCTGCACCATATGCCGCTGTATATGCGTTTGACTGCTCGTGCCAAGCCTTGTCGAGAATGTCTTCAGCAATAGTCTGGCGAAGTTGTTCCCATGCTGGTTTTTTTCGGTCAAGAAAACGTTCAGAAATACGAATCCCGCGATCAACTGCAAGCCAGCACATCACCTTTGAATGGACGTGATGCCGGCGCGGTTTTCGGATCTCCCAGATTCCATGATCTGGCTCATGCCAGCGAGCTTCGACGGCCCCAACCATTGCCTCCACGAGCCGCCAGTGTTCACTCGATACAGGCGCCTCGGCCAAAAGGAGTTGCCAAACGAGTTCAGCAATTGGGCCAAAAACATCTAATTGAACTTGTCCACGCGCCGCATTTCCGACTCGCACCGGTCGTGAACCAGCGTAGCCAGCAAGTTCTGTAATTTCTGCTTCGGCACCAACTTCGTGTCCGGTGACTGTATAAAGAGGCATTAAACGTTCCGGTGCTGCTGCACGATCAACAACCGCGAGCATCCAATCAAGAAATGCCATTGCTTCAGAAAACGAACCAAGCTTTACCAAAGCCGATGCTGACATGGCGGCATCTCGAAGCCAGCAGTAGCGGTAATCCCAATTACGAATCCCGCCGAGGTGTTCAGGGAGACTTGTTGTTGCAGCAGCTACTATCCCGCCTGTTGGTCCATAGCACAGGCCTTTTAAAACAAGTGCGCTTCGACGAACGAGTGGACCTTCACGCTTTGGTAAGGCTAATCGGTCTGCCCATGATTCCCAATATAACTTGGTGCGTCGGTAACGTTCTTGAGGTGGCAGAGTCTGTTGTTCACGTAGTGATCCAGTGCCGTAGCGTAGCTCCAGCCGTAGTGGTTCACCTCGGAGGGTGACTGTGCCAACAGCAGTCTGGTGTGAACCCTCATCCAGAAGTTCCCATTCAACACCTGGCGCTCGTAGAACGATCGGGTCAATCGTATCATCAATTTCGAGTCCACCATCACGAATGACCAGTCGTGTGGGAAGCCTTCCGAAATCAAGTCTCGGTGCAAACGTAATACGAACTTCACCACGCCCCTCGATTTGTCGGATTAAGTCCGTTCGGCCGGCACGCTGCGTGGGCTTCCCAGCGGAGCAATCCAAGAAGTCCGTTACCGTTAAACGGGGCCATGTTGTTTTCAATACAAGAGAAGTTCCATCGTATTGCTGCTGAGAATTGTTATCTGGCAAGGCAGGCTCGATCGTGAAGTGTCCCGCAGCCGGACCGCCGAGCAACTCAGAAAATAACGCTGGCCCATCGACCCGAGGCGCACACATCCAGCTGATTTTTGCCCCAGGAGAGACAAGTGCCATGACTCGTCCATCAGAGAGCAAAGCGTGCCGTTCTATTGGTATAGCATCAGCACCGGCCAGAAATGCTTCTCGTGCGCTCGCTAATCTAGCTAGTCTTCTTGCAACCTCAGTCGGGTCATGAATTCGAAATGTTGCCGCACTTTCTCCCGTACCTACTTTTACAGACACGTCTGGGCCATGCAGCCTGACAAAAGCATCTTCATCAGTTATGTCATCACCAAAGTAGACTACCGCCGTAGCACCCACACGATGCCGGAGCGCATCAATGCAGTCTCCTTTCGATGTATGCACGACAGCTAATTCAATAACCTTTTTACCTGACTTAACGCGTACGCCATCCCATGTTGCAGCTCCTGCGAGTAGTTCATTCACAGCCTTTTCAGCCTTATCGTCTACAACATTTCGGTAATGAAAGGCAATCGATGCAGGTTTCGTTTCAATATGAAATCGCTCATCCTGAGCAGCCACTCGATGCATTTCATCGAGCACTCGCTGTCGTAGCAAAACCTGTTCGTTCGTAAGCGTGCGTACAAAATCTTGATCGAACTCACTGCCATGAGAGCCAACCAGCATGATCTGCCCATCCAGAGAACTCAGGCTGGCAAGATCCGAAAGTGAACGACCAGATATAACGGCGCAGTGTGTTCCTGATAATGTAGCAAGAGCTCGAAGTGCGATGATTGATTCTCGCACCGGCTTCGCATCATCTGGATTATCAACAATAGGTGATAACGTGCCGTCATAATCAGTAGCAACAAGTAAGATTGGTACTCGTGCAATCGCCTCAAGGGCTTGGTCAAGGTCATCTTCCATGATGTGCGTTGTGCCTAGTTCATTCCCGGTCAAGAGTCATCTCCAATGGTATATAGTTCAAGATGGTAATCAGGGAGAGGAAGGGGTGGTGTCAATAGGTAATTGCATATTAGTCGACGAAGGGCGTGGCTGTTCTGCATCAAGGGCATGAGTAAAGTCCGATGCCCAGGTGTATACGGTCCGCTTTCGAACTCGTTGCCGAAGGCTCCGCATACGGCGAGTCTGCTCTTGGGGAGACATCGTGATGGCCTTTTCAATAGTGGCGGCCATGCCATCGATGTCGTGAGGATTAACCAATACCGCCCTATCAAGTTCAACAGCTGATCCGGTGAATTCAGACAAAACCAGTACACCTTTTTCATTTTTTCTACTTGCGACGTATTCTTTCGCGACCAGATTCATTCCATCACGAAATGGAGTGACAAGCATGACATCAGCAGCCAAGTAATAAGCAACAAGTTCTTCGATAGGCAGACTTCTTCGAAGGTAATGTACGGGTACTGCCCCTACAGTTCCAAATTCACCATTAATATGGCCAACAAGTTTCTCAATCCTGTCCCGTACTTCGATGTATTCATCAACACTTTCACGAGACGGAACACTCACTTGAACCAACACGAGGTCGTCTACGGTATGGTTTCCCTTATCGAAAATCTCGTACACGGCACGTAATCGCTGATCAATCCCCTTTGTGTAATCAAGGCGGTCAACACCGAGCATGATTGTCCGATTCTCACCAAGATCGGACCGGATGGCTTTTGCATGTTCGATAATCTTTGGATCACTGGCGAGTGATTCGATTCTGTCGTAGTCAATGGATATTGGATATTCCTTTGCAAGCACTTTTCTTCCATCAACGTTAACTGCTTGTCCACTTCCACGATGTGGCGTGTAACGATTTACAAGTCGAACAAAGTTCTGGGCTCCGTGACGAGTTTGGAATCCAATAACATCCGCGCCCAACATGCCTTCGAGAATTCGTTTTCTCCAAGGTAGCTGAGCAAAAAGTTCAACCGGTGGAAAAGGGATGTGAAGAAAAAAACCAATTCGAACATCAGGACGTAGCTCACGAAGTATTCCTGGAACGAGCTGAAGATGATAATCCTGAATAAGAACATGACCGTTAGGAGCTGCTTCACGTGCAGCGTATTCAGCAAAGCGTTGATTGATTGCTACATAGGGAGCCCACCATTGGCGATCATATTGAGGAGTCTGGCAGGCATCGTGATAAAGTGGCCAGAGAGTACTATTCGAAAAACCTTCATAGTAATCACTTACTTCCTTGCTCGAAAGGTGGAGGGGAACGTTGTAAAGCCCATCATGTTCGAAAGGGCTACAATTCGTTTCAGAGCTCCCGGCCCAACCGATCCATACCCCTTTATTTTCACGAAGGATGGGCATCAGTGCCGAAACGAGCCCACCTGGACTTGTCTCCCATGGACTCTCGGGAGACGTGCGATGCACAGGCAGTCTATTCGCAATGACGACCAGGTCACCGCGCCTGTGATTTATACGTATTCTGGAAGTATCAGGAGAACCCAAGGACAATCCTTACTGACGGGAAGCCATCGAAAAATCCATAAGACTCTTCAACTGTGGCTGGAATGACACTGCTGTTGATTGGTGGGGGCACAAACCTCTCTAAATCGTTGAGATAACACATCAGTATACACAAGTTTGCATTCTGGTTTGCGTTCTTTGAAGCCTTCCCTAGTCGAATGTACTCTGGCAGGTAAAACTACTAGTGATTCAGTGATAAAAATATTGTTGGTGGTCCGGTCAGGTGTTCATAAGGAGAGGTGTGTAGATCGATGCGAGGCAATGATTTTGTAGAACCGTTAGGCATGCGTGTTCTGATTCGGAAAGATGAGAGCAGGAATCAGACTCGTGGAGGTATTGTCCTGCCAGATCAGGCCGAGATCCCAACGATTACAGGCAGAGTTGTCGAGGTTAGCCTTCAAATCGAACGTGATGCTGACTTTCCGATAGAAAAATATGACAAAGTTTTGTTCCATCCACGGAATTCAATACCAGTTGATTTTGAACAAGATAATCTGCTCTATGTTGTTCCTATTGAAGACGTCGTAGCAGTATTCCGTCGCGATGAGTCATCAACCCCTCAAAGAAGAAGCAAGACAGATCCTGAGGAAGAATAGCCAGAATTCGTTGCTGTAAGACTTGCAAGAGTTCCTTATGGTTTTATGCATGTGCTCCAAAAATAAAAAAACAGATTTTACGGTGTATCGAAAACATTCTCTACAAAGTGACACACACTCGACCAGTAAAGAGTGGAACTAGAAATTGAGTTGTGATCAGTTTCAGGGATAACTTGTAGCGTTGCAATTTCTGGAGGAAATTTTTTCACTAATCGCAACGTATTTTCTTTTGGAATGATCTCATCATCAGAAGCGGCTAGGATCAATGTCGAACATTGAATTCCTGATACAAGATCTATTGAGAGGTATGGATCGCTGAGTAGCATTCGAATTGGTAGAAATGGTACCACTCGCTGTGCAACTGCTTCAATGCTATCAAACGGCGTGATGAGAAGGACTCCCTTTGGTTCGAACTGCGCAGCCACTCCGATTGCAAGGCTTGTACCTAGGCTGCGACCCACAACCATAATTTCCGAATGCTTGTCTCTGAGATGTCTGTAAATGGCTAATGCATCGTGCCGCAGACCATTTTCTGAGGGACTGCCCGTGCTGCCACCGTAACCTCGGTAATGCACCATGTAGATTGCAATATCTGAAATCCTTCGTGAATATTCAGGTAGAGACAACGATACATCTTCTGCATTACCACCAAAGTAGAGGATGGCTCGTGTACTCTTCGGGTTGCTTACCGAAAGCTTAATTCGAGCCTGCTCAGTGTTCACCTGTATGTGATCGACAGTGTGATTCTGTTGCTGACGAGGAAAGTAAATAAAAGAGCGTTGTGTAAAAAAAAAGAAGGCGCAGATGCCAATATAGATGGAGGTACAGATTATGATCACGATAAATATCATTCGTCGTATACCTGACATGAAAAAATTTCGAGAACGAGTTTTCCGTGGAGATTTGACGAATAAGGATGGTCTTCGGAAGTCAACTCACTTTATACTCGTGATGAAATTTTTTGGCATAACTGATGCTCTTACCTTGGTGTCGACTATTGGTATGCACTCTTTAGGAGATGATCGCAACGGACTTCAGAGACAGCGAAAACACTAAGAAAAAATTGTGCCAGGACTGGTCCAATTCTTTTCGGAAAATTTCAGAGTTTTTGTGAGATATTCGTAATGTGGTGCAGTGTTAAAAACGGAGAGGACGGGATTCGAACCCGTGGACCAGCTTTTGACCGGTCACGTCTTTAGCAAAGACGCGCATTCGACCACTCTGCCACCTCTCCTTATGGGAAAACTCGGTACTATCGAGTTCCTCTAGACGAGAATGTTCGAGCGAGTCATTCTGAGGCACTAGCAGATTACTTGCAAGGAGGTACTGGAGTGGCCGCATGGAAATGCCTGGTTTTACAATTTACCGACACTATGTGAACCATCTGCTGGTTTGCGTAATTTCACTGCTTGGCAATCAATCAGTATTTGAAACAACTGTTTCAGGTAATGAAACAGAAATAATGGTTGATGTGAGCGACGTGGCAGGCCATATACAAGTGCTTGCGGACGATGCACTTGAAGGTCGTGAGGGTGGCCATCGAGGTGGGCGAGCCGCTAGTAGGTACATCGAGCAAGAGATTGTACCGCTAGGACTCACCCCGGCTGGTGCTGGAAAGAGTTATTTTCAGTCGTTCCCAACACGATTTGGAACACTTCGAAATGTTCTAGCAATGATTCCCGGTAGTGACCCAGTTTTACAAAATGACGTTATTGTTGTCGGAGCACACTACGATCATGTGGGATATGGAAATAAACGAAATAGCTTTGGTCCATTTGGATATGTTCATAATGGTGCCGACGATAATGCTTCAGGCGTGGCTGGTCTGATCAAAATAGCAGAAACACTTGCTGAATTATCTAATCCATGCCGTCGTACAATTCTATTTGCATTCTGGGATGGCGAAGAGCAAGGCCTTCTGGGTTCTAAATACTTCATAAAAAATCAACCAGATTGCATTAAAGACAAGAAAATCATTTTCTCAATCAATCTCGATATGATAGGTCGGCTTCGTCGCAGACAGCTCAATGTTTTTGGCGCGCGTTCAGCGACTAATCTTGAGACACTTGTTACTCGTGCCAACAATCGGTCCAAGAAAGAATTACTAGAACTGATCTTCAACTGGGACATTACTTCAGATTCTGACCACTACCCATTTTTAAAGGCGAAAGTACCGACACTTATGTTGCACACGGGACTGCACCCGGACTATCACCGTCCATCTGACGATGCTCACCTGATTAATATCGAGGGCATTGAGCCTGTCTTGGTAGTCACTCTGCACGTTCTCTTACAAGTTGCAAATAATGTAGACAACGTGTTTTCATTTCGTGAGACAGCATTTCATGAGTCAAATACGTCTCGGAAAAAACTCGAAGAAAAAGCATTCTTGCCAATAGGAAGTCGTGGTCGCTGGGGTATTGGGATTCGAGATGATCCAGCGAATCCAGCTGCTCCGGTAGTCGTTGCGATTCGTAAGGGATCACCTGCGGAAAGAGGTGGCCTGAAGATCAAGGATCGGATTTATGAAATTGATGGGATGCCGATTATTAATCAGAAAAATCTTATGGGGCGGCTTTCAGGAGTTTCTCATGATGAAAGTGTCAGTGTACTTGTGTCGCGACGTGGGCAGCTTCTGAAATTAACTTGGAAAGAGTAAGAGTTTTTTACTAAGAAGATCCGTAGGCAGAAATTTTTGAGGTCTCCACGGAGACGTGCTAGCAATGAACGGGGAGTCAATCTTCTTCCTCCCAGTCGTCTTCATCTTCATCTTCCCATTCTTCTCCCTCATCTTCGTATTCGTATTCATCATCAGACTCATCATCAACTTCTTCCCACTCTTCGTCTTCTTCCTCATCTGATTCTACATCGTCTGATTCGTCTTCTTCCTCATCTGATTCTACATCGTCTGATTCGTCTTCATCTTCTTCGTATTCATCTTCTTCATATTCATCTTCTTCGGACTCTTCATCTGATTCTTCATCATCATCTTCGAACTCTTCTCCCTCTTCTTCGTCTTCGAACTCTTCGTCCTCATATTCTTCATCGTCATCCCAATCTTCATCTTCGTCTTCGTCTTCGGAAATGATGGTTGGAATGGAATGTAGATGATCTTTTTGTTGTGAACCAAATAAGTCATCTACCAACAATAATTCAGGGAGTTCGTTCCAGCAGAACATCTCTCCATGAGATTGATCTTGTTGCTTACCGGGATTCAGAACTATTGACACAGCTTCGTCTCCTAGAGTCGATTCACAATATTATTTGAGGAAGAATACACCACACGAAATTTTGAACGATAGTCAGCTTTTTAACCAAGAGGCTTTTCTACGATTCCAAATAAAAAAGATTTAGAGTAGCAAATTTGTTCAAGGAAATTGTACTCTGAAAAGTCGTTGTCGGCTTTTTTGAAACATAACTTGCGTGCCTACTTTACATAAGAACAATGGTTTGGACGATATATGGTGGCCGTTCGGCAGGGTTTCACCAAAAGGGGAATGATGTCGGGATGGTTCGGCAATATGCCAACGGAAGGGTCGCTATGCAAGGACTAGGCTGATTATTGCCTGAGTCTCCGTTAATTTTCAGGATCGAGAGGCCCGTCTGGTGGAGATTCCGTGTCCATGGCAGGAAGCTCTTCAATTCGCCCAAGACCGAATATACGGAGAAAATAACGGCTCGTGACGTAAAAATTTGGCCGCCCTAGATCGTCACTTCTGCCGCCAATGGCGATAAGGTCTCGGTCAAGAAGCTGTCGAAGCATTTCTTCAGAGCCGACACCCCGAATCGCTTCGATTTCTGCTCGGGTTACAGGTTGGCGATATGCGATTATCGACAGTGTTTCCATTGCAGCGTTCGAGGGCCTGTTCTCCGCGGAATAATCAAGTATTCGCCGTACCCACGGACCAAACTGCGGCCGGGTAATCAGTTGGAATCCTCCAGCGAGATGCTCAATACGAAAAGCTGTTCCAGACTTGTCAAACAGAGTGTTGAGTTTTTTAAGAAGGGAGCGAGCTCGGGTCGCATCAGGAAGCCTCGCGAGTTTTGCTAAACGTCGTATTGGAAGTGGCTCACGAGCAACAAAGAGAGATGCTTCGAGTCGTGCTAGTTCGTGACTCCGGCGATACGACGCAATGGCCGGCCGCTTTTCACGGCTATGGTGTTTTTGAAGAAAAGAAATACCCCAATGACGGGGTTTGTTACAAAGAAAAGTTGGTGGGATTCGATTAACAAAGCGCGTGAGAGATCGTCGAGGTAGCCATGGTGAACCCTGCCTTACTTTTTTACGCATGAGAGAAGAAACGAATCGTGTCATCAGAACTACTTTTTTAAGACCTCGAAATGTAATTTGTCTCAGACGGGCGAGAAGTTTCTAGCATGCAAAATAGGCTGTTATTGGTACGATAGAGTTTTCGTTGACTTAGCCGTAATATGAGCTGATACTCGCTGTTGCCAGTGGCGTACCTGCTGTAGCAGCTTCTCGAGTGCTGCAGATTCAGTTAATGCCCGGGCATGAAAGAGCCGTTGTAGTTCACCTTGAGCATCGACTGAAATGCGACAACTTCCATGGTATCCACCAATGCTATCAGTTGCTGGTGCGACTAGAAGGCAGTGTGCTCCAGCCGCGATTAATTGATCTCGGCAGGCAGACACAGGTGTCTCCATTGTGGTGGGGAACTGAGGATGGTGTGGTGAAGCCGATTCAGTTGAAGTGTTTTGATTATCCGAGACATCGAGATTGGTATCTCGATGAGCTAAAAGTGAAACATCGGGAGCGGTGTCAAATACGGCTATCTCTTGACCTGTTATCGACGCCCCTGATGGGAAAAATATTATTTCAGCAAAGTAGTGGATTGGCGCAATCAGTAGTTCGCCGCAAGCTGTTCGCATCGCAGTTGGCACTTTATGTGAAAACATTGCGATCATTGGCACAACGATCATGCATACGAACATTAAAAAAGTGCGAAATTTCATCAGTTTATCCAGCAGGGAAGTATCGAATGAATCAGGGAAAATAAGAGCATGGCCTTCTGATACGGACGATACCTAGAGGAACCCACAACAACAACGGGAACCTGGAGACTCAGAGAAGATTAGAGAGTTTCCGAAAAAGTGTTTTGTACGTTCTGGGCCAAGATTTTGGGCAGGTCGCCGTCCGTCGTAGCAGCTTCGATTCGAGCTAAGAATGAACTGTTATTCAATTCCTAGTTGCATTGTTTACATCTTTCGGAACGAGGTCTGACATGGTGAAGAGAACACATATGCACTAGTGACCTGGCTTAATGTGATTGCCAAGGCTTGGCAGAAGGCTTTCAATGTGAAAGGCACATGAATCACATTAAGTTGCTCGCGTAGGACGCGAGAAGTTTTAGGATAGACGATATGTACCAATGAGGCCACAATTATTTGCAGTTGAATATGTTAGCAATGTGATTTTTCATAAGAGCTGAAATTCTTTCTCCATTAATCAATCATGGCAACAATTGCAATTAGTCTATGTGGAGAAGGTCGAGGTCATGCAACAAGAATCTGTTCCCTCATAGAACGACTTGAGCAGATTCATGAAATTCGAGTTTACTCATCTGACGACGGTTACAATTTTCTGAAAGATAAGTTTTCCAATTCCCACCCATCAGTAACCGTATCCAGAATCCCTGGCATAACTTTTCAGTACAGTGGTGGTCGACTGGATGTCATTCGTACAATAAAAACTGGCTTGGAATATCAGGCATGTGAAATTGGCAATTTAGTTGATCGATTGATTGGTGATCTTGAGACGTACAACGTGTCATTAGCTATTACAGATTTCGAACCTGGCTTGCCGAGAGCAGCAGCACGTTACGGGATTCCACTGATCAGCCTAGACCACCAACACTTTTTGCTTTCCTATGAACTCGATGCATTGCCACAAATGCTTCAGTGGCATGCGTGGTTTATTGGGAATGCAGTCTGGATGTATGTCAGCGAAGCTTCAGAAACAATTGTCTCAGCTTTTTTTAGGCCAAAGCTTCGAGCAGGATGGGAGCACGTAGTACAAGTTGGTCCACTACTTCGCCATGAAATCACCTCAAAAGTGCCTCGCGACGACGGGTACATTCTCAGTTATTTACGCAGGCATACGCCTTTTTCAACGATTGAAATTTTGGCTGATTGTGGCCTCCCTGTGAAGGTGTACGGTCTCGGTGAAAGAGAATCGATAGGACAACTCTCTTTCATGCCGATCGACGAACTTCAGTTTGTCGAAGATCTCGCTAATTGTCGGGCCGTTATTTCGGCAGCAGGCAATCAACTCATAGGAGAGGCTTTGCATCTTGGAAAACCAATGTTCGTTCTTCCAGAAAAAGCTCACGGAGAGCAGTCAATTAACGGTTTTTTTCTTCGCACTATGGCGTGTGGCGACTTTGAATATCTCGAGAGTGTCACCTTAAATCAAGTCAAGAGTTTTCTCGACAATCTAGATCAATACTGTATCCCAATGAAAAAAGTGGTTGGTCAGATGGATGGTACGGAGATGGTACTCGAGATTATTCAGCGATGGATCAATCGGCAAGTAGAGAGCCGTTCCAGTAAAAATCAAAGGCATTGAAATTAGACCAAATGTGCCTTTATGTTTTTCACAATCATTGGGATCATTGCTCGGATGGCTCGGCCGCGGTGACTTATTAAGCCTTTTACTGCTGGAGATAATTCACCAAATGTCCGGTGGTATTCTGGAATAATAAAATAAGGGTCATATCCGAATCCTTCCTTGCCTTGTGCAGACTTGGCAATTCGGCCGTAGCAACGACCTTCAGATATTGCCTTTATTTTTCCGTCTGGTGCGGCCAATGCTGCATGACACGCGTAGTATGCGGTGCGACGAGAAGAAGGTACATCACTAAGCTGTTCAATAAGCAGAGCATTATTGTCATCATCACTTGCCTCCGGTCCTGCGAAACGGGCCGAATAAACTCCAGGCGAGCCGTCAAGGGCTTGAACGACTAATCCACTGTCCTCTGCTAGGACCCAGTGGTTAAGAGCCTGTGCTTGCTGGATGGCTTTCAAGGCAGCGTTATCCGCGAAGGTGTTTCCTGTCTCAGCGACACGTACAGCAGATGCAAAATCTTTTAATGAACGGCATTTAACTTGAAATGGCTCAAGCAGGGCGTCGAGTTCCTGCTGTTTACCCGCATTCGTTGTGCCAAGGACAAGCATCATTGAGAAAAGGCGGTTTGTCGGGGTTCATAGCCGCGCGAAGAAAAGAAACCCTTTCCTCGTGGCAAAGGTTAACGTCGCCCTGTAGGGTTTCGTGGTACATCGATTGGCCGAGGGTCTACGTCAAGAAGAATACCATTAATTCGCTTCGGTAGAATGGTTCCAATTGCAAGTTTCTCAGGATCAGGACCAAGGCCATTTTTTATTCGAATAATCTCTGGGTGGGTTTGTTGAGAGCCGTCTTGCTGTTCAATCGTCAGTTGAGAAAGACTTCCTACACAGACGACACTTGATTCTCGGTCGTGGAATTCCCAAGCCTGCCATCCTTGTCTCCGCAATGCTTCTGTCAATTGGTGTGCATTTTCAGCAGCCTGAATTAAACGACTTTCTGCACCGTCATCTTGTGAAGCATTCATAGCACCTTGATCGAACCCCCCTGCTCCAGTGAATGTGGCTACACGAATGCTGTAGCGGCCCGGGCAATCAAGCAAGCTATGGTCAACATCGGCATTCATTTCTAGCACAAAAGAGTCAAGTTGAGGTCGATTGAAATATTCAGATGGCAAAAGAGGGTTCGGAATCATGAAGGCCATTCTCATAGGAGCAGTCGATGCTTTATCGAGGCCGAGCATCCGACGAAAGTCTGAGAATGCACGACTTTTCCCTTTGTCGCCTATGAGCGACTTAGGCCGAAAGCCTTTGACTTTTGAAAGTGTTTTTTGTGCCCTTGCGTCATCACAAGAGGCGAAATCTCCAACCATCACAGCCACTTCAAGAATCTGTGTCGAGTTGGCATAACGCATTTTCTTTGGTGACCCGTCAGGGTTGAGACCAAGTCCACGTTGCTCGCCTGTGAAATCAAATGCTTTTTCATGGGTATACGCTGTAAGCCTGTAATCAGTCCGTAGTTCTTGCACGAGTCGACGTGCATCATCTCGTGCTCCGTCACCTCGGAATGTTGTTGCTAGAACAAGCCAAGGACCACTGCGATCAGACAGAGGGTACATCGATCGAGGGTTTGTTTTTGCCTGTGGGAACCAACTTGTTGGTAGCCAACCGCTCTGTGCAAATGTAAATGTAGGCCAAGTAAGGAAGACCATCGCAAGAAAAATTCTCTGCGATAGAGCCGTACGGAAAAAGATGGTTTGCAACACGATAATGATAAAATGGGGCTGAATGAGCAAATCTGTAGATGGAATTTACCAACGAACAAAAACGGTGACGAGAGGAGTTTTGCCACAGAAGAATGGGCAAAAAGTCTAAGTAGAGAATTTAGGTAGACTAGTGACGGTCGAAGTCTTGTATGTACCCTGGAAGTAGTTTGAAACAAAAGTGAGTTGTAATTCCAGAATGGAAGAGAAGAATTCAAAGCCCCAGTCCTTCATGCTCCGGTCTCTGCCTGCTTGTTTATTCGTAGGATGGGTGCTGCTCATGGGTCTGCCACCGTCTGCTTTGTGGATGCTCCGTAGTTCGTGGCTGGAGGATCTCGGTCGCCCAAATGTTCAGGCTGAATGGAATGAGTTCCGGGATGATATGAAAAAACAGTCAGATCGAAGTGGGCCTGTACAACATAAAATCCCGAAGAGTCCGGAGCCACCTTTACGAGTATGGCTGCGAGATTATTTTTGGTTGGCGATTGCTGCGTGGGGGATTCTCGGTTCAGCACTTTATGGTTTTTTTAGTATCGTTGTAGTTGGCATCACAAGATCGGCAGTTCCGCCGTGTGCAATCCCTGCTGATCAGGAAGAAAGTGGGCAGTGACTACTACACTGGTAAATGAGACAAGCGTTGTCCCAAGACGTCAATCAATATCAGCAAGTTCATCTCATCCTGCAAAAGTGACAGGTTTGCCACGTGAATAGATGTGCTTGAACAGGAAGATATTCTAAGTTTGGAATTACAAGCCCACTGTAGACTCTAGTTAAAGTGGGGATCTAGTAGAGATCGATTGCTTGTTATATACGCTAGTCGAACTTAGCGGCCAAATAAGTCATCGGGAATAGTATCACGAGCGGTTCGACCAACATCATCAAGTGTTCGACGCTGGCCTACTGTGTGCCATGGAGTAATGTCAGCTAACTCAGGCATCATTTCAAGAATTTGCCCAATTAATTGTGACACGAGCTGGCTCCCTGCATTGCTTCCAACTTGTTCTCGAATAGCTGCTGCTGTTTTCATTAGTTTCACCATTCTTGACCGCGCTAAAACGGGTCCAGAAAGTTGGTCTTCACCATCTTCTAAGAGTTCAGCAAGTGGTACATCAAGAACGTGTTGCCATCGTAGTAGGTCTGAAATTCGTAAATCACTGTCAGGCTTTTCTTGCTTACGAATAACAGCCATTTCTACACCGAGCCGGCGTGCCACATTCCGCAGTGTAACTCCCTGTCGCTGCCGCACATCAGCAATTTTATGGAATGTTTTCTGGGAAGACCTTTTTTTACCTACGCTTAGCTTGCGTTGATTACGAATCTTTAACGCAGATGAGCCGTCGATAGCTGCTTGCTCAGATTCAGCCCGTGCGACGTCCGAAAATGGCGCATCCACTACGGCTAATGGATCGGGATAGCCTGAATCTTGATCATCTAAGTCTTCTCGACTTTCGAGCCGGTATGGAACAGTAGCCATCGCATTCTCCTTCTCGTAAGCAAATCTGGAAATCTCTACGATGAGGATGAGATTGTTCCAGTGGACGACGGCACTACTCTTCGAATCCCACTCACGAAATACAGGGGAAATTAGATGGGGACACCTAAGGGAGCCGTGAGCGAGAAGAAAAATTGTGACGTTTTTGCTCACCAGATCGGACTGTGCCTTGCCCGCACGTCCGGCTGGTAAGATACTAACCACCCGTTTCGCTAAAAGCAAGAAATGAAGACCAAATTGTGGCCATAAATCATTACTTCTAGTGAAACTCAATCAATCATCACCGTTGATTTCTCTATTACGTAGAGGGCGGGAGAAACGTTCGATCAAAAAACAAACATTTTTTGTGTGGCCTTTTCCCCCCTTATTTTTGGATCATGAAAACTGAGACAAGTTGTTAATGAGATTGTGCGTTATTTATGTTCTGGTTTGAAAATCATTATGGGGTAGGGCATGTCCGTCATTCAGAACGAGAAAGACTTATTAGAAGAGGGCTACTTATCGACACTGTTTCAGTTCGATGAGGTCGTAATTAAAGGGCCAGATGCTGTTCAGTTCATCAGTAATTTTACGACTGCAGATATTAATGGCTTACAAGAACATGATGGGTGTGATGGTTTCTTTTGTGACGCCCGAGGCTGGGTCCTTGAGTTGGCTGTTCTGTTGCGTAGTGATGAAGGCATACGGATTTGTGTTGAAAGGGGCCGTGGGTATCGGTTAGCTACTCATCTTGATCGCTACCATATCCGAGAAGATCTCACTATCTCACAAACACAGGAAGACCTGCATTCAGTGCTGGTGTCTGGTAAGCAAGCAAAAAATTGGTTGCAAAAATATTTTGATGTCTCAGTTCCAAAAAAACGGTATCAGCAACTTCAAGAACTTGGTGGAGATAATTCCTTTTCAGCACGGTCGACTCCAGCAAGATTGATGGCGGTTGATTGGGTTTCTTCTGAGGGCTTTTTGGTCACAGTAGCGGATGAGTGCAAGGATGTTCTGCAGTCATCTCTTGCAACTACTGGGATACAAATGAGTACCGATGAGATGATCAACCACTTACGACTTCAGCAGGGGTGGCCTCTGAAAGATGACATACCCGAGAAAACATTACCCCAAGAAGTAGGCTTAAATGATCGGGCAATCAGCCTTACGAAAGGATGCTATCTGGGGCAGGAAACGGTTGCCCGACTTGATGCCCTCGGGCATGTAAATAGAAGACTTGTGGTATTGGCAGTTGAAAAGGGTGGGTCGATGGTAGTTGGTGATAGCGTAATAAGTAACGACGAAGTAGTCTCTCATGTTACTTCAGTTGGTAGCTTGGGAAACCAAGAGGTATCATTGGCGATGGCAATTATCCCACTCAAATCAATGCAGCAAAAATCGAATCTTACGGTAGCTGGTAAAGCTGCGAAGGTGGTTTCTCCGGTTCTTCTCGATACCCTGACGACATAAGGTCACATGAATAAAGATAAGATGAGAAAACATGAAGGAGAGCAGCTTCTTGAGTCAGATCGCTTCCGTGTTGTGAGGCTCTTAGAAAAATGCCGTGATGGAGTAACACGGTCAAAAGATATTATTGAACACCCTGGAAGTGTAGCCATCGTGCCATTTGTCGATGACAATCGAGTTTGTCTTATAAATGTATTTCGTCCTGCAGTGGGACGAACTCTGATTGAAATCCCAGCTGGCACCCTCGACCGTGTTGAATCATTACCGGCTGCGGCAGCTCGGGAGCTTCGCGAGGAGACGGGCTATCAGGCCACCGTTCTAGAAAACCTTGGAGAACTCTGGATGTCACCAGGTATTCTTCATGAAAAGATGCATCTTTTTGTAGCAAAGGGTTTGCAGAGCGGAAGTCAATCACTTGAGCCCAATGAATGTATCGAGCCGCAAGTCGTGCGATGGAGTGATGCGGTAGCCATGTGTCACGATGGCTTGATTGAGGACGCAAAGACAATAGCAGCGATATTTCTTGCTGATCGTTGGCTACGATCCTAAGG
>CBFIHW010000016.1:17172-32506 GCA_965662325.1 uncultured Pirellulales bacterium | reverse complement strand
CATTTTTAGATCTTCTTGATTACGGCCTGCAATCGTATGCATCACAGGTTTGCAGGGCAGATCAAAAAATTTATTCACCTTGAGATACGCATTTGAATGCGCTCGGCCCATGAACTTCGTTCCAATCAGAGCAATATTACAGTGGTTGATATTCGCAGTCTCAGCAGACATCTTAAAACTCCTGAATTGAAAAACTATTTGAATCGCCTGACAACCCGTAAATTAATATTGCACGTCGGTCCACTTTTGCTCTCGACTGCTTTGAATAATCGCATCGCAGATTGCCATTTCCTTATGGCCATCTACAAACGTACTCCAATCAGGATTGTCTGGCATTTGACCCTTCTCAACCGCGCGATAAACATTGCGAAATAGATTCTTGGGGCCGTCCGGGTAGGCTTCGGGATGACCACCGGGGTAATGGGCATACTCTTTGGCAGCTTCGTGCAGCAAGGATGGATCTTTGACCAGGATTTCATTCGCTTTTTCCCGATATCCGATCCACATATCGTTTGGTCTCTCTTGATCCCACGCCAGTGCACAGCGGGATCCATCGAGTTCAAATGAAAGTCGATTCTTCCGACCGGCCGAAACCTGGCTGACGCTGAAAACGCCACGAGCCCCTCCCGAGAGTTCGATTAAAACAGAGGCATAATCCTCGGTGTTGATATCTTGCGGTTCGTAATCACTGGGTGAAAGTTCCTTGCCTGCGTACGTCTCGATTTGTTTCTTGGGTTTCATCCGCGTCTTGTGCACGGTACGCAAGTCAGCCATGACACGGACAATGCTCTCGCCGGTGATAAACTGCAAGAGATCACACCAATGACTACCAACGTCCGCAACCGCACGACTGTCCCCTGACATTTCCGGTTGCAATCGCCAATTCCAGTCTGTCTGAAGGTACAGCCAGTCCTGCAAATAGGAGCCACGGAGAGTGAATACCTCGCCCAGTTCCCCTTGTTGGACCATTTGTCTGGCATGCTGAACCAGCGGATAGTAGCGATAATTAAAATCAACGGCATGAATCAGACCCGACTCCGATGCAAGTTTCACAAGTTCCCGGCTCTCTGTACTATTCATCGCAAGAGGTTTTTCGCTGATCACATGCTTGCCGGCAGCGAGAATATCTTTATTTACCTGATAATGCAGGTGATTCGGTGTGCAATTATGAACGACACGGACTTGCGGATCGGCCAGAAGTTCGCGGTAATCACCATATGACTTCTCGATGCTTAAAAGATCTGCCTTACTGCGGGCCAACTCGGCATTGGCTTCGGCCAAAGCAACAAATTCGACGTTTCCCAATCGCCTTCCAGCCTCGACATGCACCGGACCAATAAATCCAGTGCCGATAACTCCGGCTGCGATCTTCTCTGCCATTTTCTCACTCTCCTTTAACTCTAGAAATAAACCCACACCGCCGCTTCGATGAACCCGCGCAATCAAATCTTATCGGTTAGCCGTCGGTTCTAGCAACCGGCCACGCATCGCTTTGCATCAGGCACCTCAAGATTAGCTGCTTCTCAATGCAACTCGGCAAAGCGTTTTTCTAACCCGATGGCCAACAGCAGGATTACGTCTTCTTGTTGCTGAATATCTCACATCAGATTAGCAACTTGAATTGGCTTTTGACGGTTCAAACTCCCGGTTGGATCGTCAGCCAAAACGAGTTGAAGTTGCATCACAAGCAATATGCTAAAGCCGCACGTTGTCAGAAATTCCCCTCGTCTCAAAAATTTTGCAGCCACACATTTGATACAGAGGCATTAAAACCCCTTTCGAAAGAGCGTAGCACAAGCCGAAGAGTGGCACAGCCCCGCCCTTCCTGAACCCCGGTGGGAGACATGGTCCAACCCTGATAAGATACCTAGAAGAATTACTTTGACTTTCCAAACAGGCGACCCAATGGGCTTTTCTGATCGCGGATATTACCGCCTTGACAACTCATTCCAGCGACAATCTGACTGGACCGCAGTGATCACGATCATCATTGCCAATGTCGCAGTATGGGTGCTCAATCTCTTTGGCGGTCGTGATTTTTCTATCAACAACATTCTTGCACTCCGTGGAGATCTCCCTGAACATCTTCTGGAATGCTGGAAGCTCATTTCCTATGGTTTTGCCCACGACGCAACATCACCGTGGCATCTTGCATTTAATATGCTCGCCATCTTTTTCTTCGGCAGGGCTGTCGAACAAGTGCTTGGCAAAGCAGAGTTTCTTCGATTTTATTTCGTTGCTGTTGTTGTATCTGGATTGGCATGGGTTCTCAGTGTTAATTTATTCTCTAATGAATTTGCACCGGGCCGGACATATCTGATCGGTGCGAGCGGTGGAGTGATGGCAGTTCTGGCTGTCTTTGTCTGGTACTTCCCTCGTCAGGAAGTCCTGATCTGGGGTGTTCTCCCTGTACCCGCGTGGGCGCTTGGCATTCTCTACTTTGTCACAGACATCCAAGGGGCCACTCAGGGTGGTGGAAATGTTGCCCATGTGGCACATATTGGTGGTGCAGTTTTTGGCTTACTGTATGCCTGGCGAGGATGGAGCCTCAGTGGCTTGTCCGACTTAGGCGGACGGCTCAAACAAATGCGTCGCCGTTTTAAGATTGTTCGACCAGACGACGATTTCGATCACTCGCACCCGACCAGTGAAGATGAGCAAAGCCTTCAATTGAAGGTTGACGAGATACTGGAAAAAATTAGTCGATCTGGTGAGTCGAGCTTAACAAACGATGAGCGCGAGACACTCACTCGTGCAAGCCGACGTTTCAAAGGACGCTCGCAATAGAAAACGACGTTTCAGGATGTCGTTTTTATCGAAGAAGAGCTTCTTGTGGTCGCGTTACAACTCGTAGGTCGTTGCGACTGGCAGACCGTATCTGGTCGACACGTGTGACGAACTGCTGAAACTCCTGTTCGTCAAGCTTTCCAGATAGGACTGAATGCACCTGCCCTGCTGTGTCCAGCACAACAACATTTGGCTCTCCTGGGATAATTCCGAACATTCGTTTCAGTGCCCCATCAAAGTCGAGCCAGATTGGAACAACTGGAGAATCTTTTCGCATACGAGCCCGCGCAACCGGCTTGAGTGCTCGCGGCACTTCTGTCAGCGAGGCAACAGGAATAACACGAACGTCAGGCACCTCAACCCCTTCAGGCCAATTTGTGATTCCACGCACCGGCTGTTTCGACCAGGCATCAGAAGAGACTTCATCAGCGGTCGGGTGAAAATGTAGATGCAGCTTTCGTCCAAGATGAAGTGAATCTTCAGCGCCGTGGCGTTCGGCATACACCAGAATAACAACATCCCCTAAATATGTACTCGTTTCGCATGGAGTTTGAAATTGATCTTCCATAACGACATTCATCACGCCATCGGCACAAACAACTTTAACGGCTCCAAATAGAAATCCAACCATAAGACCGAGTGGCACAAAACGATAAAGAGAGTTTGTATGAAATGTCATGGCGAGTCACTTTCTATCACGATCAAAGGTCAGGCAGCTTGGCGGTGATCATGCAAAGGTGGAAAGGCTAATACCTCAGTATTGTCACTGTCATGCTGATCATCATCCATTTCTTCTGAACCGGGCCGAAGAATACCGAGAATTGCTGGGAGAAAAACAAGCGAAGTAAGAGTGCACATCGTCACGCCAAGCGTGAGAAGTCGCCCGAGGCTTTCAAGCCCGCGATGACTGGCGACCATGAGGGCACCAAACCCAAGAATTGTCGTTAACGCATCGACCATTACGGCATTCGCTGTTGATGCACTAATACGATATTTTCCAGGCCGTTCCAGTGCATCGTGGACAATATGAACGCCATAATCGACAGCAATCCCAAGAATAAGTGGGATGCCAATCAGGTTTGCTGGATTGAGATCAATCCCAAGCAGGCCCATAAGCCCAAGGGTTAATGCCATGCCAGCCGCAAGCGGCAAGGCTGCTAACAGAGAGTGGGTGAGACTTCGGAAATCGAGCCAAAGGACTGCAATGATCACAATGAGCGAGTAGAGCGCAGCCTGCTCATAACTCCGTTTCATCTCGAGTGATGCCTCGTATGCCTGAAGTGGATTACCCGTTGCTTTTGGATCAACACTCCGCACATCACTCACAAACCTTTTGAGAGCATCAAAATTCCAGATATCTCCCCGTCCATAAATTTTGAGTAGATGCTTACCGCTTGATCCAACAAATCGATCAACGAGACTTGCAGGTAAATCATCGAGTGAAGGAGCAACCGGATCTGATACGGCAGCAAGTGCATGGAGCCGACTCAGAAGTTCTCCGGCAGCGCGTTGCTGAAACATAGCCAATGCCTGGTAGCATTCTTCAGGCCTCATTCGCCTGAGACAGTCACGGGCTCGTTCCAGATGCCAAGCCGCTCTCATACCACCTGGCCGTCGTGCTGCCTCTGCCTGAGCCCATCCAAGTGATTCACCTAGAGCATCAAGGCGATCAAGTGGAATCTGCGGAGGCCTTTCTGGTAATTGTTCCAGCCGCCTGCCTATCTGAGTAATCAGTGGCGTCTTAACTTCCTCATCTCCCGAAAGAAGAGACGCAATCTCATCTACTCGCTCAACGGTTGTTAAGTTGGCAAGTTTTTCTTTTCGTGCAAGTAACTCTTCACGAGAATCGGCAATTGACAGGGCATACCAGACACTCTGATCACATTCCTCAAGAAGTTTCTTTTCAACTTCAACGCTCTCGAGGCCATCGGGCTGAAGATTGAGAAGATTATGATCGTAGCGAAGGTCATGCATCCCTGAACTTAGTGCAAGTGTTCCAGCTATTGCTGCCAACAACACCAGACGAGGGTGTTGTGCAAAAGGTCTCAACCAACTGTGCACGGGTACAGGTTCAGGAATTTTTCGACCCAAGCGACTTCGGTCAATAATCGCGATTACTGCCGGCAACACCATAAGTTCCGCAGCACAGCACAGCAGAATACCACCGCCCGCAATCAGTCCTAATTCAGCAACACCCACAAAGCTTGTTAAAGCGGCCGAGAAAAATGCAATCGATGTCGTGATGGCACCAGTAAGAATACTTGGTCCAACAGAACGGCTCGTTTCAATAATGGCAGACTCACAGTCATGGCCCTCACGACGCATCGCCAGATACCGACCTATGTAGTAGGTACCATAATCAATCCCCACACCAATCATGGTGACAGCGAATGTGACGCTCAGGATATTCAGATGACCAACACTTCCTGTAGCCCATGCAAAAGCCCATGCCATGCCGATCATCAGGACACCGTTAGCCATCAGTGCGTGCCGAATGCCTCCAAAACCGGCCACAATAACAATCGCCACAGCTGCAAGAGACAGCCCACTCGCCCACACCATTGACTGTTGGCTTGAACGCATTTCATCATCTTCCATCACTGGTAGCCCAGTAAGTCCGATGGTTGCATCTGCGTGTCGTTGAGAAACAACATCAATCTCTTTTCGTAAGGTATCCGTTGCTACTGAAGCACCAGAAAAACCTTCCTCCTCCTTGGCCAAACGCAGCAAGACGAAACCGAGTCTTCCCTCTTTTGCCAAAAGGTACTGACTGGAAAGGTCTCGCAGTGTTGAAAGGCTGCCCGGCATGCTTGGCCAAGGCGAGACATAGTCCTCGGGCAAGGACTCATGAAGCCGTCCTCTTTCAGCGGCTTCCAAGCTTACCAGCAGACTTTCACTATATCGCTCAAGTGTCTGTATCGGTGGTTCATCATGTTGCATCTTGGTCTGTTGTCCAGAAACAACAGTTGCCGCCAGACCACCAACCATTGTGCCGACCTTCAGCTGGCTCCAACCTCCGGCCAGAACTGGTTCAGTGCGACTTATAAAACGATCGATTGAGGCCAAGTCATTTGGAGAAACGTAGTGAAGCCCCTTGGCGCGAATTTGAGTGAGATCAACTTCATGGAGTATTGAATAAAAGAGATCACTCTTCTGGGAGAGTTGCTGTGAAAGATCTTCCAGAGCAGCCACCGTTGCTGACCGATTCGAGCCCTCAACCACAACAACAGCATCATCGTCTTCACCAAATTCATGGATATAATCAATCCACAACTTGTTGTACTCACTATCCGGATCAAGAAGATCAACGCGGCTGACCTTGTATCCCAAGGATTGGGTGGTCCAGACTCCTGCGGCCCCAGCTGTCAGCACGGCAACAGTCAGAATCAGCCAAGGACGTGCAAGGCACTGTTCTGCCCAAGTAACCATAAGTCGGCTCAGCAGGCTTTTCCCATGGCCGGTAGTTTTCTCTTTCCTTAGCCGCAAACGACTCATTTTTTCCGAAGGACGTTTCTTTCCTCCTTGCGTGACGGAAGTATCTTCAGGGCGATCCAACATAGGAAAAAGCGTGCGACTACCTTCCAGAAATGCTGAGCTCTCGAATTCAAAAGTCTGAATAAATAGGTGAGGCGAGAGCATAGAGATGAGGACCATCCGAGCCAAGACCTCATCGACTAGTCAAATGACGTAGGATGCGCAAGGATGCCAAATTATTCCGAATTTTCATTGGCCCACATGGCATGAAACATCCGAGAAATGAGTATGTCAGAAATCAGCGCAACTGGTTGACTGACATCTCAGGGGTTTTGTTAGGGGGGGCAACTTATGCGGAAAACGCTGCGTAGTAGCGTCGTCAAGGCAACGACGCCAACGATCGCTTCTTATCTTTTCATTTTGGCATGTGTTCTCTGGGTAAATAGCGCTGTCTGTCATGGTGCGTCTCAAGAGCCGGTTCATTCATCACAAAATAAATTCACTGCGCTTGGGACCGATTGGGGAAGTTCAAGTCGGCATGCACGACGTCGAGCAGAAGAGGCGCTGCCGCTCCAACAAATGCCAGAAACTGACCGGCTGGCAATTCAAAAATCACTTCAGTCAACAACGCTATACCGCAGGCTTCCTGTTGAACTTTTTGCGTGCGATGGTGACCTTCTGGCTTTTTCTCTCGACAAGCCAGAAGCAATTGTGGACATCTGGAGATTGCTGGGGATTAGCAGACTGTCTTTAGATTCAACCGGACCTGACCAATGGCAGTTCTCTGACGGCTATGGCACTGTCGGTCAATTACGACTTGCCTACCGTGAGCGAAGACAAGATGGAGGCATGCTTGTCTTTCACGGAAAGGGTGCTTACACAGGCCCCCTCTCACCGAAAAACCTAACGGGTGGATGCGTCCTCATGGTTCGGTATCGTGAAGCTGAGCCAACGGTTGATGGAAGACTGCGACAAGCCATTCAGGTTGACGCTTTTCTGGATATGGATGGAATTGGACTTGAGATTGTCACACGCACACTCCAGCCACTCATTGCTCGTTCGGCTGCGGCTAATCTTCATGAGATCTGTCTTTTCATGGCTAGCCTCTCTGATGCGGCTATCGCAAATCCACACGCTGTCGCCACACTCGCTGGACGACTCACTCGAACATCTGAATCTGACAGGAAAAAATTGGCCACGATTGCCAGTACAGTTGACAACCGGCGGAACGTTCAACATGCTCGTCCCAATCATCTTGCTGACAATGAAAATAATGTGAGTGCTGATCAAGTCTCAGTCGACCTTGCATCCCGATGGCTTCCGTCAGATGAGCTTGACCATTTTCAGAAGCAATAAAGATCTGCTTCCCATATGGCCTTACCATTGACCAAAGGCACACGGTTACAGCTCAGTCACATTACGAATGAGCATCTGGCGACCCACCAAGAGTCGCAAACAGAAGTCGTCGTTGCACCTGACCAGAAGAGTCACGAACGAGACTGAACTGATCGAGAATCGCGTCACTAACTAAACTCTGGATTTGCCCAGTCACCAGACCCTGAGTGTACTGGCTGCCACGGGCGGTTCGATCGAGCATATGGTTCTCGAGGTTGCTTACGCTGGCAAATCCGAATGCTGACCAATCAGCTTCCTGAACTGGCTCTGTGCTCACCATTCGATGAACGGCACCACTGGTGTGCTCAGCATAGAGCACCTGACGATCGCCGATTTGTTCGGATTCTTTTACGAGCCACGAACCATGAAGTGGCAATCCCGCAACAGAACGATCAACAAGATTCCCGATATCCGGAAGCGTGGGCTCGTGTCGATCAGGCAATGCTTTAAGCGGTCTGAAAATATGCACTGCATCCAGTGGAACTGACTCAACTGGAGTGACCGGATCAGAAAACGTGTGGATAGAAATCTCACTTTTTGACACACCGACAAGATGCCCAGCAATCTGTACGGCCCTCCGGACAGGTGTCGCATGGTCAATTCTACCAAGGCTACTGATACCACTCTCAACATCGAAAGAAAGTACATCAAGATATTGCGCAGGGGGCTTCCATCTTGGTAATGACATGATTTCCGAAAACCCGAAAAAGTCACCTGGCACATCAACTCGTCCGTTCTCCCAAATATGATCTTGTGTCTGAACCGGTACCGTTACAACACCCTGCTCTGGAAAAAACCCAAGCGATAAATGATCGCCGTCACCCCGATGCCAACGATTTCCGGTTACGGCAGTACTGCTACCCCTGTCGTCTGTGAGTGAGTAGCGATGCGCAAGCAATGGATTTGTAGAATCAGAGACGTCAAAAATTGAAACCTGAAGGCCACCCATACGGCCGGTCATTTCATCTGCATCTGATCCTATTGTCAACAAGTACTTTTCATCGAGTGGCTGAATGTGATCAGAGAATCCTGGTACATGAAGTTCACCAAGCAATACGGGCTTGGTTGGAGAACCGAGATCGACAACAAAAAGTGGATCTGTCCTCAGGAACGTTACAAAATAGGCTCGATTACCAGCAAAACGCACCGAGTAGAGATTTTCATTGGAAGCAAGACCTCGAAGAGCTCCAACCTCTTTCAGACTCGCTGCCTGCTGCTCAAAGACAAGAACGCCACTACCTTCATCCCATGTTTCGACAACAACTCGCAGAAAACCATCGTACTCGTCTACTGCAAATTGATTGAGCACATTGCCACTGAAGCTTCCCTCGGCAGCCAGTGATACAACAGGTAACTCACGTAAATCAGCACTAAATGTCACTTTCGTCACATCAGTCGCTTGTTGGCCCAAGGGCAAGATACCGATATCCCTCCATGAGGACGTAACGTAGCCATCAAAAACATAGACGCTTTCGGTTGTTGCAAATACTTTAACGGAACCCTTTGTGAAAACTCCGATCGTTGAAGATGGATGCAACTCTTCACCTGAGACCTCAATCGCTGTGATTGTCGTAAGCTGTTGATAGGCACCTGCTTGTGGCACATCGATTTCTGTTGGCCCAACAAGGCCTCTTACATCGACTGGATTACCACTCGAATCAGTTTCATAAATCTGAGGAGTCATTGACTCAAGTAACCGTTGTCGCACCCTGATCGCATATGAATCTGCGGTTTCATACACTGCAACTGCTTGTGGTGGATCGACACTAGGCAACCATGGCTGACGAAAATCAGGTAGTGAAAGTGTGCGATGAGGTTGCTTTTCAGCAGGACTGGCTGGCCCCACTATCGTAATGCCTCCTGAGTCACTCGAAACAACTTCGGGGTAAGGTGTATCAAGATGGTGGTTCAGCACAAGTCGTAACTGCCCATCAACCATCCGAGAACTTACAAGTGATCCATCGACAGTGAGCCGATTCGCAACTGATACATCAGCAGGATCACTGACATCGAGAATCACAATTGCAGTCTGTGGCCGACCAAGAATAGGTGGCCATATCCCAAGTCTTCCATGAGATGATTTCGCACGTGATGTGTTGGCATGTTGTCTCGAAAGTATCGTCAGCCTGTCACCATGCAGGTACATGCCAGCTGTCTGGCCCATTGTCTCGACAGTAATCTGATCAAGTAATTCAGGGTTCATCTCAGAAAAACCACGAACAATTGAGAGTCGACTATCTGTGAGTGCGTAGAGCGTGTCATTGCCTACCTCAACGAAATCGGCCTCATCGACTCCTTGAACCTGAGTATTGGTTGAAGACGAGGCCCCTTCATCCCATGGAGCCGCATCGGGAACAGTGGCGGACATCTCACGGGCAATCGTAATAACGCCAACGTCAGGGGGTCCAAAATAAGAGAATGCCGGCTTCCCAAACACATGCTGCCATCGCTGTACAGCCTGCTCCACAAGCCAGTCTGCGTACACATCAACGGATGCAAATGTTTGAATGGCAGGACCTATCTCAAATGCTTGGTCAGTCATTCCAGTTTCAAAATCAACTGGTGCCGAATCATCCGGGAGTGAGTCGTTCCCCGTCAGCATCTTTCTCATTTCAAGTCGTTCCGGACGGCGAACACCTCCGGAATGGCTACGAGAAAGAACCGGTCGACGTCGGGGAAAGAAAGAACCTGTTTTTTGAAAGCGAAAGCGGGGCATGTTATTTCCTGCGCTATTTCCTGAATGATGAGTGCAAACACGGAAAAGGTTCCCTCATGCAGAGATCTGAGCTACTCGCTGTCTCTACAAATTCCACTCATGGATGCCCCTGAACCTTTACAAAAACACTCCTTTGCTAAATAGTGATCTGATTCTTGTTCGATCGGTTAAGTCGTTGAAAAGATTGATATGAAAACATAAACAGTACCTAAGACCCCCTTTTATCTCTGCATGGGTGCCGGCGCTGTTGCCATCTTGAGTTGTGCTTGAGACGCAACCACATAGGGTCGCTTGTACTCTGGCATATAACCCTTTGCTCCACGAACTGTAATCTGCTGGCCGACCATTGGAGCTAAATTGACACCAGCTGATGGAGTCACAAATACAAGAACATTATTATTTATATCGACGATAGCCCATCGAGGTGCATCCGGCCTTCGTGAAACGACTGTGGCAAGTCGGCCATTTGTTTCAACATAGTCAGGAGGTGTCCATGTATTCTGGCCATCCGCTGGCTTTCCACCGGGCATAACGCCTGGGCGTATGGGTCGGCTCCCAATGCCGCCAAGACTCGACCACAGTGAACCAATGCGCAATGGCGACGGTTCAACTTTGTCTCGAGCAGCAAGGGCACGATGCTTTCCTTGAATGGTTTCAAATCGGGCCAGCCTGGCATCAATTGCCTCGGCACGAAGGCGCTCCGTACCGGTCGATGCACGTGCCGAAGCTATTCGCAAACGGTCTCGCAAAGTTTCCAGATCCCAATTCTGAGAGGGCCCCGTGACTGCAAGTGATAGCGCCAGATCAATATCAGAGAGTTCATCCGCAGGCGCCATCTGTGGTCCAGCCTGAGGGGTTGCTGCAGGCTCTGGTGGACTCATGTCAAACAAACCACTCCCCACAGGCATCCAATCAGCCAGGAGACGGTGTGCCCCCGAAATGCCACGAAGCTGTTCTGGTTCTTCACGTGCCTCGGGATCTTCCGCTGGTAGTTGGCCGGCTACTGTCATCACCTCAGAAAGAGAATCACCAACCTCCCGCCAAGCGTCAACAGCCTCACGAACCTTGACGATACTTGCTGACGTTTCCTCTGAAGAGGTTTTGTTATCGGTTGCTATATTCGATGTTTGCGGGGCCAAGCCAATAGGTAACTCAAGATCGTCTAAACGTGCCCAACGAAACTCACCTGCTGGCGGTGCCACCTGAAGCCACAGTCCTTCATGCCTTCCTTCTTGTATGCGAACTTCATTGAGCACTCGTACCCGTTCGCCGGCTTCTAAGCGAACTTGTGCGACATGCCGAAGAGCATTAATTTGTGAGCCGATTCGTGAGACGGCACCATCAGTAATAACAACACCGACCTCAGAATCTTCTTCGATCTTTCGATCAACATCAGCCGCCCGTAACCAACTAAAACTACCAGCAAGTGGTCGGACGGCACCGTAACCAGATTCACTTACACTCCAAAGTTCGACTGTCTCGCCATGAATCAGTCTCGCGGTTGGATAGAAATCATCTCCAGGACCTGCACGCAGATAGGTGTGGGATGCAACGACTTGAACCCGCCTGGGAAATTGTTGGCCCGTTGCGAGTCGTTCTTCTGCGGAAATAAGTTGGGGGGAAAGTGCGCACCATAATCCCATCGCCAGTAAGACGAAGTGTTCTCTGCGCCAACGACTCCAGACGTATTGGAGTGTAAAAAACAGGGTTGCAAACATCGGGGGGGAGAATGGCACTCTTGTCCGTTATTCGCAACGCCAAAACAATGAATCGAGATCTTTCGAAAAATCCACTATTTAAAGTAAAAAACGCGTAGACGAGGCTTGGGCTACCCTCGTCTACGCGCTGCATAGATGGCGGCAAAGAAACCGCCCTCTACATTTCTTGTAGTCCAGGCAGACCGAACGCTCAAGTGATGAATTTTCGATTCGACTCAGGGTCGATTGAGACGCGGATGGACCCGACGGAACCCCCTCTGTCGAAGGGGCGCTCAGGTTGTTTAGCCGGGACTCGGTAAGCTACCGCAACAGTACTGACATGACAGCATGCGGTGCTGTCATCGCCATGATAGTACCCTCAAAAATTTTGTGATCGAAAGGAACCCCGACCACATCACCAACGATGTGTGTTACTCCCAGAGATCTTTTGGGCGATCAAGAACTTCCTTCAAAACAAATAATTGTTTTCTTGTGGCTGGATCTTTCAGCATTGCAGCAAGTCTGAAATCAGCAACTTTCTCTTTTCTGTCCTGACTACTTGTGTCAAGCATTCCTCCTGTCTTGTCCCGGGGATCAGCCCATGGACTCTCAACGACACCGTCAGGAAGATGATGAAGTCCTTGATCGAATACCTCATGGATATGGCGAGTTATTTCACCTTCTTCCTCGAATGAAGGCTGAGTCTGCTCCTCCGGTTGTGCCATCGCACGAGAACCAGTTCGTTTTGATCGACCAACCTCATCGGATATTGGCAGCGTGACAGTCTTTTCTTCACTCCCTTCAGTAGGAACTGGTGATGGTTGCTTCGTTTGTATATATCGATTGAGAAAAGCACTGATCTCTGCTTCCACTGGATCAACTGGCTCAACTATTTCGTTCTGCTCTGGGATGTCCTCTCCGTCAATATCAGGCGGTGTTAAACGACCACATTCTGGGCAATCAATAATGGCGAGGGCTGGTGCTACAAACGATACACCACAACCTTTGCATTGCCTCTTTCTAAAAGGTTGATCAAGGAGCATATCCGGGTCTACTTCTTTTTCATCATCAATACGAGCCTGCGCACCACCACCAACTCGACGAACGAAGGCAACTACCTGAGACATCAACCAAATAAGAACAAAGAGAAGTGGTAAGACTGCTTCCAACCAGTCAAAGCCAGCTGCAAAAAGTGGATTGACGAAAAGTGGATTGCACTGTGTGTTAAGAAACATATGCTCTCTCCTTCCCTACTCTACGAGGATCACACGTGACCACCCGATTTATATGCCATACGCATTAGGCCGGCGATGCAACCGGCGAAGGCGTTGTCGCAATAGACCGTCTCATTTCAGTATCAGCCTGCAGATTTTTGAGCTTGTAATAATCGAGAATGCCGAGCTTGCCACTCGCCAACGCATCTGATGTTGCTTTAGGAACCTCCTCTTCAGCTTCAACTAGCGCTGCCCGGCTTTCTTCAACACCGGCAATCATTTCTTGCTCACGCGCAACTGCCATTGCACGACGACCCTCGGCTTTGGCTCGAGCGACACGAGTATCGGCTTCAGCCTGATCTGCCTGAAGACGCGCACCAACGTTTACTCCTACATCGATATCTGCAATATCAATCGAGACAATCTCAAATGCAGTATTTGAGTCGAGTCGACGAGCCAGTACTGTTTTGGAAATGACATCAGGATTCTCAAGAACGTCACTGTGTGTTTCAGATGAACCGATAGCTGAGACAATGCCCTCTCCAACACGGGCGATGATCGTATCCTCCGTTGCTCCACCAATCAATTGATTCAGATTGGTTCGCACAGTCACTCGTGCTCGAACCTTGAGCTGAATACCATCTTTCGCAATGGCATCCAAAGTTTTTCGTCCACTCTTCGTACCCGGGCAGTCAATCACTTTAGGATAGACACTTGTCTGCACAGCCTCACGAACGTTTCGGCCAGCAAGATCAATTGCAGTAGCTAGTTTAAAATTGAGTTCACTAATCTTGGCCTTTGAGGCAGCAATAAGCGCCTGAACAATCAGCGGTACTCGTCCGCCTGCAAGATAGTGAGCTTCGAGAGCCTGCAGCGTTATACCGCTGTCATCTCCAAGACCAGCTTGGACCGCCATGATCTTACTGCGAACAATGACCGTTGGATTAACCTTCTTAAAGCTCATTGCGACGAGATCAAACAAGCCAATCCCAGCACTTGAAGCGTATGATTGCAGCCACAGACGAAGGTAGCGAGCAAGAAAACCAAAAACAATGAGCAGAAGAACAACGCCAACAACCAGCACGACTAAACCAGGCACACCCGACATGGAAAACTCCGTGATATTCTTCGTGGTATGTCGCCACACCTTTTTGTGAGCAACCTAATACATTGAAGCCTGTTTCGAATGAGCCACTGAGTCAAGCGCCCGAGGGTTTCTCAAAGTCGTCAAATTCGAATTCTTCGAACGTTTTTACGTTCGAAATCGGTTTTTCTTCCCTTTTTTCTTGCAATGGGCTGGCTCCTTGTGTGTTTTCAAAAGGCCCGGGGAATGCTCGAAGTTCTGGCTTTGTTTCAATCGTGCGGACGACAACTGCCCTTCCTTCTGTACCTACAACCTCAATTACGGTCCCACTGACAATTGGGCCTGCTCGACTCACAGCCTCGATTTTTTCTTGAGAAATCTCTACCTGTCCCCATGGCAAAAGATCCGTCGCGACCCGACCCTGTCTGCCGACAAACTCTTTCAAACGTTCTCTCTCTTTTCTATCGGGAACCAACTCTTGAGGATCCGGCGGAGAGGGCATGATTCGACGACCGAGTGGCGTTGATGGAAAAAGATGAAAAGCAATGGCAAGAGTTGCTGGGACTGCAACTGCCGTAATGGCAAGCACTAGAAATCCAGAACCGATGCCTTGCTCAACAAACGCCGTCGCAACAGCTGCCACAATAGCCGCGATACTGATGAAACCGAGCAGACCACCGGATGGAATAAAAACCTCAAGGACCATCACGAAGAGACCAACGAAGAGTAAGCCGGTAATCCAAACTAGGGGACTCATATTGTCTCCTGCGAATACGGAACCACTATGATACGACCGGAACGCACAGCTGTAACTTTGACAGCCATTCCTGATTCAATCAGCATGTCGTCCGCAGAGACATCGTGCAAATGATTCTCAATGTCTGCTTTTCCTGCCGGAGCTAATCGTGTCACAGTGACACCCGTTTTTCCAATCAGATGATCGAGTGACACAACTTCATTCTGAGTG
>CBFIHW010000016.1:0-17162 GCA_965662325.1 uncultured Pirellulales bacterium | reverse complement strand
CATGTTCTGGTGGTGCAAGTAAAACATGGCGAAAGACTGGTGTCGAAGGAAGCCAACGTCGCACAACAACACCGAACGTGACAACGCCAACCCCGGCACCGAGAATACCTAATAGCGAAAGCTGCAGTTGGCGAACCTGATAACTGTTTGCCGGGAGTACAAAAGACTGGCTTGCTAATACCAGAGAAGCAACGATAAGAAGCCCGCCACCAAGACCAAGAATGCCTATGCCTGGCACAACAAAAATTTCGGCAGCGAGACATACAACCCCGGCCAGAAAAAGCATGACCTCTAACCAGCCACTGGTTCCATTGAGATACTGGCTCCAGAAAAAGATGATAAAGGCCACCATCGCAATAAATCCACCAAAACCAAGTCCGGGTGTCTGTATTTCTATATAAAGACCAGCGCCCCCAATGAGCAGAAGAAGCCAGGCAAGTCCAGGGCTCGCAAGTGCATCAAGTAATCGGTCAGCCCACCCAGGTTCAATACGCGTTATGTCATCGCCTAGACCATAGCGTTCTGCAAGACCAGAGAATGAGTTCACTGGCTTCTCAGTCAAACCGTAGGCTTCAGCCTGAAATCCATCGACAAGAAGTGGCCCGGGGGCAAGATCTTGTTGTTTTTTCCACGAATCCCTGTCTTTTCTCAAAAGAAGCGAACTCGAGCTGAAATACTCCGTCCTCCCTGTGGTCTGTTGGACAAATCTGCTTACCTGGTATTCGGGCAAGACAAGTGCAAGAGGCAGTGCTTCCAACGTCTTTAAATTACCCTGCATTATCTGCTGCCATGCAGCCTCAATTGCATCAGCCTGGCGAGCATCAATCGTTGCTGCACCTTCCCCGCCGAGAACAGCTGTCTCATTCATCACGACATCATTGCATGCTAGTGCGATGAGCGCAGAATCACTACGCGCCTCGTTTGGGATATATGCGACGGTCTTCACCTCAGCTGGATTTATTTCACGTAACCAACGTGCAAGCACAAGACTCTGTTCGGGTGATCCACCTGCTGAGTCAATCTTCAGACAAAGGAAGTTTGCTTTCGAGGCAATCGCTTCCTCAAGCCTGACACGAACCCTCGCTATGTTATCACTGGAGATTGGCCCAGAGAGGCTGACAACAGAAGCCTTCCAGCCCCGTTCCGTTGATGGATCAAGCACGAGTTGTTCCGGATTGATATTAAGACTGCGCGCCAGATCGGTTATTCCTGTAACGAGGAATCGCACAATGCCGATTTCACGACACCGACGTCCCGATAAGACGAGAGGCCGAGGGCCGATCTCCTCAACCCGAAGCACCTGAACTTGGTCCCGAAGTGTTGGGATACGATCTGCCGGAACAATCTGGTCACCAACTTCAGTTATCGCACGGACAACGTGTACGGAAGGATCCACGAGCGCGACAGCAAGAGGCGGTGGAACAGTCCGGCGTCGACCAGCAATATCTTTGTATGCGGCACGCACTGTCTCATCCACTCTTTGCTCACTGCGGCCCGCTGGCCCAAGGAGGACATTGGGAGCCATGACAATGTCTTCACAAGCGAGTGCAACCAGAACAGCATGGCCTTGAGCACCATTTGGTAAATACGCAATTGTCTTCACATTTGCCATCTGTGAACTAGTCAAGAATCGTGCCAATTCCAGCGACCGCCCAAAATCGCTTTCGCTTGCGTGTTCATCACTGGTCGCATCAAATTGAAGAACCAGTTGATCACGGCGACCAGGGTTACTCTGAAGGCGATCCAACTGTCGAAGAATAGCTGCGCGGACAGTGTTATCACGGCCACCTTTTATCGGCAAACGCACTGCGACACTGACCGTTGAAGTCTCTACTCGCTGAGGTGGCTCGCCACGTGCTGCCGGAGCCAGAGCAGGCTGAATACTCTCTCGATTTACACCTTGCTTTGATACAACGTCTTCATCGGTCACACCGGCCGCGACTTTTGCCCTCTCGACAGCCTCTGCCAGGGGACCGGCCTGTACAAACTGCTTTTCTGCCCAAGCAGAAAAGCACATGAGGATCAGGCCAAAAAGCATGACTCGCCCAGCATGCACAGACATCGGCCACAGTAAGGCCGCTGACCGAAACATTTTGTACCATTGAGTCATACAGAACATTTTTTTTCCAGTAGAAGTCTACGATCAGGAGAAACGGAGTCAAAGGAACGGTGACGAAGTAGTTCCCTACAACAAAGACAGATTAAGTTTGGCTCCTTTTGGTAGCATTCTGGTATTGGCAAGAAACACTCCCATTCATAAAGAACTATGACAGAAACTCGCAGCGAACTCCTAGAAATCATTGAAGCACGCGCACTTAAACGGGGTACTTTCACTTTGGCTTCAGGCCGCACGGCCAGTTTTTACTTGGACGCGAAGCAGGTCGTCCTCGATTCGCATGGAGCCATGCTCGTCGGTAAAGCAATTCTAGAACGACTTCAATCGTTTGGTGAGTTACCAGATGCAATTGGTGGCATGTCGATCGGGGCAGACCCCATTACAGGTGCCGCGGTCACAATCGCTGGAACAGCCGGCCTTCCATTAAAAGGATTTATGGTTCGGAAAGAACCCAAAGGACATGGAATGCAACGGTACATAGAAGGCCCTGTTGAGGCAGGGAACCGAGTCGTCATCGTAGAGGATGTGACGACAACTGGTGGTTCCTCTCTTATTGCAATCGACCGAGCTGTTGAATTTGGTCTCAAGGTAGAACGGGTCATCACAGTTATTGACCGACTCGCAGGTGCCGCTGAAGCGTTTGCAGCACGAGGGATTCCCCTCGAACCTCTGGTCACTATTCGTGACCTTGGTATAGAACCGGAATAAACGATCTCATGATGAGGAAGCGTGAGTACTGTCAAAAAACTGTGGGCTGATTTTCGAATCATGACGATACAGTCGTTTCACAAGAATTACCCAAAGGTGGCCTCTTCACATAAAATAAAATTGTGGCTTGTCAGAGTTGCTACCATATAGACTGAGAAGCCATGGACCTCTCATAAGGGAGCATGAGGCATGACAGCATTGCAAACACCTGTCACTCTATACAAAAAAAAACCCGGTCTATTTTTTCTTCTTTTTCTCTTATTTGTCTTTCTGCCTGCCACTGTATTAGCGATTAGCAGCAGTACAGAAGATGACTCAATAAGCCAGCAGAAAGTTGCTGAACTTATTGCTCAACTTGGTGATGCGAACTATGCAACACGGGAATCAGCTACCCAGCAATTGCGCGTGATTGCGAATCATGCAATTGATCAATTACTTGATGCCGCCAACCAAAACAATGATCTGGAGACCTCGCTTCGTGCTCAGTGGATTCTCGAGACGGTATCGCTCATTGCGCCAGACGATCCACCAGAAGTGGCAGAACTGTTGAAGAATTTCTCCAGCAGATCACTTTCTCAACAGATTAGTGCACTCAGCCGACTGATCCGCCTTGAAGAAAATGCAGGAGTCAAGCCACTGGCTCGCCTGATTCGAACAAATCGATCTGCAAGTACGTCATATCTCGCAGCGCTGATCCTGCTGCAGGAGTGGCGGCCCGTTGATCCGTACTGGCCACACCTTGTGGCACATGTTCCTGATGAACTTGCAATGAGCAAGCGCCCTGCGGCACTTATGATAAATAGACTGATTACCTTCTCTGAAATCGCAGATAATCCCGAGAGCAGATTAGATGCAAAAAAAGATGCCTTCAGTAATTTTGAAACGGCAGTGGAACAATTTCTTGACCTGATGCCCTTTAAGTCACAGACTTTCGGAGTCAACACCACCACACGTGAAATACGTAATCTTGCTCGAGAAATTGTTGTACGCTGCCATGCTCGGGCAGCAATACAAGCAGGCTTTCCAAATCGTGGTGTAGCAGTAGCCAAAGAACTCTTCGATCTCATAGGTAGAGATACAGATAAGAATCAGCTGGCGACTGCTGACGTTCTCTTCTGGGCCGCTTACTCCGGGCTTGCCAATCTTGTGAATGATCTCCCGGAGAGCCTGCAGGCGACCATTGAAAATCAGGCGATCACGCTCTACGCAGTGGCAAGCTGCAACCAGTCAAATGGAAATAACGTTCTTGCAGATGAGATGGCACGACGTGCCTTTGCTTTAGGCAGCAATAAGACAAATGAACAAATGCTAGCTGCTGTTCGACTTGATCACTGGGGGCTTCTTGATTGGGCAGACCGCGAGTATCGCCGTGTTGTTTCTGCACCCAATTTATCCACCCAGCAAATCATCCCATTCTCAATACAGTGGGCTGAACTACTCAATGACTTTGACCGGTGTGAAGCGGCCTCTACAGTACTTAGGGATGTATTGACCGGTTCACACGGCACTATCGAAAATATTCGAGTCATGGACTCTCTTGGGTATTCAAAAGAGGCACTTGCTGCTCGTCAGAAGTTTTTTCTTTCTCGAGCTGAGAAAGAAAAAAATGATCCAAAAAGTGAACGAGAGGATCTCGATAAAGCTCTTGTTGAGTATCCTGAAGAAATCGACACGCTCATCGCGTACTACCACTTTCCAGATATATCACTCACCGACAAGGGACGAATTGTCGGACTCATTAAAAAAGCATTAAAGAAGCTGCAGCAGCGGATCGACCGAGAACCTGATGCGCCCAATCCGTATAACGAGTATGCCTGGCTTGTAGCAAATACTGAGGGAGATTTATTGAGAGCGACTCGCTATTCAAAACGTTCTTTAGAGCTTGAGTTTGATTCGGCAAGTTTTCTCGACACATTGGCCCACTGTCATGCTGCTGCCGGGAATGCCAAAGAGGCTATCCGCTGCCAGGTTGTCGCCCTACGGAAAGATCCTGGAAGTAATACGATTAAAAAAAATCTACAGAAATTTTTATCGATGCAAAAGTAATCATTCTGCTTGGGTAGCATTTCTATTCAGAGCGATAAAGCGGTAAATATCGATAAGGTAGTTGGAGACAGAGAATGGCGTGAGCTGTCACCTGCAATCTGTCACGTTCTCCGGCAAAGAGGGCCGGGTTCCAACTACCAAGTTCTTCACCTTCCTGCTCCTGTGTCCTCAGCAAAAATGCTGTGACCTTGGCATACCACGTATCAAATTGCTCTCCTTCGAGATTCCGAAGTACCTCGCTGGATAGCAAAAGAAAGTCCGCAGAGTAGGCGAATGAGTTCCCTTCCAAAGATGGGGCAAACCCTGAAAGAAAACGAGCGCCGTCAATCATTGCAGGCGAGTCCCGAGGTTCTTCTTTATATTGCAGCAGAAGTAATCCAGCAGCTGTTGCTGTCGGATCTGGAGGACCTGCAGCGGTACGCCCAAATCGTGACCAAAGGATTTCTGGGTCACCACAGGCTACCGATTCAAGAAAAACATCTCCTCTTTTGAGAGTTGTGACTGCAGGCTTTACTCCACATGACTGGGCAACGTGCATTGCGAGCATTGCTCGCAATGTAGGCAGCACCGTTTCCGATGTTTCAGATGAACTGCGTTGCCATGAGCCTTCTTTTGTCTGACGATCCATTAGAGTTTTCAGTGCGTAAAGCGCATTTTTTTTCAGCACTCTGTCATTACTCAGAGAGCTGGTCTCACAACCAGCAACGACCCCAGAAATAAGACCTCGCAAATCAACTTCAACCGGGCCAACACCCTGTGGATCTGCTTGAGGCTGAGAAGAACCGAGCCACGTGAGTCCTTTCCAGACAACTTCCGGATAGTCTTCTAACGAGACTGCCGTGGTAGATTCTGGTTCATGAGTGATTCCCTCTGCAAGAAATGGGAGCAGAGCCAGAGCGGTCGTTGACTGGCTATTTCCACCTGTGTTCATCGCCGAAAAGTCTTCAGTTCCCTCTGGCATGCCTACAGCCAGATTCTCCGGTGAGGCTACGGGCTGCCACGATCCATCTGCTCCTTGCTTTGTCGCGAGCCATGTCAGAGCAGAGAGGACAGATTTTTTCGATTGTTGCGATCCACCGTATAAAGCAGCCAGTAACTCCTTCGATTTCTCTGTACTTCGACCCTTTAGGCCACCTCGACGATACCGAACAGTCTTGGACATCGACGAAACAACCGCTTCTGGTAACACACCCGGTTTGTTACTCGGATCTTGAATTCGTATGACCAGAAGTCCGTTTGTATCGAGATGATCTGCTGTTGCAGAGAGTGGAATTGAGTACACGCCGGGTGATATTTCCTCAGTAGTCTCGACTACAAGCGTACATTTGAGGGCACCCTCTTCGAGATATGCTGGCTCAACGGTAACGCCAGCCGGAGCGTTCTCCGCAGTGACGACGACCGCCCCATTAAATTTTGATGGAGCCAGATTCACTCCAGTCAGGGCTTGCAAGCCACCAGTTAGCGTCCGACTCAGTGACTCCAAAGAATCTCGCTGAAAGGTGAGGTCGATTTTTTTTTGCTGACCCGACAAAACCGCTGCATACACCAAAGCTTCCATTTTGAATGGATGCTTTGTCACAATGAGCGTCAGCGGCACAGAAACTTCTCGACCAAAAACAACCGTTTTTATTTCTTGCGTCTGTGTCCCCTCTAAGGCATCTTCCGAGGCTGCCACCAGCACCCGAATATTATTGTCTTCAATTGGCTCACCCGGCAGACGACACAGTGCTCCTTGCGTGTATTCGACCGGTTCCAGCGTGAATGATTCTGCAAATCCATTTCTTTCAACGGGTACCCGCAGGTTGACAGTATCTCCTGGCTGCAGAAAGACAGGTGGTATAGCTCCAAAAGATGGCCGTGATACAACCGGTAAATTAATATCAAATGTTTGTTCGGCAGAATCCTGAGCCATGCTTAAGGCTATCGTAACGGTCACATTCCGTTGCTTATCACCAAGTGATTGGTCTCCGGAGAGTTCGATCTGGAGTTCTGATTTATTGTCTGGAATCTGTTTTTCAAAAGTCGCCTCGACACCAGATGGTAACTTTGAAAGGCTGACGTCAATTGGCCCTTCGTTATTATTACGATTGATTCGCAGTGGAACCTTTACCGTTTCAGTAGGCCTCAACGTCACCGGCTGAATAGCGTCTACTTCAAGTGCACTGACACGAGGCACACCCAAATGGTCAATTTCTTCAGGCAGCCGGTCTGAATAGCATCCTGATACAAAAACAATGAATACAAAATTGATCTCCAACATGTATTGCATCTGGATGCGTAGCTGTTTGAAATATTTGAACATCATCCTCATCCGATTTTCTTTGTTTCAATGCCCGCATGCCAACGTATTGTCCGCCAACTGATTTCTGCACGTCGACGTCTCCAGCGATCTGGCATAACCTATTCTTGCTGAAGAAACGATTTGATCCAACTCCAAGGCAGAGTTTTCCATGCAAACAACGATGGTTTCAATTGGGGACACTTCACTTGCCGTCCAGATCTGTGGATCAGGACCGCCGCTCGTCCTCCTTCATGCATTTCCTTTGGATCACACCATGTGGCATCGGGTCTTGTCGCTGGCCGATCAAGCCCGTTTGATCATTCCTGATCAGCGAGGATTCGGTAGGAGCACATTTAGCGACCCTGAAAAGCCGGCCATAGCGAGTATTGCTCAACTGGCTGACGATGTAGCAAAACTCCTTGATGCCCTTGATATTGAAGAACCTGCAACCATTGCCGGCATTTCAATGGGTGGATATGTCGCCCAACATACTGCCATTCGGCATCCTGAAAAAGTGTCTCAACTCATTCTTATAGACACAAAGTTTTCAGCAGATACACCAGAAGCGCGGGCAAACAGAGCTGATCTTGCTGCAACAGTTGGCAGAGTGGGCCAGCACGTTCTTGCAGATGCGATGGTACCAAATCTTTTAGCGGCAACAGATGCAGCCCGTTCTCAACCAGAACGAGCTGCAAATGAAGAGTTTCTTCGAAAGCTTATTGGCAAGCAATCAATCGCGACGATCCAAGCAGCGCTTGGGGCTCTCGCAGACCGTCCTGATATGACAGAAGATATGCAGCATCTTAAGAAACCCGTGCTTCTCATCTGTGGCAGTGAAGACACAATCACACCGCCGGCGGTTATGGAGTCTATGGAGACGATGCTTCCACAGGGGCGCCTACTGATTGTTTCCGAGGCTGGTCACCTGGTCCCTTTGGAGGCCCCAGCTGTTTTCCACGAAGCCGTCTGTTCCTTTCTTGGACTTCCAAAGGAACCGTCCGAAAGTTCTTAGGGACCGATGGATTTATTTCATCGGCCCGTGAGCCCAACTTGCCATTTTTCTGTGGTGGTACCGTTTGCCCTTGAGCATTCTGTGTATTACGAAATTGCTCCTGAAAAAATTTCTTTGCACCTGAAGGATTATTTTCAATAGCTTCCTGAAGTGTATTTTTGAGAACTTCTTGTCGGCGTGCCCGCCAATCGGAAGGTTCTTGTTGTGTCCCGGTCATTGACTGACCAACAAAATAGCCAAGCACAATTGAGATACCGACTGCAATTGCAGGTGCAAACCATTGCCAAAGATCTCCACGTAATTGTGCAAACCGACTCGATTTCCCAGGACGATGGTGTCTGCCATCAACTGCAACCATTTCAATAGTTGTAGCGAGTAGATCTTCCGGAGTTTCTGCCTCTGGTAAGACATCAAGGGTTTGCCACAGTTCCCCGAGGTCAGCTGCTGGCGTCGCGACAGGATCATCAGGCTGGGTTGTATTTGAGTTCTTACTCTTATTCACTGGGCTTCCTCTTTTTCAGCAAGAAGATACGGCTTCAATGCTTCCCGCAATTGCTCTCGAGCGCGAAAAAGCAATGATTTCACTGCGGGCACTGACAGTTTCATGGCAGCAGCAATTTCGTCATATGAACAGTGTTCAAACTTTGCAAGAAGAATCACCATCCGCTGCCGTTCATTGAGACTAGCAATAGCCTGTTGCACCACACCCTGAAGTTCAATGCGATCGAGTTGGCGGGTTGGTAAAAGTCCACTTGCGGCAACTGCCATCTGTTCGAGCCCCATCATGTTTCCTGACGCAGAGGGGTTTGCCGACACCCCCCACTCTTTACGACGATAGGCCCGCTGTCGAAGATCACTGGCAATATTATTTGCAATTGTATGAACCCAGGTTGTAAATTTTGCCTTTGGTTCATAGCGATGGCGAGCTCGATACACTCGCATGAAGACTTCTTGCGCAAGATCTTCTGCAGTGGAATGGTCACCAGTGTGATTCAGAAAAAGCGTAACAAGTCGTGGCTGCCACAGTGCAACGAGTTGCTCAAATGCCTCTGCATCACCGTCTCGCACGCGAAGCATCAACAGCGTGGATGGATCGGAGATTGTTGCCATGACAGACCCAAAATCGGATGGGGATAACGCCAAAAAAGAATCGAGGCCCGTATCTTATCGCCTATTGATTGTTTTCTTATATGGCGACACCTTTTAAACCTCAGTATCAAGGGTTTTTCAACGGCGACACGTACACAATGTTCCGTCAGAACATGAGGCTGGACGCTTTGAAAGGAACTTCAGACCCCCTCTTTCCCCCATAAATCAGTGGAGCGGAGGAGGCTCGAACTCCCAACCTCGGCATTGCGAACGCCGCGCTCTCCCAGTTGAGCTACCGCCCCGAAACAAGGAATCGATTTTCTTACTCATCTCTTCCGGCTCTTGATCGTACGAATCGTCCGGGTGGGTGTCTAGCGGAGGGTATGACGGTCTACAATACTGAGAGTTTTCATTTCTTTTGTTTTGGCAGACTGTTTCTCTCCGTATGCAAGTCCCTCCAATCATTGTTCGTGGCGCCAGAGAACACAATCTTCGTGATGTCACTGTTGGTCTTCCGCGGGGTCGACTGGTTTGTCTTTCGGGAGTCAGTGGATCAGGCAAATCGAGCCTTGCCTTCGACACGCTCTATGCAGAGGGACAGCGACGCTATGTTGAAAGTCTTTCAACGTTTGCACGACAGTTCCTGGGTCAACTTCCACGGCCTGATGTAGACAGCGTGACAGGCCTCTCGCCTTCGATCTCAATTGCTCAGAAATCGGCTGGTCACAATCCACGTTCGACAGTTGCGACAATGACGGAGATTCATGACTTTCTCCGCGTTCTCTATGCACGGGTTGGTACGTCATACTGCCCCACATGCGACAAAGTACTTGAGGCTCAACCACGTGATCAGATTGTTGAACGAATTATTAGCGTCCGCTCCGGACAGCGATCAATGATTTTGGCTCCACTCGTCCGCCAAGCCAAAGGCACCCACCGTGACCTCTTTACGGACTTGGTTCGTCAAGGATTTACCCGAGCACGTGTTGATGGAACTGTCCATCGAGTCGAAGATCCACCTGCTCTCGAAAAACAGTTTAAGCACACGATTGAAGTTGTTGTTGATCGGCTCACTATCTCAGAAGAAACCCGCAGTCGTCTTGCGGAGTCCGTTGAACTTGCCATTCGGACAAGCGGTGGTCAGGTAATTGTGAGCAGTGAAGAGGCCGAAACGGACGACCAGCCAGAAGACCTGACGTTATCAAGCCAGTTCACCTGCGTTTCCTGTGGGGTGAGCTATGACACGCCAGAACCCCAATTGTTTAGTTTCAATAGTCCGCTTGGAGCCTGTTCCACATGCGATGGGCTTGGTGATATTTATGGAATCGATGCCAAGAAATTACTCGTTGATCCATCTCGTTCAGTCAAGAAAGGCTGCTTCGGAGTTCTTGGGCGATTCCGGGATATGCCTCGATGGACGCGCCGGCTTTTCAATGCAGTTGCTGCTCACGCTGAGAAAAAGAAAAACTACGAAGCCGGTGTCATGCTCGACACCCCCTGGCAGAAACTGACACCTACCCAGAAAAAAATCTGGTTACACGGAACCGGTCTAGAAACCATTCAGGTTTCGTGGCGACGTGGCCGTGCCGAACGGGGAGCCAAAACAAAATTTGAAGGTGTCCTGGCGATGCTGACAAATCGTTGGCGGAATGCAAAAAGCGGAATCATGCGTCGCATGCTCGAAAAGTATATGAGCGTCAAACACTGTCATGTGTGTGACGGTGCGAGGCTGTCTCCTCAATCACGAGCTGTCCGAATCACTTCGGCGGTGGCATGTCCAACTGCAACACCGAACATTCAAAAGAAAAAGAAAACTACTCGCAAAAGATCAAAATCCCGTGAAGCCACCTGGGAACTCTCGTTAGACAAATTCTGTGCGCTTCCTATCAGCGAGGCTCAGATCTTTATCTCCGAATTGATTCTTGATGACACGCAACAGGTCATTGCGACAGAACTCCTCAAAGAAATTCGGAGCCGCCTGCAGTTTCTGAACCAGGTCGGACTTGGCTATCTTGCGCTTGATCGCAAGGCACCAACGCTTTCCGGAGGCGAAAGCCAGCGCATTCGACTGGCTGCTCAGATTGGTTCGGGGCTTTCCGGTGTTCTCTATGTTCTTGATGAACCGTCAATTGGCCTCCATCCACGAGACAACATTAAATTGCTTGGAGCCCTTGAAACGCTTCGAGATAAGGGAAACACAGTTGTTGTCGTTGAGCATGACGAAGAAACGATTCGTGCCGCCGACTGGGTGGTTGATTTTGGACCAGGTCCCGGCAAACGTGGTGGCGAGGTCGTGGCAACTGGCTCGCCACAAGACATTGAAAAAAATAGCCGCAGTATCACGGGTGCATTTCTTTCTGGACGTGATGCAATTGTTTTGCCAGAGGCACGACGGAAGCCGGATGACCGAACGCTCATTCTTGAGGGTGTTCGTCACAACAATCTAAAGGGTATTAACGTTGAGATTCCTCTTGGGCTGTTTGTCTGCATCACGGGCGTCTCAGGAAGTGGAAAGAGTTCACTTGTCAGTGACGTTCTCGAGCCGGCCCTGAGAAGCATGCTTGGCAGTGAGGCTGCGGTACCGGGTGACTTTGATGCTCTCGTTGGGGGAGAACAACTCGATAAGGTTATCGTTATTGACCAATCACCAATTGGCAGAACACCACGAAGCAATCCCTCAACCTATGTCAAAGTATGGGACGATATCCGCAAGCTCTTTACCATGCTTCCAGATGCTCGACGTCGTGGCTGGAAGGCTGGCCGATTTTCGTTCAATGTTGCGGGTGGTCGCTGCGGTGCATGCGAAGGGCACGGGTCAACACGTCTCGACATGGACTTTCTGGCTGATGTCTGGGTTACCTGTGATGTCTGTGGCGGCACTCGCTTTGCTCAGGACACACTTGAGGTTCGCTGGAAGGGAAAAAACGTTGCTGACATTCTGGCGATGGAAGTAGGAGAGGCGTTGGAATTCTTTGCCGATGCTCCAGATATTGCCCGAAAACTTCAGACGCTCTCGGATGTCGGGCTTGATTATCTGCATCTTGGTCAGCCATCACCGACGCTTTCTGGTGGTGAGGCGCAGCGGGTCAAGCTTTCTCGGGAACTCGCAAAGCGTTCGACTGGCAACACGCTCTATATTTTGGATGAGCCAACGACCGGCCTTCACATGCATGATGTTCGGCAGCTTCTGGATGTGCTTGATCGGCTGGTGGATGCCGGCAACACGGTTCTTGTTGTGGAACACAATCTTGATGTAGTGAAACGGGCTGATCATGTTATTGATCTTGGTCCAGAGGGTGGTGCTGGTGGTGGGCGTATTGTTGTCGAAGGGACACCGGAAAAAATTGCTCGGACACGTGCGTCTGAAACAGGCAAGGCCCTCAAGCCAGTACTCGCTCAAGCCAAGGAACTCGCTTCGAAAAATAAAACTGGGAAACGCCGGCCAGTTCGAAAATCATCTGTGGTCACTCCTGCAGCCATTGAACGAGCTCTAAAGAAATCACTCACAGCTATTGAAAAACAATCTCGTGACCCTGGGCCTCCGGCCATGATGGTCCGTGGAGCTGCACAGCACAACTTAAAACAGGTGAATGCCGATCTGCCACGGGGAGCAATGACCGTCTGCTGCGGCCCGAGTGGTTCCGGAAAAACATCACTCGCTTTCGACACGTTATACGCTGAGGGGCAGCGGCGATATGTCGAAAGTCTGTCACCATATGCTCGGCAGTTTGTTGGTCAGGTACCAAAACCGATCTTTGAAAAAATTGAAGGCTTGGCTCCGGCAGTTGCTATCGAGCAGCGTTCGACCGGGAGCACACCACGTTCAACGGTCGGTACATTGACAGAAATGTATGACTTTTTTCGTGTGCTAGCTGCCCGGCTTGGTGTGATGCATTGCCCTGATTGCGGCGTGCCTGTCGGTGCTCAAAGCGTTGATGAGTCAGTCGATCGCATTCTTGAAATTCCTGAGGGAACACGAATGCTTTTGCTTGCACCCGTTGAGCTCAAGGTTGGTCAGACTCCGGAAAGTTTTCTTACTGGCCTCAAAGCAGCTGGCTATGTGCGACTGCGTATTGACGGCACAACCTATCGGCTTGATGAAAACCCTCCGCTGGATCGAAAACAGAAAAACAGGCTGGAACTCGTGATTGATCGAATCACTTCCAACCCAAAAGAGCGGAGCCGCATAGCTCAAAGTGTCGAAGCGGCCTTTGAAGCGGGGAACGGAACACTACTTGTTGCCCGTGCCGTTGACGACGGCCATGGCAATCCTCTGGAAGAGCCTGATTGGCCAATTGACATTCATAGTCGATTTCTTGCGTGCCCAGAGTGCGGTCAAGGCTTTCGGCCGCTTGAACCGAGGGAGTTTTCATTCAACAGCCCGCTCGGTTGGTGCGAGGTCTGTGATGGCATTGGAACGCGAACAGGGGTTGAACATCAGTCATTGATTCGTGATGCCTCTCTCTCTCTTCTTGAAGGTGCGATCGACTTATGGCCAGATCTTTCTCAGCCGCTGAGTAAGGCAATGCTCAAAGCCCTGTGTCAGACAACTGGATTGCCCGGGGATGTACCACTCAATGAGCTCTCTGGAATTCAGCAGCGGGTTCTTTTTGAAGGCACGGGTGAAAAATGGATTGATGTCAAACGGCCACGGGGAACACCCGGGCGAGGGCCATGGTTTTCATTTCAGTTCAAAGGTCTCGAAGAAGCCTGCGAAGATGCCTCGCGCATGGTGGCTGCCGTGCGTCGCAAGGTTGATGCCGTGATGGGTGAAGTACCTTGCAGTGAATGTGGCGGCAGTCGACTGACAGCTGAAGCCAGTGCGGTCACACTCTGGGGACGCACCCTTGATGTCTGGGGGCGAATGCCACTGGGTAGACTCGCAGACGAGCTAGGTGCCATTACGCTTCAAGATGACGAACGCTCGGTTGCCGGAGATCTTCTTCGTGAACTTACAAATAGGGCTCAATTTCTTGATGAAATCGGGCTTGAATATCTTGATATGGCACGACCTGCAGGCAGCCTATCTGGTGGTGAGATGCAGCGGATTCGACTTGCCGCACAGGTGGGCAGTGGGCTGACAGGTGTCCTATATGTTCTTGATGAACCAACCATCGGTCTTCATCCACGTGATACCCACCGACTTATTCAGGCACTTGTTCGACTTCGCGATCTCGGTAATACGATTGTCGTCGTTGAACACGATCGTGACGTAGTGAATGCAGCCGACACCTGCCTCGACTTTGGCCCGGGCAGTGGCCGTGAAGGTGGCATGATTGTGGCCCAGGCAACGCCCAAAAAACTGGAGACGACGAAGGCCAGTATTACCGGACCATACTTGTCAACACGACGTGCCTGTGACGCCGTACTTGAACAGAAAAATGAACACGGACGCCGTGAGCCTGAGAATTGGCTCGAAGTACAAGGTATTCGACATCGAACGCTTAAGAACCTGGATGTAAAATTTCCTTTAGGCGTTTTGACAGCCGTGACTGGCCCGAGTGGATCAGGCAAAACATCACTTGTGCTCGATGTCCTCTGGCGATCAGTTGCTCGACGCTTGCATGCTTCACGTGAACAACCTGGGGCCCATGATTCAATAAAAGGTATGAATAAAATCAGCAAGGTGATACTTGTTGATCAGGACGCCATTGGTTCGACCCCAGGTTCAACGCCAGCGACATACACCGGAGTCTTTGACCCTATTCGGCAATTGTTTTCAAAGCTCCCCGAATCTCGCACACGTGGGTTCACGCCTCGCACGTTCAGCTTCAATGTGCCGGGTGGCCGGTGTGAAGCCTGTGATGGACTCGGGCGGCGACGGGTCGAAATGCATTTTTTACCGGACGTCTGGGTTGAGTGCGAGACTTGTAAGGGCAGACGCTATTCAGCCGAGACACTGCATGCGAAGTGGCATGGGAAATCGATTGCAGACGTGCTTGAGATGAGCATTGCCGAGGCAGCTCTTCTCTTTGAATCGGCACCCCAGATTGCACGAATTCTTGGCACGCTTGTCGATGTTGGCCTTGGGTATCTGACACTTGGTCAGCCGGCACCACAGCTTTCTGGTGGTGAGGCGCAACGCGTCAAACTTTCACGAGAACTGGCAAAACCTGGTACCGGAAGCACGCTGTATATTCTTGATGAACCCACGACTGGTCTTCATTTTGCTGATATAGAAAAGCTACTCCACGTTCTCGAGCGACTTGTTGAGGCAGGCAACACGGTGCTGGTTGTCGAGCACAATCTTGAAGTCATTGCTGCTGCCGATTGGGTGATTGATATGGGGCCCGAGGCTGGTGATGGTGGCGGGCAGGTTGTGGCAGAAGGTCCACCAGAAGACATTTTTATTCATGCCGAGCGTTGGGCAAAGCAGAAACAAAAGAAGTTGCTGAGAAGCTACACGGGTGAAGCACTTCAAAGTTTTGTGTGAATGGTAAACGTACACAACGTTGGTCATACAAAAACCTGTAGCACCGGCCAGACGCACAAATGCATGAAGCCCAGAGGCAGACTACCCCACTCAAAATGAGTCTCTCCGCGTCCAGTGGCAACTTAGGTCATCAAATTACTTTACAAGAGCACGGTAATCCGAGTAAATCAATGTAATAAGCTGCTTGCGTTCTATAACAAATAAATTGACTGAGCCCTTAAAGAGAAGAATAAATCCGGGGGTAAACAATGAACAACAAATGTAAGATTCCTCATTAGGACATTCTTGTGGGTCATCGAGTGCTTCTCAAAAGCATTTAAATTTTCCATTTTTCCAGAAGCCCGTTGTTCCTGATCTCTGTCCAGATTCTCTACTGCAAATGTTTGTCACGATCGTTGCGACCTGATGACGATGTTTCTCGTGATGTTTCAGATTTTTTCATCACAGAGCGGAATTGTTGCCATCATGAGCCGTCAATTGATCGGGCATTACAGGAGTTTCATTGGTTTGGGAGCAACTTCTCTTACGAGACTGTCCCTCGCCATACTAGTTGTATTTGCAGGAATCAGTTCCAGCATAAAGATGGCAGCTGCTGCTGAGTACATTGTTGAAGACAGACAAACTCCTGCTCCGATACCGAGAGAACGTGTACCGCGTACCGCACCCGATCCATCACAATTGGCGTCTGGGGCACTTTCATTTGACGGACTTGTTGGTGAAGAAAGCACCAGTTCGATCCTGCAACCCATTGCAGAAGATGCAGATAATGACAGCAGCTGGTCCTCTGGCGGTGCATCAGTTTCTGTGATCGATGATGCAGAAGCAAGATATGTTGATGATCTCGAATCTGAGTGGGTTGTCTCTGGTGATCCTTATGCTAGCTATGCACAACCACTCTGTGATGAAAGTAGTGCCTGGGATTGGACACACGGTTTCAATACATGGGGCAATGCCTGCAAAAATGCATGTGGTCACATGAATCTTCTCCATGCGTGTAAAAACTGCTACCGCTGCTGTGGACCCGGCTGTTGGACAGGCCGTGCTGATGCGGTCATGCTGTGGCGAAGTGCACCGTATAGCAGGGAACTTGTTATCACTGGCCCTGGGCCAGTTGGATCCCCAATTTTAAATGCGAATCAATTAGAAAGTGGTATGGCAGCTGGCCCACGCATCCAACTCTTCCGCACAGATGCATGTGGCAATGCAATCGAATTTGGATATCTCGGCGCGTGGAGCTTCCAAAGTGAAAAATTGCTACCTGACACCGGTGCCTTGGCCGCATATGCTGCTAGTGACCTAATTGGAGCCAGTACAAGTTTTGAAACTGGTACTACAAATCTGACCAGCAGCATTCAAACAATCGAAGTGAACAGTCGAACGCCGATGGGTGCTGGGAACGTGCAGTTCATCTGTGGTGTTCGCTGGCTCGAATGGACTGAATCATTTGCACTCAATACAACCACTGGCCCACTAACTA
>CBFIHW010000015.1:0-33801 GCA_965662325.1 uncultured Pirellulales bacterium | reverse complement strand
TCTCGAATAACGAGCCGTGCTTGTTATGGAACACCGAACGCACCTGGCAGGACCATGAACTACTTCCCACCCGCTCCTCCCATCCCTGAAACAGATGATCATGGTGGATACGCTCACTTCGTAGTTGTTGCCTGCCATTTTGATGAACTTGACGTTCTTTCACTTCATGCATCTGGCCATCAGCGCGTTCTTCTCTCTCTCAAGCACGACCCGGCATCATGGTCGATTATTGCCCCCTAAAGAAACGACAACATATCTCCATGACAAAACTCGCTCTGCATTGGCAAATCGCAATTGGCATGGCAATCGGTGCCATCGCAGGAGTCAGCCTCAATATGTATGGAGGCACACGCACAACTGTCGTCCAGGGTGAACAACTCCCTTCAACGCTCGACTCGCTTCGCATTTATGATTCACCTAACCACATTACGATCAATTGGACGACGGTTTCTGGTCAGGAGAATACCGCACTAGTAGATGGAACACGGCAAACTCCAGGTGCAGTAGCAACGGTCGAAGAACTCCGCCATACCCAACCGGAAGTTGCTTCCTGGTTTCACCGATTCGGCCGCAGTACGGCGCGAACGGTTGGTGAGGCTGCCCAACACATTGGCAATTTGTTCCTTAGGCTCCTCCAGATGGTTGCCGTCCCTTTAATTATCACATCGCTTATCTGCGGGATAACAGGACTCGGTGACGCTGCAAGCCTCGGTGGTATGTTCCTACGCACTATTTCGTATTACGTATGTACTAGTGCTGCTGCAATCACTATTGGATTGGTGGCAGTTAATTTCTTCAGACCTGGTATCACAGAAACTGCCGCACCGCCAGTTGACGCCCTAAAAACAGGCGGCCAGTCTCTCGGCTCCCTGCTCTTTGAGCAGGTTGAACGCATGATTCCAACCAATCCAATCGCAGCGATCGCTGACTCACACTTCCTCTCAATTATCTCGTTCACGCTAGCATTCTCAATATTCTCCGTCATCGTAGGTGGCAAAACACTGCATGCCGTCCGAACAGCAGCAGAAGCTGGTTTTGAAGTTATGATGGCGATGACGATGGCTATTATTGCCCTAGCACCTCTCGGTGTTTTATGCCTCATGCTTTTTGTGACTAGTACACAAGGTCCTGCCGTATTTAAATCCCTCTTTTGGTATCTGCTGACTGTCATCGCAGCATTAATGACACATGCCCTGATTGTTCTGCCACTCATCCTGAAATTAGTGGCACGCCGTGATCCAATTGCGTATGCAAAGGCGCTCTCTCCTGCCCTCCTGACGGCATTTAGTTCGGCCTCATCAAATGGAACCCTGCCCCTCACCATGGCCTGCGTCGAAAACAGAGCGGGCGTTGATAATCGCGTTTCCTCATTTGTGTTACCACTTGGTGCAACGATTAATATGGATGGCACTGCACTGTACGAAGCCGTTGCTGTCCTTTTTATTGGCCAACTCTACCACGGGGCAGTCTTGCCTCTCGAGCAGCAACTAATCGTTGCGGTTACTGCGTTACTGGCAAGCATTGGGGCGGCAGGCATTCCACACGCTGGGCTTGTCATGATGATTGTGATATTGCAGGCAGTGGGTCTTCCTATCGAAATGCAGGGGATTATTCTTGCCGTTGATCGCGTGTTAGACATGTTTCGGACAAGCGTCAATGTCTGGAGCGATTCCTGTGGATGTGCCGTTGTGGAATCGCTTGAACACCGTTCCAGAACCCTGACACCCGCCACAACCACATAACTAAATGACAAATCTAGGACGCTAAAGGACGAAGAATATGACACGAATGACGCTTGCTCTGCTCCGACGACTCACAGGTTTTTTTATCGCTGGCGTACTGGCACTTCTGCCAGTCGTTGTCACGGTTGCGGTCGTTGTCTGGGTCGTTGAATATCTGGAGTATCTTTGTGGACCAGAGACATTCATCGGCCGACAACTCACTGCCATTGGCATGCAGGTCGGCAAAGATGCCGCGACACCGTATTTTCTAGGATGGTCCGTAGTAATTGTCGTTGTTTTCGCCGTTGGGCTCCTCGTCGAATTGGGAGCGAAAAAATGGATCGGTAAAACAGTCGAGAGTGCATTTAAGCAGATTCCCATCGTTGGCAGTATTTACAGTACAAGCCGCCAAATGATCGACATGATTGGCCCAAACGAAAACGATGCCATGAAGGGAATGACCCCTGTTTTCTGTTCCTTTGGGAAAGAATCACCGTCACGAGTCCTCGCGCTACTGGTTTCTCCCGAACGATACACTGTGCTGGATCGTGATCATCTTATCGTCATTATTCCGACCGCGCCAGTTCCTTTTGGTGGCGCTATGATGTTCATACCCGTTGAAAACGTTGTTCCAGCGGGCATGCCAATTGACGGATTGATGAGCATGTATCTATCCATGGGCGCTACAGCTGGTCAATTCATGGAAACACCGACATCCCAAGATGAAGCTTCACACTAATTCAGCAATCTGGCTCTCTATCCTGTTGGCATGTGCGATAGGATGTCATGCCAGTGCAGCAAAAGAAGGAATATATATGCCTGGAACCGTTGGGACCAAAGCGCCAGACGTCAGCCTTCATCTTCATGATGGAAGCACTGTAAAACTTTCTGATTTTGAGAAAAACCAATCAGTCGTGCTTTTCTTTTACCCGAAAGACAACACGCCTGTCTGCACTAGCGAAGCCTGTTCCTTCAGAGACGCCTACTCAGACTTAACAAGCCTTGGTGCTGTGGTCATTGGCATCAGCAGTGATACACAAAAAAGCCATAGAGAATTTGCAGACAAACATTCTTTGCCCTACCTCCTGGCAAGTGACCCTGACGGGATTTTACGAAAAGCCTTTGGAGTTTCTCGAACTCTTGGAATACTACCGGGCAGAGCAACATATGTAATTGACAAAAACGGAATCGTACAACTTGCATTCTCGAGTCAATTTTCTGCAGCTAAGCATGTAGCCAAGGCGAGAGAGGCTCTTAGTAACCTCAACCTAGCGAACTGAAAACACCATGGCAGTATTTGATTTTTCATTTGAGGTGAAGGCACCGTTAGCTGTGGTTCGGGCATTCCATCACAACACCTCTGCCCTCAAAAAACTAACCCCACCACCAACTATCGTTCAGATACAATCTGTTGAACCACTTGCAGAAGGGTCTGTGTCGCGATTCACACTTTGGGTAGGGCCACTTCCTCTACGATGGACTGCAATACACAGAAATGTCTCTGACAATGGGTTCACAGATATTCAACAAAGTGGTCCCGCGGCAAAGTGGGAACACACTCACACGTTTACCGAAATTGACGCGACACACACACGAGTCAATGAGCACATTGAATACGAACATAAAAGAGGACTCTGGGGCATTGTAACGAGGCTTCTCTTTTCATACCCAAATCTGTATTTCATGTTTTGTTATCGTCGTTGGATTACAAACAGAGCCTGTCACAACATGGTTTTAGAATCTCCAGACCAGCGTGCGTAGTCTCAGAACAATAAACTACTTATTAGAACGATCGCATACATGCAACCCAATTGGGACGAACGGTATCGTCGGGGTGATACACCCTGGGACAAAGGGAGGGCATCACCGGCATTAGTTGCATGGCTCCAAGAAAATCGCGGACTCATGAGAGGTTCCATTCTTGTCCCCGGGTGCGGTACCGGGCATGATGTCCGCGCTATAGCATCTGCCGAGCCAGAGTCTTTTCCACTTGGAATTGATATCTCAAAAACAGCTATTCAAGAGTGCCGTCAAAATAAAGTCTTAGACCACGAACGGTATGAGGAAGCAAATCTTTTCTCGCTGCCAAAAAAATTGCTGGGGACATGTGACTGGCTGTGGGAACACACATGTTTCTGCGCAATAAATCCTAGCGAACGACCATCCTATGTATCTGCTGCCGCAGCATGCCTTAAACCTGATGGATCCCTCCTGGGCATTTTTTACCTGAACCCACGTAGGACCGACGGCCAGCCGCCCGATGGTCCACCACACGGCACAACCGTTGAGGAATTGCAATCACTCTTTCTTGCCGACGGCGTCTTTTCGATGGTAGAGACTATGGCACCGCGTAAATGCTACCCGGAGAGAGCGGGTCGTGAACAACTTCTTCTGCTCCGAAGAACTCAAAAAGGGATCGATCTCTAGCTTGTTTCAAGCCTCTTCAGCTCTGGTGATTCGCGTAGACAAAATAGCCATATCCACAGAATTAAACAGACTGCTAAACTATGTAATGTTGGGTTTTAATACCTGACAAACGAGGAATCTGACTTTGGTCAGAATGGTTCGCTCGGCGGCAGTCAGTGCAGTGGTTGCGACTGCTGAGAGTCTCGTAGTAAAGGAGGTGATCCAGTGACGTATGGTGACTGTACAGGTGAGTGTTTAGGTGGGTTTTCCTACTGAACAATCCGCCTGGTTGACAGGCTCGTGCCTTCGGGTGCGTGACTCCTCTCAACAACATTCATTTTGATAACTGCCGCTCCTTTATGGGGCGGCAGTTTTTTTCAGTGTATAGTCGTACCATGACACAACAGGTATCCGCCGATAGCACCGCCAGACGGAACGTTCGCCTCTTCATGGCATTCCGGATTCTTTTCAACATCCGGTTTTACTACCCCGTCTTTATGGTGATGTTTCTTCGCTACGGGATCACCCTTGAACAGTTTGGCTTACTCAATGCTGTCTGGGCCACTGTGATTGTGTTGCTCGAAGTACCCTCTGGGGCACTTGCCGATCTTCTTGGCAGAAAAGCGCTTCTTGTTGCAGCTGCTATCATGATGACACTCGAAATGTTGCTCATTGCCGTTGTCCCCATCGGTTCGTCATGGGTATTTCCTGCTCTACTTTTAAACCGCGTCCTTAGCGGTGCAGCTGAGGCCTTCGCCTCCGGAGCCGATGAAGCACTTGCCTTTGATTCTTTAAAAGCAGCCGGGAAAGATGGTGACTGGCCACGAGTCCTTGAACGTCTGATGCAAGTCGGTGGACTTGCTACAATTTTTGCAATGGTCACCGGCTCCCTCGTTTACAGCCCCGACCTTTTTCAGGCGGCAATCACATGGGCAGGCTACGACACTGCGATAACACTCGATGACACATTCCGTCTCCCAGTCTGGCTCACCTTCTTGTCAGGATGTGGGGCAATCCTTGTCACCCTATCAATGCGAGAATTGCCAACAGCGAAAGCGAACGAACACGTTACGCTGCTTGATCCTTTTAAGCAGACATTCCAGACTGGACGTTGGATCCTTGCGAATCCGTTAGTGCTTGTCGTCATTGCCGCCGGCGTGCTTTTTGACCAGCCAATTCGCCAGCTGCTCGTTGTCTCGAGTCAACTCTATGCCCGAATTGATATACCTGTGCTCTACTTCGGTATCATCAGTGCTGGAACCGCCGTTATTGGGCTACTCGCTGCGTCGCCCATGCGACGCCTTGCAACAAGCCAGTCACCGCAAACAAATTTTCGTTTACTATTTGGCGTTGTCACCTTTGGGCTTCTGGGCACTGCACTGCTTATTCCATGGTGGGGCGTTGGCTTTTTCATGCTGCTATCATTATCCATGCGGCTTTTGATGTTTCTACAGAGCCACTATCTGAACCAATTGGTTGACTCCAATCATCGCGCAACAGTGCTGAGCTTTCGCGGACTCGCTGTGAATGTCAGCTACGGATTTATGAGCATCGCTTTCGCGCTTGCTGTAACCGCGGTGGAAAAAGCAAACCCGACGACAACTCAGACAGCCGCCTTCGATTGGGTCATTCGTTTACTTCCGTGGTATTTCCTTTTTGCCGTGCTCATATTTCTGGCGTGGTCCCGCCAACGTGTCCGGAATGACTATCGAATAACCCAAGCTGACGGATTTAAGCTCGCTACTGATTTGTCCAGCGACACTCGTACACCATGCCCTCCTTCGGCGTGATGACCGACCACCCAATTAATGAACCGAACGGGTGATCAATTGAAAATCGCGGATCCATCGGTATCGGCGGAGAGGACTTGTCTACTGGATATCGGACAAGTTTATAGGTTGAGTAAGGCAACTCTTCTGGAAACAGAAGCCACGAAGTCAGCAATTCAGTCCGTTTGTTCACAAAGAATGGCAACTGACCAGTCATTGAGAGAGGCACTGTCGCTGTTGTCATCGCCTGAAGTGTCACCCGTTCACCAATCGGCACATTGGAAAGATCAAAGACCACCTGATGTTTTGCATGCAACGGATTGCCATCCTCTTCCTCCGACTCGCCTGAATGAACAACTCGCTTGAAATCTCCTTGTGGCTGATTTGCTGGCTGCCGTATCTCAATAACATTCATTGGAAAAATGCCAGTAAATATAACACGCCGGTCACCATCATAATTTTCGTTAAGCCTTACGACGATCCTATCCCACGCAGTTACAGTACCTCGCGATGATTCATCACGTGCATTCGGATCAAAGTTACGAAGATCAAAAATCCTGCTCTGTGAAAGTACTTCGACCCCTTCGAGTTGAGATGTTGCGTCGCCCGTTACTTCGCCTAATTGGGCAACCTCCCAATCTGAAGCTACAGTTCCTTCTACTAGATCGAGAATCTGCCGAATATCTGGATCGCCCAAAGCAATCGAGTCGATCATTGTGGTGAGGAGTTCCGTGTGCTTCCGTAGCCTGTAGACGTAGACAGGGCCACATATAAGAAACAAGAACGCAACTGCAATAAATACGTATGTGGGCCAATCTTGAAAGTCAAAAAGTGTTGACCAAACCTTCCGGCAACTCGAGGTACGGAGCTGCCTTGAGTTTTCGGTTGCGATGGAGGGGCCTCGTTCCGATGCCAGATTTTTCTCATCAGTCACGCTTTGCGAATGTTGTGTTTCAGGGCGAGGGTCCCATGGTGTGATGGAATCGTCGTCCTTGCTACTCAGCCCAATCTCATGACAGATTTTTTTTGTCACCTCGTACCCATGACGAACCAATGCGTTCACCTCATAGTCCGAGAATCTATCGAGATCTGTACGAATTGACTGCACCTCTGCCTGTACGACGGGATGTTGTGCTGTTGGATCTTCTTTCCGTGAGACAATCTCCGTGATGGGTAAGAATGAAAATCCTGATTGCTGACCAAAGTTTTCGCGTTCAAGTTGCCAGACTCTGTCCCATAGAATGTCTGATGCGCGAATCGATTGTCCAATAAAACCAAGTGACTGATCCCCAAGAATCTGAAACGGCTTGCCCGCATCACTTACAAGCACACGGTCGAACGCTCCAACTTCGTTCTCAAGCCAGGCAAATGCTCGCGTCCCAAGATTGTCATAGACGCCGCCGTCAGTAAACGACTCCGTTGCAAACTGCCCCTCACGAACGCCAAGGTCCTCTGCTGATATTTCGACTGGAGGGAAAAAACCCGGAAATGCAGATGAAGCCCCAACCACTCGGGGCAGTGTTGCCATCTGACCCGGAATATATTCGAACTCAAATTTTCCGGCATTATTTCGTTGCTGAATGTAGAGACCTTTTTTGTTGAATACCGACAGCACACCGTCACTCACATTTGTGGCAAGAATGTGAAGCCGTGGAAGATCAGGGAGTTCGTATAAGCAGGTATCACCGTACAGAAACTCTCGATAATACCGCTCGAGAACTGCATTGGGAGAAAGATAATTCATTTCTCTACGTGCCAACTTCCCAAACATACGGAGGCTGTAGATGAACGGCAGACGACGAACAATGTGGTTACGAACATCAAATTGAACAAAGTCGATGATCTCAGAAGCCGCTGCCTCAAATTCCTCTTGATTACCGGTGTACTTGTCCCAATTCAACACGAGATGGGCGGCGAGGATTGACCCACCAGAAACCGAAGCGATGTCACTGACTTCCTGTAATGACCCCGTATCTCTGAGATAGCGAATCACACCGAGATGGTAGAGGGTTGCACGAAAACCGCCACCCGATAGAGCGAGTCCCAGTTTTGGCATGATGGTAATTCCTTCGTCTCGTTGTGTTGAATCATCTGGGTTGGTATAGAACCTCGACCAGTGTATTTTAGAACGCGACTTTAGCGGATGGGTTGTCTTTTCGGGCAGCAGGCCTCTGGCAAACCGCTCGTTGGCCCGACTGTAGGGATCGTGCGGATTCTCGGCCCAGAGTGTCGCCTCCTGACAGAATGCATAACCGCTGGCATACTCCGTCACGAAACTTCACGAAACTTGGACTTTCTGTTTGTCGGAACCAGAAGTACACGAGCGGCCAAAAATGGGGAAACACGTGCAGATGAATATGCTGAAAATACAACCCAACCGTGTGCCGAACCGTTTTAGGCTGCATCTGCTAGCGAGCACCAGCATTCTCACATGCTTCCTGTTACTGACTGCGTCAGCCCAAGAATATCTCCCGGGAATCGAATGGGAGGAACCCGAACCTGTCACACCGGGCAAGACAAATCAGGACCCTCCGAGCGATGCCGTAATTCTGTTCGATGGTGTCGATACAAGTGGCTGGAATAACGCTGAAACATGGAAGGTAACAACTGGATTCCTGATTGTCGGGAAAGGTATGATAAGCACAAAAGAGACTTTTGGTGATTGCCAGCTTCATCTGGAATGGTCAAGTCCACTTCCGGCTAAAGGAACTGGACAGGGGCGAGGCAACAGTGGTGTTTTTTTTGGACCGTATGAAATTCAGATTCTTGATTCATTTGAGAACGCAACCTATTTTGATGGCCAGGCTGCGGCGATCTATAAACAAACGCCGCCGCTCGTAAACGTCATGAGAAAACCAGGGGAGTGGAACAGCTACGATATTATCTGGAAAACACCACGTTTTGATGCTGCAGGAAACCTTACAGAACCAGCAACTGTGACTGTGCTCCACAACGGGGTGCTTGTACAAAACAATTTCGAGCTGCTTGGGGACACTCCGTATAACCGTCCCCCCCGATACAGTCCGCATCCACCAGAACTTCCAATCCGGCTGCAGGACCACAGAAATCCGGTTCGTTTCCGAAACATCTGGGTTCGAAAAATTAAACCAATACGGGGAACTCAGACCCAACCACCAGCGATCCGGAATGGAAAAACAACAACACCACTACCCAAAACGGAATAAAAATAAAAGAATGTGTCGCACGACTGGGAAGTATAGGTAAAGATTGCGGGCAGCTGCACTGTTCCCGGAGGCCGATATGCCCCTCTCTATTACGTCCCATGATACCAATAGTCGTTCTCGAATGCGGTGGTGGATTCTCGTAGGTTGTGGTCTCGCCTTTTGTCTGGTCATGTGGTTTGGAGCCGGGCAATTTTTTCTCGCACCGCAACCAATACTCGTTGGTGTTCTTCATTCACAAACGGGTCCCATTGCCGTCAGTGAACAGGCCATGATCGATGCTGAACGACTGGCATTCGAGGAAATCAATGCGGCTGGTGGCCTCCTTGGCCGGCCAATCAAATGGATAATTGCTGATGGCGCATCAGACTGGCCGACATTTGCTCGGGAAGCTGACAGGCTTATATCGAAAGAGGACGTGAGCGTTCTTTTCGGTTGCTGGACAAGTGCAAGTCGAAAAAGTGTCTTACCTGTTCTTGAAAATTCTGATCATCTTCTGATCTATCCAATGGCATACGAAGGCCTCGAGGCATGCCCAAATGTAATCTATACCGGCGCGGCACCAAATCAGCAGATAACTCCAGCTGTCCAGTGGTGTCAGAGTGCACTCAATGCCCGCAGCTTTTTCCTTCTTGGCTCAGACTACATCTGGCCTCACTGTGTCAACGCAATTATTTCAGATCAGCTCATGGGGCTCGGTGTTGAAAAGGTGGCTGAAAAATATGTTCCCTTCGGCAGCACTGACCTTGAATCGTATGTTCAAGAAATTGTCGACACACAACCTGATGTGATCCTCTGTTCCGTGGTTGGAGATTCCGCCATAGCGTTTTTTCGGGAACTTCGTGAAGCTGGTATATCTCCTGACGACATCCCCGTAATTGCTTTTGCGATTGCTGAAGATGAGCTTCGTTCAACCAATCATGCCGATATGGTTGGGCACTATGCAGCCTGGAACTACTTCCAATCAATTGACAGTGAAGAAAACAAACGATTCGTTTCTGCATTCAAAGCACGTTACGGAGCAGATCGAGTCACAAGTGACGTCATAGCCGCTGCGTACAACAGTGTCTATCTGTGGGCAAATGCTGTCCGCGAGAGTGGCAATACTGATGTCCAGCAAGTTCGCAATGCCCTGCGCCAACAGAGTCTCAATGCCCCAGAAGGCATCATTGCAGTCGACCCTAGCACTCAGCACACATGGAGGCCCGTTTACATCGGCAAAATTAAAAAAGACGCACAGTTCGACATCGTTTGGAGCAGCAACGGTTCAGTCCGCCCCGTCCCATATCCAATCACACGCTCAAAAACTGCGTGGAACACCTTCGTCAACGACCTTTACCGTCGCTGGGGAGGCTGGGCCAACACAGGGATTACTCAAACTGAAGAGGCTCCCGAAAATGACTGAATCCAGCTCGCTACCACACGTCGAAAAAAAACACCAGCGACTTGCTCGAAGGCTCTTGTTCTGGTTCCTCCTGATCGCATTGTTACCGTGTGGAATACTTACAACAATCACCGCCAGACTCGCAAATCGTGCTCTAGAAACATCTATACAAGAAAGACTTGTTCAAATTGCCTCGGCGAGATCAACCAAACTTGAATCATATGCTGCTGAGCGGGTTCGTGATGGCACAACGTTGTCCATAGCGCCGACTATTGTGACCGCCATGTCACAACTTTCTTCTGTCGGCATTTCTGAATCCGACGCCAAAAAAACACTTGAAGACAAAGCATTGGCTTTTGCGCCCTATCTTCGAGACGTCGCAACATCTCGTGGGTACCAAAGCCTGCTTCTCATTCATGTCAACGGGACCGTTCTCTATTCATCTACAGAACAACTTAAGCCGGGTGCCACACTCACCTCTGAGTCCCTTGGAAAGACAGAATTGGCAAAAGGCTTTGATCGGTCACGAACTCTTCTCCAGTCAGAACTGTGTAAGTTCGCACCTTTTGGCAAATCTGGAAACCCAACAGCCTTTGTCACATCTCCTATTTTTCAGAGAGAAAAGGTAGTTGGCGTGCTTGCTCTCCAACTACCTGTTGATCACGTGTGGCAAATACTGACAGACACCACTGGTCTTGGGAAAACTGGTGAAATTCTTACGGCAGAGCGAATCGACAATATTGCGAGAATTACGACTCCACTTCGTCACCGCACTGATGCCGCCTTTGAACTAACAATACCGCTCACAGTTGAGAAAGCTATCGCCGCACGAAATGCATCGAGTGGCAATCGCGGATATGCCGTTTTTCCAGATTACAGGCAAGAGGAAGTTGCTGCAGCGTGGTGTTACCTCCCAAGTTATCGCTGGGGTCTGGTTGCTAAACAGGACACAAGTGAAGCATTTGCACTTGTTCATTTTCAGCAACTCCTGATTGCCGGATTACTGTGCGGCACTGTCCTCCTCGTCGTCGTCGTTGCACTGTTCGTCGCGCGAAGTATCAGTACACCTATTCAACGTGCAATTGCTCTGTCTCGCAAAGTTGCTGCTGGTGACCTCCGCGAAGAGGTCTCGATCTTATCACGAGACGAAACAGCCATACTCCTCGAGTCACTCCAAACCATGACACGCGATCTTCGTATGTTGATCGGTCGAGTTCAAACTTCTAGTGATGCGTTGACAGACACGTCATCAGAACTTCAGAACACGGGCGCCAACCAGCAGCACGTTATCAAACGGCTTGGGGACTCAACAACACAGACAGTAGCCGCTGTAGAAGAGATTAGTGTCACAGGAAAAGAACTCACCCAGACCATGGTCGCAGTAAATGAGATGGCAGGGAAAACCGGTGCCATGGCAATCGAGGGACGAGAGAATCTCTCGAGCATGGACAACACAATGCGAAAACTTGCAGACAGCACAGAATCGTTTGGTTCTCGACTAGCCGTGATCAATGAACGTGCAACAACAATTAACCTTGCGGTGACAACAATTGCAAAAGTTGCCGACCAGACCAATCTTCTTTCGATCAATGCCGCAATCGAAGCGGAAAAGGCTGGTGAGTATGGTCTTGGATTTCTCGTGATAGCGCGGGAGATTCGTCGCCTTGCAGACCAAACCGCCGTTGCTTCTCTAGATATTGAACAGGTCGTCAAAGAAATGCAGCTCAGTGTTTCATCCGGTGTAATGGAAATGGATGCCTTTACAAAAAGTGTTGAAACCGGGGCACGGGAAATCGGTGGCGTCTCTCGACAACTTGCGGAAATCATCACATCTGTAAAAGGAATATCAGAGCGTTTTGAGCAGGTTGCCGAAGGCATGCAGGCCCAAACCCAAGGTGCAGAGCAGATCCGGATTGCCATGACACATCTAGCAGAGAGCGTCTCGGAGAGTGAATCTGCCCTCGACTCGTTCCAAAATGCCACAACTGACGTTCAGCAAGCAGCAAACGATCTCCATGGGGAGATAACGCATTTCAAGCTCTGAGCGATGGGTTTTTACCCACAGCCTCTCTTGGTGTATCGTGTGAGTCCTAGAGTATCTCAATCTAACCCTGGAGACACGTTTCCCATGTCACGTACGTTGCTTGCCCTCATTGCGTCCACCCTTCTCTGCTCCACCGTTTTTGCACACTGTCAGGTGCCGTGCGGAATCTATGGTGACCAATTACGATTCGAACAATTATTGGAAGACACAAAAACGATTGCTAAGGCACAGGGGCAGATCAATGAACTTGCCCCATCAGCAAAAACTGGCCAGGACAGCAACCAACTTGTTCGCTGGGTTGTTACAAAAGAAACACACGCAGGATCAATCCAAAATGTCATTGCTGACTATTTCCTCGCTCAGCGAATCAAGTCTGATTCACCGCGTTACACTGAGCAACTCAAAGCTGCACATGCTGTGACCGTTGCCGCTATGAAATGCAAGCAGTCAACTGACGCTGCCACAGCATCTGGTCTTGAAAAAGCTATCCATGACTTGTATCGCGCCTACGAAGGTAAGGAGCCTGATCTGCACTAATCGCAGAGGGTCTATCTAACTTTTTGAACTATAGATGCCCGTACCTCTGTGTAAAAACTTGGGGCGGGCTATCTCTAGCTTCAACAAGAGGACACGATGACGTTCATTGCTCTTACAATCACAGCTGGCGGAGTGGCCGTCGTGGTGGGAAGCGTGGCTGTTGGTGTTTTTACCCTGCTGGTAGTGAACTGCTTCAATCACCTGGTACGCTGCAATACTCTCGTCAACGAAGCATTCAGCGGTATTGACGTTCAACTGAAACGCCGCCACGAACTCATCCCAAACCTTGTCGAGTGCGTCAAAGCTTACGCCACTTTTGAACGCTCCCTTCTTGAGGATGTCGTCGCCGCTCGGTCAGCAACCGACACGGTGGCTGATGTTGCCGATCTCAACGCCAAAGAAAACAGGCTGACAGCCGGGCTCACAAAGCTTTTCGCCGTCGCAGAGGCATATCCTGATCTCAAGGCGAACACCAATTTTTCACAACTTTCGTCCCAGCTTATAGCGACTGAGGATGCGATTCAGTATTCCAGGCGATATTTCAATGGAGCTGTACGAGACCTGAATATTGCGATCAATTCATTCCCGTCGAATCTTGTTGCAAACTGGTTTCACTTCACCACAAAAGACTACTTTGAAGTTGACTCTAGTGGAGAACGCCTTACTCCAACCGTTGCCACTCAGGCCCCATCATGAAGCTACTCGTCCGTCGTTTCTTTTCCTTTTGTTTATTCATTCTTGTTCTGCTCGCGTCCAGCCTATGGTTCCCCAATTCTGGTCAAGCAGCCGAACGCATTACGAAGTTCCATAGTGATATTGCCATAGGAGATGATGGCTTAATGACTATCACTGAAACCATCTCAGTGATTGCAGAGGGAAAAAAGATCAAACGAGGAATTTTTCGTGATATACCCGTCCGTTATGACGCCGGATTTTACGGCCTGAAAATAAGCATCCCAAGTCAGCTCATTTCTATTCATTGTGACGGAAAGAACTCCGTTTATAAGGAAGAAGACAACGGGATCTACAAACGTATTCGTATTGGATCAGAGAACGTTCAGCTTGCTCCAGGCCCACACACCTACACTATTCAATACGAAACACGACAACTTCGTTTTCAAGACGACCATGATGAGGTCTACTGGAACGCTACAGGAAATGCCTGGGATTTTCCAATCGAGCAGGCTGAGGTGACAATCACGTTTCCTGACCGCTTTCCTATGCAAGAAGTGTCGGCCGAAGGCTACGTCGGCGTATTAAAATCAGCCAATCAAGGCGATCTGACTACCAGCGTTGATACTCAAGAACAATGTGTAGCCTATAAGACAACACGAGCACTGAATCTTCACGAGGGGCTGACGGTCGTTGCTGCGTTCCCTTCAGGATTTATAACCAAACCAACAACAACACAGGTACTTCTTCGTGATCCATTCGTCGTGTGGGGCAGCATCGGACTGGTGTCAGTCATTTCCTATTTTCTAACGGCCTGGTTATTTGTAGGGCGAGATCCAGCAACTGGAGTTATTGTTCCGCTATATCAACCGCCGGAGAATCTGAGCCCGGCGGCATGCAGATTTATTTCTCAGATGGGATATGACAAGGAGTGTTTTTCTGTTGCACTACTGTCGCTAGCAACACAGCAAACTCTTGACATCCGTGAAAACAAACAGATTTACACACTCGAAAAAAAAACGACGCCTACCAGCTCGGCTTCTGATGGTGAAAAACAGATCTTTGACTGCCTTCTTCATGGTCGTGATTCACTAGCTATCGAGCGTAAACACCACCAGATATTTTCTTCAGCAATTAATGCGTTGAGAAAAAGCTTAATACGTGAATTTGAAGGCACGTTGTTTCGGCCAAACCGCTTCTGGTTCTTTGGCGGTCTCCTGCTCTCATTCGCCATTTTTTTTCTGGTACTTTTCGTTGCTGCAGAAACCCCAGCGACTGGCCCGGTAGCCTTTCTTTCTCTGTGGCTAACTGGGTGGTCCTGCGGTGTTGTCATACTACTCCATAAAGTGATCTCGGCCTGGCGCATCGCCTTCGTTGACAGAACAGGCAAAGGACAACTAACAGCATGTGGCTCCGCAATTTTCTTCACACTGTTCTCACTGCCGTTCATTGTGGGTGAAGTAGTTGCCATTGGGATACTCGCTGGGCTCACATCTCTCTGGATCATTCCACTCATCTTAGGTCTTGTGACAACGGTCGCCGTATTCTACGAATTAATCAAAGCTCCTACCGCTGCAGGCCGTGCTATCATGGATCAAATTGCTGGATTTGCGATGTACCTATCAACCGCGGAGGAAGACCGGCTTGAGTCCCTCACGCACTACGCATCGAACCATCAGCAGACGCATGCCGCTCCTCGAACTATTGAATTATTTGAGCGTTTTCTTCCATATGCCATTGCGCTCGATGTGAGTAACAAGTGGGCAAATCAATTCCAAGACCTCATCTCGTCCACAAGTGTCCCCGCTGAAACAGGTAACGGGGCTGGATACCACCCTACCTGGTATCACGGCGAGGCCTGGAGTGCAACAACTGTGGGAGCGACTGCTGCCGGGCTTGGTGCCGCCATGACTACTGCAGTAGCTGCTGCCGCAACAAGCCCTTCTTCATCAAGTGCAACTAGTGGTAGTGGCTTCTCTGGCGGTGGTGGTGGCGGTGGCGGTGGTGGTGGCTGGTAATAGTCAAAACACATACTGGTAACAGGCCCGTGTTTCTTCCCACAGCCAGATGTCACTGATCAGTTGCGGGACCAACTAAAATTCCGAGTTTATTGAGCTATTTTTAGAGTTTCTTTACGGACTAAGAGATTATTCCCTTGTCTTTTTGATGAATTCGGAATAGCTTAAAATTTGATGGTTTTGGGTACTTTTATTCTGAATCGGCGAATCTGCTATGCGACGCCTTCTTGTCATAGTCTTGCTTACAGCGTTCATTCCAGTTTCTTTACTGGGATATAGTGGATTTGCGGTCCTCGGCATTCATTCTCATTGCGAATGCCTATCTTTTCGCCAATACGGTCCCGATGTACAAAACCATCAACGGCCCTGTAACCATTATCATTGTGGAGATCACGATAAAGGCTTAACCGCACTAGCAGAAACAACTGAAGACTCCACAGCACGGAATTCAAGCCAACAACCGGGTGATCCTTCTGGAAACTCTGAAGATTGCGTTCTCTGTCAATTTTTCGGCTATGCAAAGCTTCAAACTGCTTACACACTTCCACCAACTCAAGTAACTCATCTCGTTCTTCAAAGACTTTTCTTTCCAGACGATTTCTTTACTGTCTTTGACTACACACTACGACCAATCCCTCGTGGCCCGCCAACGAGTATCTCATAGTACCGATAGCACCTTGGCAAGTGCTGGATTCACAAATATGGGGTCGCACAAAGTAGCGGATCCCGTACTTCATTGAAGCGTTCTGCGTAACAGATTGACACGCACGACCGCATCAGTGCAGCTAGTTTGATACAACACACCAGTGTGACAACCGCTGCATATTACCTCATTAATACACGACGCCCAATTCAATCGGTTGATTGATTTTCAACAAGAACTCCATGGACAACGTCAACAAAACATCACCAGTTCCAACTACACGACCATCACAGTTCTATTACTGGATTACGTCGCATAATTGGTGTGGGTTCGCAGATCCTTTAGTCGCTGCGATAAAGACGCCTTTGGGTGCTCTTGTTGCCGCCTTTATCGTTGTGTTGATACTCGGTGTCGCTGTAGGAACAAGTATGCTTTGGGCTGCAGCGACAATTTTTTTCATCGGTGCAGTCGGAACACTTTGGCCAGCTCTTACAATACGCGGACTTCATGGTGAGTTGGAATTTGAACGCCGCAGGGTCACCGAACAAGAACCTGTACAAACTCGGTTAACCCTTGAAAACCGCTGGCCATGGCCCACATGGGGAATCATGTGCCGCCGTGACCTTTCTGAGCTGAAACCTGCCGCTTGTGGAGGCCTACCGGCGGCCAGCAGGACCACTTTTACCTCTTTATTCACACCAATGCTTCGGGGCGTATACCCCATGCAGGAGTGTCTCATTTCCACTGGCTTTCCGTTTGGAATATACAGCCGTTCTCGACCAACACAGATTCGAAACACACTTATTGTGTGGCCCCGCATAGTGGCCCTAAAAAGTCTGCTTGACAGCGCTGAGACTATTCCATCGGAAGACCGCTTTACAGATGCACGATGCGGAGAATCTGGAGATGTCCTAGGAACACGACCCTTTCGAAACGGTGATTCACTTCGTCGTATTCATTGGCCGCAAACAGCACGAACTGGCACGCTTGTTGTCTGTGAGCGTCAGGCGTCTGCAACATCGGCCATCCGAGTTGTATTTGATACGGACGCAGCAATCCACGAACCAATAAACGGTGAGAACAGTCTCGAATGGGCTATACGGATTGTAGCGAGCATTGCTGTTGCATATCAGAGTAAACAGGCGTCTGTTGAATGTTGCTTTCGTGACCAATGCATCAAGCTTGGGCAAGGTACGAATGGGGTCGTACGCTTTCTCGATCAACTATCCCACTTTCAATCTACTGAAAGTGGGACAGTATTAGACGGTTGTCACTCGCCCGACAACCCGGCAATACACAAGAAAAAATCTCGTTCTAATTGTGGCGTTTTCCAAGTGAGAGTTACAACGCCAAAAGGATTACAGCAAGAATTAGAGCATTGTTCTGTTCAGGGCGACCAGTTGTGCATTGTGCTTTCCAACGAGCCCAGTGAAGACTCCGCTTTTATCCGACATACAAAATTTGGAAGAACAATCTGGATTCGTCAATCTGACGATCCTTTATTGGCTTTTAAATATTCTTGGGAAAGACTCTGCCATGTTGGCTAAAACCCATTCACACTTAAACAACGATGAAAAAGCCACAGTCAGTCCTCTCAAAAGAGGTTTGTCTGGCTGGCTTTGTCTGGCGATGGCGATAATCGCATCTGCTGCTGTAGATGCAGCGGGTTTCGGTTTTGTGGTGCCACCAGAGCCGAAAAGCTTTTGGACTGCATCACTTAGCCTTGCCACCATCACACTTATGTTATCAGAGGCTGTTCGGCGATTCGCTCCTAGTATCGGGAGCACGAATAACTCCCGCCGCCTGTGGGCCATCAGCATCACATTGATTGGATTCTGCATAGAGATGCCCCTACGAATCTACCTCGAAGCACCTCATCTGATGGATTCCTTGCTGCTTACACTACTTCGCAATGTGATGATTGGACTTGCAACAGTATCGCACCATCCTCTCAATCAAGGGCCATCTGTTGCGCTCAGCACCTTCGTATTTGTCTTTGCTTCGGCATGCTTCGACTCTTCAATAACAACATTACCGTGGTGCAATAGCCTTTCCATCGCCTTTGCGGTGAGTTCTATCCTTTGGCTCGGTGCCCGTTACTGGGAACGGCTTGATATTACCTTGACTTCAAAAATTGTTCGTAACAAACGCCCATGGTGGACACCAGCCTTAGCAATCCCATTGATATTACCGCTCCTGTTTCCTGCTGCGACTGGTCGGCTTATCGCGACGGAAGGCTGGCTGCCAACATCGGGCGGCGGTGATGACGCCTCTTCGATGGCTCGAGACGGGATCGGCAATGGTGACCTCCTTGTGGCGGGGCTCGAAAACATTAGGAGTTTTGCCCCGATCGAAAATGCTCCCTTCGCTGCATCCCATGACCCCACTCTCTATGATGTTTTTGATGACACTTACAATGAGAATATTTTTAATAAGAAGAAGCTCCAAAAAGTCATTAGCCTTGCCCCTGAAATTCGCGCTCTAGCTGAAAATCACCGAATGGCAAAAAGCAAAAAAGGTTCTCGTGAATTTTCAACAGTTCGTAAACCAGGAAAAGCTAAATCGAAGACAATCTCCAGTATTGACAGCGATGCATTAATCTATGTTCGCGGCCGTTTACCACTTCATCTCAAATTGGAATCATTTGATATTTATGATGGTATTGAGTGGTCGGCAGAACCCTTGCCTGAGAAATTGCCAGAGTTAAAGCTTGATACGGTGTCCGACCGACCGTGGCTTCGACTTGGAGTCCAAACAAAACCTGGTGAACCCTATGCTGCACCTGAAATACACTCTATTAAAGTTATTAATCTAAAAACGAATCGTGTACCGACACCAATCCAACTAACCGGCGTGTCTATCGACAAATTAAATCGTGCTGATTTTTTTTGTTGGGAACAACCGGGAATAGTTGGCGTCGATAGAGACAACCTACCTGAACTCACTACACTTCATGTTCAATCTCGTCTGGTCGATATCCGCAAACTAAATGAACGAGATTTCTCTGGAATTTTTTCTCAACAACAATACCGCCAATTCGATGAAGGCACGTCCTCTTATCGCGTGCGTGAATTGGCCGAACGTTGGACGGCCGGCAAGGCACAGGGATGGGAGCAGATTGATTCGATTATAAAGCACCTGCGTGAAGAATATACAATCGATGATAGTGTTCGCGCTACTGGAGACACCGGGCATACTGTTTCAGAATTCCTCTTTGAAACCAAGCGCGGCCCAGATTACCTTTTTGCGACATCTGCTGTTTGGCTCCTGCGTTCACTAAAGTATCCAGCGAGATTTGTCAGTGGATTTTACGCCAGACCAGATCGGTACGAGGCGAGGACTGGCCTGACCCCAATTTTGTCAGACGATGTCCACTGCTGGGCTGAAGTACTTGTCCAAAGAGATTATTGGGTAACGCTCGAACCAAGCCCAGGATATGCCATACTGCTACCCCCATTGAGTTTTACAGAACGAATCGCCCAATTCCTGCATATCGTTTACAAAAGATTATCGGGTAACCCATTCACCTCAGCCGCGCTCTTTTCTTTCCTTACGTTAAGTTTTATCTTCCGGCGTCGAATTCTCGATGCTTGTGACGTCTCAATACTTCACATCCGCGCGTTGATCAGTGAAGACTATAGTGCTCTCAATACGATGCGAACGATTGATCGCCGCTGCAACCGTGTAGGCCTACCACGCCCTAAAGGAATCTCTCCTCGTCGTTGGCTTGAACACCTCGCTAATGCAATACTAAGCCAAAAACCACACGCAGAGCCTACAGGATCTGATCAACAGAGTGCCACCGAACCATTCATGTGTAGCGTAGAGCGGCAACTCTATGACCCATCGGTTCCGCACACGAAGGAGCAATCGATACGCAACCCATGCGTTGCTGCACTTAATATGTGGTCATGGCGTAATCTCGTGGCAATTAATCGGTCCTCAAGACAACTCAATCAACCTCATTACTCATTCCCACATCCTTATCACCAGCGAGATCAAAAATGAATGCCGGAACACAAAGTCCAGCCTCCCAACCAACAGGCTTAGCGGCTAACGTAACCACTGCGAATGGATTGAAAAAAATTGAACAAATACGAATTCAGCTCGAGGATGCACTGAAAGGAAAACATAACGTTGTTCAGCAGGTGCTTGTCTGTCTACTGGCACGCGGGCATTTATTGCTAGAAGACAGGCCTGGTCTTGGTAAGACCACGCTAGCCAAAGCATTAGCTAGTTCTGTCGGTGGCCGTTTCAGCAGGCTTCAGTGCACGCCTGACTTACTTCCAAGCGACATTACCGGATTTAGTATCTTTAACGCTGAAACGAGGCAGTTTGAGTTTCGTTCGGGCCCTGTCTTTTCTGAGGTTTTACTGGCTGATGAAATTAATCGGGCCACCCCCCGCACCCAAAGTGCTCTGCTAGAAGCAATGGCAGAACGACAAGTTACGGTAGATGGGAAACAGCATCAGTTATCAAATGAATTTTTTGTTATTGCAACACAAAACCCGCATGAACAACATGGCACCTACCCACTACCAGAAGCTCAACTTGATCGATTTACGATGAAATTATCCGTGGGTTATCCTGCAGCTGATTATGAGACTGCAATGCTAGCTGCTGCAGTGAGGACCGAATCGCAAACGATCGAGTCAACTTCATCAGCGATTCTGACTGCTGGCGAACTCGAGGAAATTCAAGATCTCGTTACACAGATACGCGTAGGAAACAACGTCCAGCGGTACCTTGTAGCGTTGGCAACAGCCTCACGTAATCACCCCGACATCGACGCAGGACTCAGTCCGCGGGGACTTTTGTTATGGCAACGTGCTGCTCAAGCGACAGCTCACCTGGCTGGCCGCGACTTTGTCACACCAGACGACGTTCAACAAGTCGCTTTCCCGGTTCTAGCAGTCCGGTTAGACGTTGAAGCCGCTGATTCCAGAAACCTCATTAGTCAGCTACTGGAAAGTGTGGATGTTCCAACGGAACCGACACCATAAGTCAGTTTTTGATAAGATAGATTAAAATAATCACTGATTGTGTGCTCCAGATTTTCTGCCCCAGATAAACCCGAGAGATTAGTAAGAACAATGGATCTGTTACACCAGACAACAACACCAACTTCGAACAATTCAGCGTGGACGACTTGGGCGGACTGGACAGGACTAGCTGCATCGATTGCTTGTGGTATCCATTGCGCAGCGATGCCACTCCTCCTCTCGTACCTCCCGTCATTTGGGCTCAGCTGGTTAGCTCATGAAGGCTTTCATCAATGGATGACAATACTTTGCTTTATTTTTGCAGCCAGTGCATTTATCCCGGGATGGAGAAAACACAAAAGCCTCGTACCCGCTTTTTCCGGTCTCATTGGAATCACACTACTGTCTCTCAGTGCCTTCGTTTTTGGTGACGAGTGCTGCGCTCAGACAACCGGTAGCCCACTGGCACAGAATGCTGCCTGTACTGATGCTGCCTGTACTGATGCTGCGTGCGGTAAACAAGAAGCTGGTGAAGCCATGAACGTTGAAACGAGTTTTCAACTTGCAACATTTACGAATTGGCTCAGCCCGCTTGGAGGTTTATTCTTGGTTATTGGACATATTGCCAATCACCGCAAAAACTGTACGTGCAGTAGTGGCCACTGTTGCCTCGAGTCTGAACCTGCATTACGGCAATAGACTAAACCGGAAGATCTAAATGGCTGAACTATTTTTTGGGGCAATTCTCCGCATCATTCAGGCCGTCTTACAAGGTGCACCTTTTATACTCTCAGGAATCTGTATTACAGCACTTCTTGAGAGAATGATTGGGGCAGTCGGCACCAAGCGGCTCTTTGGTTCCAATTCAGTTGTGTCACTCTTCCAATCGTGGTGCATTGGAATGGCTCTGCCCGGCTGTTCTCTTGGCGTCATTCCAATCTGTCAGCAGCTACGTCTGAGTGGTATTGCGATCGGTACTATTTTTGCCTTTGCCCTATCGAGCCCACTCTTTGACCCACTGTCACTGCTCTACGGCCTTACGCTCTCAAAACCGTTCACTATTTTCGCATTCGCAGGCTGCTCCTTAATCGTCGTGACGGTATCTGGAGCGATCTTTGACAAACTTTTTCCTGATACTGAACTCAAGATTCCGCCTCCTCCAGAATGTCCTGTAGGTATCCGAAGAATCGCATCCGTGGCGGTTGCTATGGGACGAATCACCGTTGGGCCAATGACCGCTTTTATTGGCATTGGGCTTCTTGGGGTTGGGCTCATGTCAATGGTTCTGCCTTATGGGATTCTCGGTGGCACAATGTCGCATGATAACCCTTGGGCCCCTCTGACTATGACCGGCGTAGCACTCCCAGCGTACGCAACACCTATGGTCGCCATGAGCCAACTTGGTTCGATGTTCCAACATGGAAACTCTGTTGGAGCAGCATTCATTTTGCTGTGTTTTGGTGCCGGAATGAACCTCGGCTTACTCGCGTGGATGTGGTGGCACTATGGGTGGAAAAAACTTGGCATCTGGTTCGGGATCATGCTGCTGGTCGTAATCGGCATCTCCTACGGCGTTGAAGGCCCTCTTTACCCAAAAGCAATTGAAGCATCGGATCATAGTCATGCATTCGACCGGTACTGCTCGCCATATCGGTTTGGTTCTGTACCAACAGGGGGGTTTCCTGCAGATATTATTCGACGCGTCAAGTTGGAAACCCAAACGCATGAACTATTTGGCATTGCTGTTCTCGGCATTTTTGCCATTTGTGGCGGTCTTTTACGACTTTTCGACCCAAATAAAAAGCTAGATAACTGGCTCAATGAAGTGCCACCCACCAAGGCAGCTCATGGTCGTTTCGATATCATTCTTCCGGCTCCCGTGATTGGTCTTTGCGGTCTCGCTGGGATCATTGCAGTAAGTATTGCCGGATGTTTTGCGTACTACCCAGAGCCAAAAGAAGCTCTTGAAGAATTGCGTGTGGCATCCATCGAGTCCCAAGTGGCGGCTATCTCAGGAAATTCAGAACTCTGTCTCCATTGGATTCCGATGTGCGAGGGTTGGAACAAAAGACTTATTGTTGGCATCTATCTACGCAACTGGACCGTAGATGAAGATCTTCTCGCGGTATCGAAACAGCTTGCAACTGAACTAGAGGCGATGGAGCACATGTTCCAGCATCGGAGTTTTCCGTCGGCCGTGCGCCGCCAGGCACTCGCCGTGGACGATGCGCGACGCGATCTTGCAAAAGCCCTTCGTCGAGCCGGCATGATTGATTCACCCCAATGATTCCGAAGCCTCACAAAAACCCATGTGTGAACCACAATCAGCTTAGTCAAGGTGACCTGACTCGAGTGCTTCCGCTGTTATCAAGTCATCGATAATTCGTATCGATCTTCAAGAACATACGTTCAGCAAGGCTGACTACCTTTTCGCGATCTACTCGACCATTATCATCCAGTTCTTCTGTGCGCTCCCTTGCTAATTTTTACTTCATGATCCACCCTGCACAGCGAGTAGAGAACTTTACGGCACACTAGGAATTGGGACTTACACCCCGCCAAAAGGCCGAGTATCCGAACTATTTCAACGGCCGTAGCCCACGGCCGATTCGATCTGTTTGAAACGCTGCCCAAACGGCTGAATCCTTACGGAAAAGGTTAGCTAACTGTGTCGGAGTAACCTGTAACGCCTCACCCGTCATCCGCATATCCCCCTTACAGGTCGCAAGATAATCAAATGCCTCTGCGACAAGCATCGCGTACTCTCGATGGTCACTCGATATCGACAGCCGCCCGTGCTTGACACGTCCTTGCCATCGTGGTGACGGCACCTTGTCTCGCACCACACGACATTCAATCGCAAGGTTCAGTCGAAGACGCAATAAAGCAACCCGTCTGTTTTCAGCCTGGCTCCGCCGTTCAGATGCCTCAGCTGTGATGCCGGTTGGCTCATACAGTAACACGACAGCCGTTTCCACCTTATTGCGATGCTGACCTCCCGGCCCACCGCGACGCATTCGTATTTCACGGCAGAACCGAAGGAGAGCCTCGTCATCAAGTTCTGCGGGATGCTCCACAACAATATTCACCGTCATAGGCTTCAGCGTTTGTCGAGATACCGATTCACAATATTCTCGAGAAGTTCTTGACGACCACTGGTATTTGCGGCCGCTTCACCCTTCTCCAGCATAAGCTTCTCGAGTTCAGCAAAACTGCATTGGCCCGCTTCGATTTTCTTTCCAAGATCTCCGTCCCAGCTCTTATATCGTTCAGTTACTAGTGACGAAAGTGCTCCGTCTTCACGAATAGCCGCGGCAACTCGCAGGCCTCGGGCAAAGGCATCCATACTTCCGATATGAGCATAGAACAGGTCAACAGGCTCAAAACTCTCGCGACGCACCTTGGCATCAAAGTTCACACCACCCGGACTAAGACCATATTTCAGCAGCGCCAACATGATCTGGATGGTCAGATAGTAGTTTGTCGCAAACTGATCAGTATCCCAACCAAGCAAAAGATCACCGGTATTCGCGTCAATCGAACCAAGAAAACCCTGACTACCCGCTGCTTCCAACTCGTGCAGCATTTCATGACCGGCTAGTGTGGCATGGTTTGTTTCCAGATTGAGCTTGAATGAATCTGCTAAATCATACGCACGTAAGAAGTTCACGCATGCTGCCACGTCTGAATCATATTGATGCTTTGTAGGCTCTTTTGGCTTCGGTTCAATCAGAAACTGACCGGTGAAACCAATAGATTTGGCATGGTCAACTGCCATGTGAAAGAACTGAGCCAAATGGTCAAGCTCCCGCTTCATATCAGTGTTATACAAACACTGATAGCCTTCTCGCCCGCCCCAGAAGACATAGTTCTCACCACCAAGTTCCTTCGTAACCTCAATAGCTTTTTTCACCTGAGCAGCAGCATACGCATAGACTTCAACATTGCATGAAGTTGCAGCACCGTGCATATATCGAGGATTACTAAAGAGATTCGCGGTACCCCACAATAATCCAACGCCAGATCGTTCCTGCTCTTCCTTGAGTACTTTTGCCACTGCATCGAGATTTGAATGACTTTCAGCCAACGTTTGGCCTTCTGGCGCAACATCCCGATCATGGAAAGCGTAGAACGGTGCATCGAGTTTCTCAAAAAATTCAAAGGCCGCCCGAGCTCGGTTACAGGCGTTATCAACGCTTTCTGTACCATCGTCCCACGGACGCTGAAGCGTTGCCGCACCGAAGGGATCGCTCCCCGTTCCCCGAAAGGTGTGCCAGTAGACTACTGTGAACCGAAAATGTTCCTTCATAGTCTTACCAGCCACAATTTCGTCTGGGTTGTACCAGCGGAATGCTAGGGGATTCGTCGACTCAGGCCCCTCATATTGGACTTTAGGAATATCAGGGAAGGCGGCCATGTGTTTTGCACTCCTCACAGCGTGAACAAAAAAGAGTATTGTATTAGTGGACGGAGAATGTTCCTCCCCACAACAATATTAGTATCGAGAAATACAGATATGACACAAGCCACCCATACAAACACTCCATTGATGCGAAACCGATTTCAAGTTCTCATACTTGCCTCGCTCTTCCTCTCCCTCGCTCCAGTGTTCCTGAACGTGGTTGATGCCAATGATCAGCAATGGGGCCACTGGCGCGGCCCGACCGGCAACGGTGAGAGCCCGACGGCAGAACCTCCTAAAGAATTTGGCTCAGACAAAAACTGTCGCTGGAAGCAGTTAATTCCAGGCCGTGGCTCGTCTTCACCGGTTATCTGGAACGAGCAGGTCTTTATAACCACTGCCGTGCCTGTCTCTGATGGACGTGGCACTCTTAATTTTCGACTACTGTGTTACGACAGAAGGACAGGGGAAAAACAATGGGACCATTCGTGCATCAAGGCGGTTCCTCACGAGGGAACACACAGCACCAATGGGTATGCATCAGCGTCGCCTTGCACGAATGGCAAACATGTCTACGCACACTTCGGCTCACAGGGCCTTTACTGCCTAACGATGGACGGAAAGCCCGTCTGGGAGCATGATTTCGGTGACATGCAGACACGCAATGAGTTTGGTGAAGGAAGTTCACCGACGCTCGTCGATGACAAAATCGTAGTTCCCTGGGACCATGAGGGGCCATCTCATCTTTTTTGTCTAAACGCCAAAACAGGAGAGATCCTATGGGATGTTCCACGAGATGAGCCAACCTGCTGGGCAACTCCACTCATCGTCTCAACTGAAGATGGCTCAAAACAGGTTGTTATGAATGGACAAAATGCAGCCCGCGGATATGACCTGGATTCTGGAAAAGAACTCTGGCAGTGCGGTGGACAAACAATGCGACCAGTTGCATCTGCAGTCTCCGATGACGGCCTTGTACTCATTGGTTCTGGTTTCCGCGGTTCGTTTCTTGGATGCTTTGACCTAACAGGCAGCGGCAACATTCAGGATTCATCTCATGTGCGTTGGACCGTGTCACGGAATACACCCGACATTGCGTCACCCCTATTGCATGATGGAAAAATATGGTTCTACAAAGGCAAAACTGGATTACTAACATGCATCGGCATCAAAGATGGAAAACCTTTGTTCCAAGCGGAGCGTGTGGAAGGCGTAAGCTACACATACGCATCGCCGGTGGCTGCCGATGGACATATCTATATGACAGACCGTAACGGAACGATCACCGTCATTCGTGACGGCAATGCCCCAGTTGTCGTCGCAGTAAACGATATGAAAGAAACTGTTGATGCAACACCAGCCCCAGTTGGCAAGGAACTGTTTATCCGGGGAGAATCCACACTCTTCTGTATCGCTAATGATTAGGCCGCTTACGTAGGCTGACGGTCCATCCCTGCCTCAGCAAGTGCCTCAACTTGTAAGCGGAGTGACTTGTAATCTGTCTTACCCGTACCCAAAACTGGAATAGTTTCAACTCTCCGAACCGCATCAAGCCGCATAACACCACGAAGCCCGGCCTCGAGGAGCACATCAGATGCTTCTCGCATGGAAATATCAGCAGTAGTAAACAAGACAACCATTCGGCCGCCTGCCGTCTCAACGCCCTCCACGGCAACACGTGGACCATTCTCATCAGCGGGGAACTTTTCCTGAAAAGGCTTCTCGAGTGCCGGGAGTGATATCATTTCACCACCAGCCTTCAGAAATCGCTTCAGACGCCCACGAAACTGCAAATAGCCGTCCTCATCAGCAGAAACAAGATCGCCCGTACGGTACCACTGCTGATCTTCAACTTCCACAAACGGACTTGGGCCATCAAAGGCATGATATCCATCAAAGATTGAATCACCCCGAACCAGAAGCATCCCTGTCTCTCCAGCCTGAACCTGTTTAAGTGTTTCGTGATGGACAATTTTTGCTTCCACATGATCAACAGGCTTTCCGATACTGCCATGCTTATTTCTCTCAATCCTGTTGGCTGCGACAACAGGCGAACACTCAGTAATGCCGTATCCTTCCAGAATAATTGCCTCCGGAGCCTTTTGAGCACAAAGTACGTGTGTGGCCTCGGGGCATGCTTCGGCACCAGTGATAATTTTTCGTAAACTTTGCATCTCGTCGCCGGAACAATTACCGAGGATGTACCCAAGAAATGTCGGCGTTGTAAACAGCATCGAAGGTTTGTACGAGCCAATGAGCCGTACGAGTCCCGACGCATCAGTCGGATCTGCATACCGAATGCTTCGTATGCCGGATAACTGAGGAAGTAAGACGTTTCCAGTCAGCCCAAAAGAGTGAAACGGGGGAAGAAAACCGAGCAGACTATCGTTCTGATCTGGCTGAAGAACAGCCAAACTGTCGTGAATGTTTGTCAGTAGATTCCGGTGCGTCAAAGGAACAGTTTTCGGAGCCGATTCAGAACCCGAAGTGAAAAGAAAGACTGCAGGATCGCGTTCATCCTGTTCTGGCAGGTTCCTGAGAAAGGCTGACGGACGCAGATATGTACGAGCCATCAGCCCCATGGCTTCCGTTCTCTTTATCGACTTCTTCACATCTTCCAGAAACACATACTCCGCACCCTCTATTGCAATGCCAAGCCGATCAACCAACCGACTCGAGGTCACCACCTGCCGAACTCCTGTCACTTCGACACCATGAGCCAGGCCCGAAGGTCCTGTTGTCCAATTCATCATGACTGGTGTCTTGCCAGCTAGATGCATTGCGTAAAAGACGATATCAGCTGCAACACTCGCGGGCAGCATCACACCGACGTGTTGTTGGGGGATTCTGGCAAACCGTTTCGCCATCAAATTGGCCGCCACAAGCAGACGACGACGTGAAAGAACACCCGACATCGGATCTCCGGTGGCAGCTGCCTCCGGTGCCTCAATCATCCGTCGAGTAAATGCTGCCGCAACGGTTTCATCGAGCAACCATCGTGATTTACCAGTGACATTCTGACCAACCTCAGGTGTCATCGATGAGAACCAGTTGTTCGGCACGACCAAGTTGCTCTCCGCAGTACGACTGGCGAGTTTTCCATCTGCAAGACTCCATAGGCCTCCTAATGTTTCCACCACCTCGTCACTTTGAAATCCAAATTGCTGCTCTATTCGAAGTGCTAGATCCATCCGATCGAGGCTGTCTAACCCAAGGTCTTCCAGCCGTGTGCCTGACACCTGTTCGCTGTCAATGAGGTCACGCTTCAAGAACAATTCAACGAGCTCGTTGACCTGCCCTATCGTTTTGTTATCTATTGAATCCGTATCAATATCTAACGCCGCTGGAGTTTGGTAGTTCCCAGTGTCTGGTCCAAAACACCAATTATATCGAACAAATACTGGGCAGTCTGGTGCATCAACATTAAACCAGTCTTCTAATTTTCGGTTAAACTCTTCGCGCGACTCAGTCGGCAATTCTTCTCTCTGGATAGTTTCCACGTGGAGATGAACGTTCCGCCGCGGAAGAAAAAATACCAGGCTTGCCAGCAACCAACCCAGCGCCTCAAGCACGTTGTTTGTGAGATCTGGTGGCTGCCCAGTTCGTGCACACCCCCAAAGGCTTCCCCACAAACCACGGGTGCGTACGAGCACAATTGTAACTGACGGACACCGACTAACTACCTCGTGAACCAGGCGGTTCGACCCAATCTTCTCAAGGTGCGTTCTTTGCAGCCGACCAGATGGATAGATAATAAAACTGTTGCCTTGATCAATCCCCTCAACGACCGTATCAATCAATTGCTGCGCCTGGGCTACAGCAGACTGGCTCTGCGCTGAAAGGTCAGGCACCTCGAACGCGCGAACAAGTTTCATCAACGGCAAAAGAAACGGTACGCGATAGGTCCCAGAATAAACAAGAGGCCGAAGCGGGACTTTCACTGCTCTGTGTAAGTGAGACAGTACAGTCGGAGGATCTATATAACACGGATGATTAGGCAGAACGAGCACAGGCCCTTTCAACGTGCGTAGCTGTTCAAGACCATCAACACGAACCCTATACCGGAGTCGCAGAATCATGCGAACTAAACACCAGAACATTTTTTCCAACACCACTCGCATACCCTTCTCCAGTGCTATCCCCGACCCTATCGTGATTCAATATCGCTCAATGACAAACAACAACCTTAGAACAAAAGGGGCCAACATTAAAACTAACCAAGACCTACATGTTGCCAAAGATCGAAAAACACTCAAAACAGCCACGTCACTTCACGGGCAATAGGCTACGAAGCATGAGCTGCGAGCCGACTCTCTCAAACAATCCAACGGGACTTGTGTACCAATTAATTTAATTATCAGACTGTCTTCCTGTTCCTGGTCAATCACAGGCACTACCATTCAATAAGGTCCGATTATGACGCTTCGTCTGATTGCCGGTGGCCTGAATCGACCGGCCTACACCCTCTGTGCAATTGATTAGGCTCATTGTTTGCTTATAGTAAAAAGGTTCGATGCCACGCGGTTGCGATTCGCCCGATGTCCCCCGGCAGAAAGATCTCCCATGATTCGGTTTGGTAATGCACCAGCTTCAACGATCACAATTGATGATCAGCGGATTGTTCCAAACGCACATACTCGCGACGTGATCTACGGGGTCGTCCTCAATGAGCTTTCGCGTGTCAGGCCGAATTCAAACCAATCACTTTTAACGCCTGACTCGATCCTGACAGACGCAGGCATTGATGACGCTCGCCTCGAAGATGCGATTGTACGTCTTCAGGGTAGCTACGGAATGCGGCTACACGAGGAGTGGATACAGGACATTCAAACATGTGACGATCTCGTTACATGTATTGCAACAAGAATGTTTGACACGAAAGACACCGAGACAGAACAAACCCCTCCAAAAACATCGCTAAGAACTGATGAAGAACGCCTTTCTGTAAGACCGTATTCTTTTGAGGAATGCGAAGTCCTACGAAAACGTGTGGCCGATCTTCAAGCACTCGGCCTCGACAATCCTTTTCTGCTGGCTCATGAATCCGTTACAGGGAAGCATGCATCGATTTGTGGAAAAGATATTATTAGTTTCACCAGCTTTGATTACCTTGGTCTAACCAGCCATCCAACGGTCACCTCGGCTGCTAAAACCGCGATCGATCAATTTGGCTGCGGTGCTACAGCGAGCCGTATGGTTGGTGGCAACACAACGCTTCTCAATGCCTTGGATAAAGCCATTGCAGACTTTATTGGTACGGAACGAGCAACTGTTTTCCCATGTGGGTTTGGCACCAATGCATCCGTATTTGGTCATTTGTTTAATGCCCAAGACCTCATTCTCTATGACGAATTAGCACATAAAAGTATTACCGAGGGAGCCATGACCTCGCAGGCCGCGAGTCGTAGTTTTCGGCACAATGACTTTGAACAACTCAATGGTCTCCTCCGAGATATTCGCCATAAGTACCGACGTGCTGTCATTGCAATCGAAGGCGTATACAGCATGGATGGCGACTACCCGGATCTTCCAAGGTTTATTGAGGTGAAACAGCGACACGATGCACTGCTCTATATCGACGAGGCACACTCGCTTGGGACCATGGGAAACAACGGACGTGGTATTGCTGAGTTTTTCGATATTGACCCCAACCATGTCGATATCTGGATGGGAACGATCAGTAAATCCCTTGGATCAGGCGGGGGCTATTTGGCCGGATCTCGCGAACTCATCGATTACCTTGGGCTGACGACACCTGCATTTGTCTTCTCAACAGCCTGCTCGCCACCAAATACTGCCGCTGCGCTCGCTGCATTGCAGACTCTTCAGGCCGAGCCTTGGCGTGTTCGACAACTTCACGAAAGGTCCGCTCTTTTCCTTTCCTTGGCAAAAGAAGCTGGACTTGACACCGGCCCAAGCCTGAACACTCCAGTGATTCCAATTATTGTTGGCAGTTCTCAAAAAGCTCTCGCTGTCTCTCAACGACTTCTCCAGATGGGCATTAACGCCCGCCCTATCTTGTACCCTGCCGTTCGAGAATCAGCAGCTCGTATACGATTTTTTATTACCTGCGAGCACACCGATGCAGATATTTACAAAGCCGTTCAAGCAGTTACCGAAGCAGTCGCCACCAGTTAGCTAGAATTTTCAGAAGTCTCGGCAAGTTGCTTCTCAGCTACAGCAGCCGGTTTCCAGTAGTAGCCCTGCTTGTTTTTGCAACGACAACCCGGAAAGTCATCAATCAGCTTCTTAAATGTTGCCTGACTTTTTTCTTCTCGTCCCTGTTCTGCAAGTGATTTCGCCAGAATAAAGAGACATGTGCCAACACTATTGAGTTCCGGAAAGGAAGACGCGTTGTCATTTGTGATTTCTTCCCCCGATTCTTTTTGCTGTTTCATGGCCTCATCACCAAATTCCTTGAAACATTGAGCCGCAATTTCTGACACTTTTTCATGATCATTGGATTGAAGTGCAGCCCAGGCTTTCGTCGCCAAATCAGTTGAATCTGTTCCAACAATTTTGGCATCATCAGATGCCTGCAACAGTCCGGTACAGCCCAATGTGAACAATCCACTCAGAACAAAAGTTTTAAATGCCATCTTATTTTTTCCATTTTTCAGAGAACACTGGCCACCATTTTCCCTTCAGCAGCACGCTCAATATTGGAATCACACTTAGGCAACTTGTTTCTATCAAACAAAAGCCTACAGTAAGTAAGTTAACAGTATTTTGTACCGCCCTCAACGAAGGATAAGAACATGGCTGATTCGCAACCGATTTCATGGCCTGATCTAGCGATTGGGCTTTACGACAGGCTTACCGGCAGACAGGCCGAAATCTCATACGAATTCGAAAACCTTCATGTCAAAATCCCGAGCGACACCACAGAAAGTGCACAACACGCGGAATGGATTCTCGACGGGTGCATTAAAATTAGAACACGGGATACCAGCAACGACCCAAAATAGTTCTGACCGGCCGCCTGAACGGGCACCTCCAAGGCCGTTCGGTCCGAATTATTGCTTCTGAGAATACAGTTCGATTGGAATTGGAAAGTCTCCTGAGCCTCTGGTCGCTCTACGGTTTACGTAAGACCATTCGGCCACTGCAGGGCCTTCTCGGAAAAACAGGTATTAATTCAGAGATTTTTTACAAAAATTTTTGTCTGTTTAGGCACTCCGCACGGTTTGCCTGATTACCAATAGGCGTCGGCCGCTGTCTTCAAAATGAGGGCAGCAATCACTACGAGGAAAATGTTCCGAACAAAACCACTTCCACGCCTAAAGGCAACAGCTGTTCCCAACCCAGCCCCTACGATGTTCACAATGGCCATCGGGATTACAAGGTGCCACCAGATCACCCCGTTTGATGCAAAAACAACAATTGCTGCGGTATTGGTCGCTGCATTTAAGGCTTTGGCTGAGGCCGACGCATGGAGGAAATCGTATCCCAGAAACCTCACAAAGAAGAATACAAAGAAACTTCCCGTTCCTGGTCCAAAAAAACCGTCATAGAGACCTAAACAGAAGGCAATAATACCAGCAAAAACCGCTTCATACCTGGGATGATATGTGGGCACATGGTCTCGTCCAAAGTGCCGACTTGCCAAGGTGTACCAGAAAACAAAGCCAAGCAGCACGGGCAACACCTTACGCAGCCACTCTGACTCAAAATGCGTCAGAAGCCAAGCACCAAGCAACCCACCAAGCACAGCCATAATAAGTGCTGGAACAAGTCGCGCCCACGACACATTGACGTGAACCGCATACGATCGTGCTGCCCATGCCGTTCCCCACACCATTGCAGACTTTGTCGTACCAAAAATACTAGGAAGCGATGCGTCAGGAAACACGCCAAGCATGACAGGAAGTGATACAAGCCCACCACCACCTGCAATGGCATTTACGAAACCACCAAAGAAGGACCCTACAAGGATCAATCCGATCTCGAAGGAGGTCATTCAGACACCTAAACCTGTCCTGCAAGACCATCGAACTCCTTGAGAAACCATCTCATAACATGATGTCCTCTCTGGCACCTT